>NZ_CP014571.1:2526964-2842834 GCF_017357425.1 Arthrobacter sp. D5-1 | reverse complement strand
TGGGCGGCAAGAAGGTCTCGGTCCACCGTTCCAAGGTGGAATCGTTCCTTGAACGGGCACATGCGGGCGGGTTGTGGGATTTGGTCTTCCTCGATCCGCCGTACCCCTTGGACGAACCGGCCTTGAGCGAGGTGTTGGCAAAACTCGCGCCGCACTTGGATGAGGGCGCCGTGGTGGTTGTCGAGCGAAGTTCGCGGAGCCCGGAACCGGCGTGGCCTGAGACCATGGAGTGCTTCGCCGACAAGAAGTACGGCGAAACCAAGCTATGGTTCGCCGAACCGGCCTAGCGTGTCGGGCCGGCCTGGCGGCTCGGGCGAGCCTGGCGGCTCGGGGCCGGGATCTCAGCCGGCAATCCGGTCCAAGTCCATCCCGGTGAGCACAGCGGCAGGATGCGGGCCGCGGGCCAGCAACTCCACCGTCCACTCCGGCGTCCACCGTCTGCGTGTGCCCACAAGAATGATGTTGCCGGGGTAACGGCCCTCAAACATGCCGGTTTCTGCGACGGCGGCAACATCCTGCATGGCCTCACGCAGGGCCGTCACCTGGCTCCGCACCAAGGTCAGGGCGGGTTCGTCTCCCACGTTGACGATCAAGACCCCGTCAGGACCCAGCCGTGCGGCAGCTTCCTCGTAGAATTCCTTGCACGCGATGTGTGCTGGGGCCTCTGGTCCGGAGAAGATATCAAGAATCACGACGTCGAATGTCACCTCGGCGTCAAGCTCCGCCAACGCGTCGCGCGCGTCGCCAATGTGGGTAGTCAGCGTGGTGCCGTCGGGCATGGGCAGTTTGTGGAGCACGAAGTCCAGGAGTTCGCGTTCCAGTTCAACGGCATACTGTGCCGAACCAGGGCGGGTGGCCTGGATGTAGCGGGCAAGGGTCAACGCCCCTGCACCTAGATGCAGTGCGCGGATGGGTGCCCCGGGCGCCGCAGCCAAATCCACTACATGACCGATCCTGCGCAGGTACTCATAAAATATCTCCCGCGGATCCGCGAGGTTGACGTGCGACTGCTCGGCCCCGCCGATGCTGAGGATGAAGCTGCCCTCAATGAGGGTATCCGCGTCAATGGTGGCGTGCTGCCCCGTGGTCCGGAGGTAGCGCGAGGCGACGTGGTGTCCGGAGCCCGTGGTATTCAGAGCCGGTCCTTGAGCGAGGCGAGGCGTTCGGCTGCTTCTTCCAGGACGGATGTCTTTTTGCAGAAAGCGAAGCGCAGCAGGCTGCGGGTGCGCGCTGCCCCCTCTGGATGGCAGAAGACAGGAACCGGAATTGCGGCCACTCCCACCAGTCCCGGCAGGCGCCGCGCAAGGTCCACGGAATCGCGGATACCCAAGGGGGCGGTGTCCACATTGATGAAGTAGGTGCCGCTGGGGATGTATACCCCGAACCCCGCCGCACGCAGCCCTTCTGCCAGGATGTCGCGTTTGTGCTGGAGCGTACTGGCAATGCCGGTGTAGAACCCGTCGGGAAGGCCGAGGCCGACTGCAATGGCTCCCTGAAAGGGTGTCCCCGCACTGTAGGTCAGGAACTGTTTCACTGTGCGCACAGCAGAAACCAAATGTTCAGGACCGCTGAGCCAGCCGATTTTCCAGCCGGTAAAGGAAAAGGTCTTGCCGGCCGAGGATACGGTGAGGGTCCGGTCCGCTGCTCCTGGGAGGGACGTGATGGGGATGTGGTCCACGCCAAAGGTCAAATGCTCGTAGACTTCGTCGCTGACAATGATGGCATCGTATCTGGCAGCCAGTTCCACGATCTTCGCCAGGACATGGTGGGGGAAGACCGCGCCCGTCGGGTTGTGTGGATTATTGAGGAGGAGAATGCGGGTCCGGTGACTGAAGACGCCTTCAAGGGCCGAGAGGTCCGGGAGGAAGTCCGGTGCCAGCAGGGGAGCGGTGACGTGCGTGGCACCTGCCATGCCAATGATGGCACCGTAGGAGTCGTAGAAGGGCTCGAAGGTCAGGACTTCATCACCTGGCTGGGTGAAGGCGAGCAGTGTTGCCGCGATCGCCTCCGTTGCTCCGGTGGTGACAAGGACCTCGGTGTCAGGGTCAGGGGCCAGGCCGTAAAACCGCTGTTGGTGTGCCGTGATCGCTTCCCTTAGAACGGGAAGGCCTTTGCCGGGTGCGTATTGGTTGGCCCCGGAGGCTATGGCGGTTTGGGCTGCTGCTTTGATCTCATCGGGCCCGTCTTCGTCAGGAAAACCCTGGCCAAGGTTGATGGCTCCAGTGGAGAGTGCAAGTGTGGTCATCTCCTCGAAGATGGTCACCCCCAGCCCTCCTTCGGGTGAGAGTAGATTGGCTCCGGTTGCGGCCCGCTGCCAAGGTGCTGTTCTGGTACCGGGGGTGGTGCCGGCGCTCGTCTCGAGGGAGGGGCTGCTGCCTGCGGATGCCATGTCTGCCATGGTATCCCGGCGAAGCTATGGGGTAGGTTCGTCTCATGAGACGAGCGGTATGCCCTGGATCCTTTGACCCCATCCACAACGGACATCTCGAAGTCATTGCCCGGGCGGCCGGCCTCTTTGACGAAGTCATTGTGGCCGTGTCCACCAACTACGCCAAAAAGTACAGGTTCAGCCTGGAAGACCGCATGGAAATGGCACGCGAAACGCTGGCGTCCCTTCGCGGAATCATCGTGGAGCCCATGGGCGAAGGACTGTTGGCTGAGTACTGCCGCCACCGGGGCGTATCGGCCATCGTCAAGGGCCTCCGCTCATCGTCCGATTTTGACTACGAACTGCCCATGGCCACCATGAACCGTCAGCTGGCCGGTGTGGAAACTGTGTTCCTTCCTGCTGAAGCGCACTATGTTCACTTGTCTTCGACACTCATCAAAGAGGTGAACGTTTTGGGAGGGGACATCTCGGATTTCGTGCCCAAGTCAGTACTGAAACGTCTCCTCGCTGGCGAGCCTGCAACGGAACACCCGCGCAAGGGGTAGGCTTGATGGGTACCTCGCGCCCTTATGCGGAGTGCCCCAAGCTGAAACCACCGCGCATTTATGCGCGCCCGGCGTCAGTTTGAGTCCTCAAGCGTGATCAGGCTAAGATGGTACGTCGGTCATATGTTCTACAGGAGTTCTCATTAAGCGAGATGCAAGTTCGCCCTTGGCGCTGGTAGTCAAGGACCTTGGACGCAGTCCAGGGACCATGCGGACACTCAACGAGCATGTACCTGCGCCAAGTGACCTTGGTGTGGCGCTCATTGGCGTGAAGGAAGGCTCGGATATCGAGTTGGATCTTCGCCTTGAGGCCGTACACGAAGGAATTCTGGTATCCGGCACCGTAATCGTCGATGTAACCGGCGAGTGTGGCCGATGCCTGGATCCCCTTGCGTATGACCTTGAAGTCAATGTGCAAGAACTTTTCTTCTATGAAGGCGTAGAGCTTTCGGGCGGAGAAGACGATGAAGAGCAACGTCGAGTCGAGTACGATCTGATCGATCTTGAGCCGGTGTTGCGGGACGCAGTTGTCACTATGCTGCCGTTCCAGCCGGTGTGCCGGGAAGACTGCCAGGGTCTGTGCTCCGAATGCGGAGCGCGCCTGGAAGACGAGCCGGGGCACCACCACGAGGTCATTGACCCTCGCTGGGCTGCCCTAGCTGATCTGGCTAAGACTGACCGGCAAACCGATTAGTAAGTGTTCGTCTAAGAGAGAAATGAGATAGCCGTGGCTGTTCCCAAGCGGAAAATGTCTCGCGCAAATACACGCGCCCGCCGTGCCCAGTGGAAGGCAACTGCCCCCAACTTGGTCAAGACCATCGAAAACGGTCAGGTTACCTACAGCCTGCCGCACCAGGCAAAGGTCGTTACTGACTCTGCCGGCACCGCGCTGTTCCTTGAATACAAGGGCCGCAAGGTCGCAGACGCCTAATCTGCCGTACAGGCTGACTAAGGATGTCTTCAACTGAAGAGCTTCTGAAGCGTCTCGGTGTCTCGATTGACACCGAGACGCTTCGTCTTGCTCTGACACATCGCTCATACGCGTATGAGAACGGCGGGATTCCCACCAACGAGCGCCTCGAGTTCCTCGGCGACTCCATCCTGGGATTCTCGGTTACTGACTCTCTGTACCGTGAGAACCCCACCCTGCCTGAAGGCGAACTTGCAAAACGCCGCTCCGCCGTCGTCAGTACGCGCGCCTTGGCCGGGATCGGCCGGGCAATTGGCGTTGGCGAGTTCATCTACCTCGGGCAAGGCGAGAAGCTGACTGACGGTAAGAACAAGGCCTCCATTCTGGCCGACACCATGGAAGCCTTGATTGGCGCCACCTATCTGTCCAACGACATGGAGACTGCCCGCCAATTAGTGATGCGGCTGGTGGGTCCGCTCCTGAAGGACGCCGGAGCCCTTGGTGCTGGAACTGACTGGAAGACCAGCATCCAGGAACTGACTGCCAGCCGGCAGCTGGGCGCCATCCACTATGCCGTGGAAGGTTCCGGACCTGACCATGCCCGTACTTTTGAAGCCGTGCTGAACATCGGCGGAACCCCCTACGGGCGGGGCTCGGGTCATTCCAAGAAGGAAGCGGAACAGGAAGCCGCCGCCGACGCCTGGCGTGCTTTGACTGCCTTGGATCCGACTGCTGCCGGTCCTGCATCCGCCTGAGCCCCGATGCCTGAGCTTCCCGAAGTAGAGGTAGTACGCCGCGGCCTGGCGCGCTGGGTCCGCGGCCGTTCCGTGACCGGCGTCGATGTCCTTGATCCGCGGTCCATCCGACGGCATGCCCTCGGAGCGGAGGACTTCATCGGGAACCTGGAACACGCCACGGTGCTGGATGTGGTGCGGAGAGGCAAATTCCTCTGGATGCCCCTTGCCATGCCGGGCTTGCCCCACACCGACCCAGGTGCAGCTGAAAGCCTCCCTGCGGTGGCTCTGATGGCCCATCTGGGAATGAGCGGCCAACTGCTGATGCAGGACCCGGATGTTCCGGATGAAAAACACCTCAAAGTCAGGATCAAGCTCAGCCCGGCGGACGGCATGCCGGAACAGCTGCGGTTCGTGGACCAAAGAATTTTCGGCGGACTGTTCGTGACGTCCTTGGTACCGACGCCGGACGGCGGCCCAGGAGGCTTG
This sequence comes from Arthrobacter sp. D5-1, assembly GCF_017357425.1. Lineage (NCBI taxonomy): Bacteria > Bacillati > Actinomycetota > Actinomycetes > Micrococcales > Micrococcaceae > Arthrobacter > Arthrobacter sp. D5-1. The sequence goes on along the minus strand of NZ_CP014571.1, from coordinate 2,837,767 downwards.
GGCGAAACACCACTGCCGGAGATCGCGGCGGAAGCCGCCCACATTGCCCGGGATCCCTTGGATCCCTATTTTTCCTTCGATGCGTTCTACCGAAGGATCAAGAGCCGGAAGACCGGTATCAAGAGGGCGCTGCTGGATCAGTCAGTCATCTCCGGCATCGGCAATATCTACGCGGACGAAGCCTTATGGCGCGCCCGCCTCCACTACGCCAGGGCTACGGACACCATGCGCCGTGCGGATGCCGGGAAACTGGTTGAAGCGGTCAAGGACGTCATGAACGCCGCATTGGCCGCTGGCGGAACCAGCTTCGACTCCCTCTACGTGAACGTCAACGGCGACTCCGGCTACTTTGCACGGTCCCTCAATGCGTACGGGCGTGCCGGCGAACTGTGCAGCCGGTGCGAGGCGATCGGCCTTCACAGTGTCATGAAAAGGGAACAGTTCATGAACCGTTCCTCCTATACGTGTCCCGTATGCCAACCCCGGCCACGGAACGGACGTTGGTAGGGCCAAAACTGTTCCGGAATCCGGATCACAATGGCAGACTGTCCCCATGAACAGCTTGGCGCTTCGAATCGCCATCGCAAGGATCAACGCCACCTCAATCCGGGTGGCGTCACTTCTACCCGCAGCCGTTCTTGATGCAGGATCCAACTGCCGCTTCCGCGGCCCATCCGGTCCGGGTACGCCATGATGGCGCGGCGGCTGGTCATAGCAGGTATCTGCCTTGCTGTGCTCATTGCCGCCGTGGCCGTAGTCTTCGACCAGATGGCCAGGCAGGGAGCCACGTCCGCGCAAGCTCCGCCGTCGTCCAGTTCCACCCCTGCCGCGGGCGCCGGTTCCACCGGCGCGACCGCGCCGACATCCGGCAGTCCGGCTCCTGACGCTGCGAACAGCGCAACCGGGGGCACAGCTACCGAGGGCAGCGGAAACGGGACAAGCGGAGCAGAAGGCAATGCCGGGCCGTCTACGGCCAAGCCCCTCGAAGTCCTGCCTCCCGTCACTGCCACGCCAACAGGTTTACCTGAACCTTCCGCGCCGGCACCGCTCATCACTGGTGCACTTCCGGAGCCCGGCAGTGCGTCGGGCGAGCTGGTGGACGGCTGGCCCGACGGCGTCCTGTCGCTGCCGGCCGGGACTACGATTGGGTCCACCTCGGTTTCCACGTCCGGTGACATCCTCCAGCTGGCAGCGGATGGCATTGTTGCCAAGCCGAGGGCTGAGGTCCTGGACTCCTTCCGCCAATCGTTGGTGTCACACGGCTTTTGGACCGAGGACGCGCCGGCCCCGGACGGTGCGGTAGCGGCACGCTTTGTGCGGGGCGCTGACACGGTAACGGTTTCAGTGGCCACCACGGGAACCGGCAACTCGCGCTTCCAGCTGCTGGGCAGCCTGCACACGAGGGCGGAGTAGGGAATCGATGTACATTTCGCTTTCAGACCACAGCGGCGGTAAACGGGACAAGTCACGGAACAACGCAACGGCACTGGCGGCGGAGGTGCCGTTCCGTTTGTCCCCGGTCATCCTCTGGTTGGGCATGGTGAGCATGGTGACGGACGTTTCTTCCGAGTCGGTCACGGCAATCCTTCCCTTGTACGTGACGGGGTTTTTAGGGCTGTCCACTATCGCGTTTGGCTTCATCGACGGCATCAACCAAGGCGCCAGTGCCATCGTCAGGATTGCGGCCGGGTGGGCAGCCGACCGCAGCGGGCACCCCAAACGGATAGCGCTGGCCGGTTATGGCCTTTCCATGCTTGCCAGAATCGGTTTCCTCTTTGCCGGTGGTTTCTGGGCGATTGCGGCCATTGTGACCGGCGACAGAATCGGCAAGGGAATTCGCACTGCGCCAAGGGACGCACTGATCTCGGTCTCCGCCCAGCCAGAACATTTGGCGCGGTCCTTTGGCGTTCACAGAATGCTGGACAATATAGGGGCTGCGGCCGGGCCGTTGATCGCTTTCCTTGTCCTGTTGATGATTCCCAACGGATTCAGCACCGTCTTTGTGGTGTCTCTTGCCTTCGCGGTGATCGGAGTCGCCGTCCTGGCACTGGTGGTGCCGGATATCCGCGCCCACGGCCTGAAGAGCACTGAGGGACGGGAGGACCGGCGTCTCTTTGCCTTTTCGTGGAGCCATTTGAAGGAACCGGGGCTGGGCAAGCTGCTGATCGCCGCAGGCCTTCTGGGTGTGGTGACCATCGGAGATGGCTTCATCTACCTGGTTCTGCAGGCCAGGGACTCGTTCGCCGTCCAGTGGTTCCCGTTGTTGTTCGTCGGGACCAATGTGGTGTTCCTTGCCCTCGCAATTCCGCTGGGGCGGCTGGCTGACAGGGTGGGCAAAATTCCGGTTTTTGTGGGCGGGCATATCGCCTTGCTGGCAACATACCTTCTCGCTGCGGCGCCTTTCGGTGGATTGTGGGGCACGGTGGGGTGCCTGGTCCTCCTGGGAGCGTTTTACGCCGCAACCGATGGCGTCCTGGCCGCCTTGGCCAGCCAACTCACGCCGGCGGGGAAGCTTGCTACAGGAATTGCTTCAGCCCAAACGGTGGTGGCGTTGAGCCGGATGACCGCCTCCGCGGGCTTTGGCGTGCTCTGGTATGCCGTGGGAGCGTCGACGGCGATGGTGGTGGCCAGCGGACTCCTGGCCTGTGCAGTGGTGGCTGTCACCGTGATCCTGCGAAGTGCCAGGCCAGCCGCACAACAGGACGCGGGCAGCGGGGCATGAGTGGGACACTGACCGGCAGCAAGGCGCGGTGGGGTGTTCTCCTCGCCGTGACAGCACTCGTGCTGGCAGCGGCCGGAATCTATGCGGTGGGCGCCTACCAGCGGTTCGAAGAGAGCAGGACCGAGGCTTCGTCCGTAGGTATCACTGCTGGCCAGCCGCTTCCGGCTGCCCCTTTTGTCCTTTTCCGGAACACGGCGTCGGGCCAGGGCTATGGCAACGCGGCAACTGTGCCCCTGTCCGCTCCGGGCGGTACCCGGGCGGTGAGTGAACAAGAGTGCGACCGCGTCCATGGAACGGCCGAAACTGTAGTGTGCTTGAAGACGAACCGCGGGCTGGTGACCGCCTTCGAAGCAGCAGTCATGAACCGCGACTGGCAGATCCAGCGTTCATGGCCCCTCCCGGGCATTCCGAGCAGGACCCGGGTCAGCGCTGACGGCTCCATGATCGCTACTACCGTCTTTGTCACGGGTCACTCCTACGCTGCTTCGGGATTTTCCACAGCCACTGAAATCAGTTTGCCCGGGGGTACGTCCGGAAACCTTGAGGACTTCGCGTTGATGGTTAACGGTGAGCGCCTGGTTGCCACGGACAGGAACATCTGGGGAGTGACCTTCGCGCCAGGACAGAGTGATGTCTTCTACGCCACAGCGGCATCGTCGGGCCGTATCTGGCTGGTCCGGGGGAGCCTGTCCGCGAAAACCCTCACCGCCATTCACGACCATGTGGAGTGCCCGTCGATTTCTCCTGACGGTACTCGGATCGCTTACAAGAAGAACGACGGCGGAGGGCTGGTGGCCCATTGGAAGGTCGCCGTCCTTGACCTCGCGTCAGGTCGGGAAACGGTTCTTGCGGAAAAGCGCAGCGTGGATGACCAGATCGAATGGCTGGATGACCGGAACCTGCTCTATGGCTTGGCAGATGATGCAGTGGAGGGCGACAGCAACATTTGGCAGCTTGGCACCGAACCGGGCTCACAGCCCAGCCTGTTCATCGCCCACGCGTGGTCTCCAAGCGTCGTCCGCTGAGCCCACTAGGCGCGGGTTATTCACCGCGAGTCGGACATCTGCTCCTGCCACCTGGCACCTCAGCCCGGACAGTGCGCGATTGACATAAATTATATGCAGTAGTACGTCGGCCATTCAATTGCAAGTCAACAGCAAAAGCGTTTCAACTCATAAATGTGGCAGAGATGCAAGTCATATGCATACTTCTAAAAATTGAAGTCAACTGGGCTCCGCCAAATCTAATGAATTGTCAAACAAGTCCTTTGCTGTTACCGTGAGTCACGTCACGCTACCTGCGGGCACAACTGAAGAAGGAGAAAGCAATGACTACTTTCGAAAAGAATGTCGAAGTTGACGAAGTTCTCGTTTCGCCGGACGCTTCAACCTACATTCCCGTCTATGTGCCGACCATCGAAGAAACAGTGAAGGCGAGTGGCGGCCACCGCCAGTTCACTCAGATGTAAGTCCTTTCAAGCCGCTAAAGTGTAGGAGTATTTCTTGCGAAACTTGCGAGAAGATCTCCGTGTCCCTGATGCCAAGGCCGACCTTTACCTCGTCGGTCTTGGCATCGGCGGATTCAATCGGAGAACTATAGAAACTGATGAGGCTTTGCGCAGCTGCGCAACTATCCTTCACTTGACCGCATTTGATAAAGAAATCCGCGAACAATATACATCAAATATTATCAATCTACAGTCGACTTATGAAGCAACTGATCATGCAGTCACGGCCTACGAGCTCATGGAGGAATTTGTTTTTGACCATGTAGAACGCAACCATTTCCTTGGGTCGGTTGCTTTCATGACATACGGTCATCCGCTCTTCCTGGTCAATAGTGGCTGGAACCTTCTCGAGAGATGCTCCAGTCTGGGGTTCCGAGCAAAGGCACTGCCAGCGACGTCATTTGTGGATCAGGTACTTATCGATCTTGGTAAGCGGTTTGATGCTGGAGTGCAACTGTACGAAGCGGCTACTTTCATGCAGCATGAGGTCGCTGTTGATCCCAGATTCCCTTTATTGCTCTCACAGGTCGGGGACTTTGGTACGGATAGTCTGAGGATTAATGGGAACCGAGTGGCCCGCTTGATGCCGTTGCTTGAATATGTGAAAGCTTCCTATCCGGCAGATCGTATGTGCACGCTGATTATGTCCCCATGGCGTTCCGATATGGGCCCAGAGATGGCAGTTGTCTCCGTTGGAGATATTGAGACCCTTGTTTCGTCCATCCATACGGGTTGCAGTGTGTATGTGGACGGCATTTATGACTAGGGGGGCCGGTATCGAGGGCGAGAAGATATCTCGCGGGTCGTTGAGCTTTAACTTTTGGGGGGTCCAAGTGTCGCGTTGATCATGATGATGATCGGGCCCACCTTGACTACTACTTTCAGGACTATCGGAGTGCGCCCAGCGACGTTGAGCCCGAGTTCAGGTTGTGGCTGAGATCGCCCACAGTTCCCTTCACGTGGGACGTCGCGGACGACCAGGTTGTTTTGATACAAGACGAGGAAGGCGTCTGGCGAAACGCGTCAGTGAATAGGTCGGTGGTGCCGACTCCTTTGCCGCCCTTCGGCCTTCCTCCACTGTCGACGCGAATGCGGACGGTCCACGGTTGCGCAGCAACCCCGCGGGATGATCCTGACCGTGCCCTACTCATTCACGGCGCCTCAACCGTAGGGAAATCTTCTTTGCTGCTGGGCCTCCTCAAGGAGGGGTGGCATTTCGTTTCGGACGATACCGTTCCTGTAACCGCTCAACACTGCTTCATCCCGTTCACGCGCCCGGTGGGCATTCGGCAAGCTACCCTGCAGCGGACTCCATGGCTGGCGCCCTTTATGTCTAAGGCGAAGAAATTTGATACTCCCACTGGCATTACCGCGGCGCTGCATCCCAGGGACTTTGGTGCGGCTATTAGTTCCGCGATGCCCGCATGGGTTTGGACTGTCATTGTGGAGTCGTCTGAGGACTTCGATGTTGAAAAGCTAGGGCCATGCACCATCAAGATCTCGTTTGATGTCCGCACTCACTTGGCACAGGCACAGGAGGCAATCTTGGTGCTCGTGGAAGGTAGACAATGACTGGGAGATCACCATCCGTGGATTCAAACCTCGGAAAGATGCTGCTCTTGGAATTCTTTGGCGTCGGTGTAGAGGTTACATGCACAGCCGCCGACTTCGAAGACTTGGAGTTCCTCTACCGCAAGTTTGTTTCCCCCAGTGCGTCTCCTGAGGTCAGTGTTCATCTCCAGTGCCTGGACTGGCCAGAGCGCGGGTTCTTCCAAAGTCTGCTTTCAAAGGATGGGCTGAGGAAGCGAATCACCATTTGCCGCGATGGCTTGCCGCCGGAAGTCTCCGAATTTACTTCATGGTCGACAGTGCCTTCCCCGCTTCCCCCATTTTTGCATTCCCGACTTTGGGGTCGCTTGGCAAGTCATCCAGGTGCGATAGTCCGACTCCCCGATGACCGGGTCCTTGCCATTATTGGAGACCACTACGTCGGGAAGACCTCGACGATGCTTGAACTTTGTCGTCGTGGATCGAAGCTTGTCAGTGACAGCCTGATGATATTTGAGGCAGCTAACAGCGCTGCCCAGACATTTCAGATGCCGCTGGGCTTCCGTCGGTCCACTTTGGTCGAGCTGATACCGTCGCTCCCGTCTTTTGACCATCGTTTATCGGTCTCTCCGGATACTGGACTCGTGGCACTTGTGCATCCTGAAGATATTCTGGGGGAAAGTAACTCACCTGGGGGTTGTGTTGATCTTGTTCTGGTCCTGTCAAAAACTGGGGGTGAAATGGTGATTGAATCCGTGTCAACACCAAAATTGGGGTGGTTCAGTGGTGCGCCCGCGGAGCTGCTGGAGAGTTTGTTACCTGCTGAAGCAATTGCTGTTCGATACCCCGATGGTACCAGTACTGAATGCATTGCCAATTTTATTGAGATGGAACTAATGCGATGACTCTAATTCGAGCTTCAGACTTGACTAAACATTACAAAGGTAAAGAGCGCCCTGCTGTTGACGGAGTCTCATTGGAAATTGAGTCAGGTGAAGTGATTGCCGTTGTGGGTCACAATGGCGCGGGAAAGTCTTCACTTTTTGACATGCTCGGTGGGCTAACGAGGCCCGATAAGGGGAGTGTCGAACTTTGTGTTGATGTTGATGAAATAGGGTGGTGCCCCCAGAGGGAAATCATCGATTGGTCCCTGACCGTACGGCAGAACATCGCCCTTGGACTGGAACTTCGCCAAAAGAGCTTCTTGCGGAGGGGGCGCCAGGACCTTATGGAACTCAGTGAGGCCATGGGGCTGACCCCGTATCTTGATCAAACTGCCGAGACCTTGTCGGGAGGGGAACTTCGTCGAACCCAGATCGCTCGAGCCATGGCCGGAGATCCTCCCCTGATGATCCTTGATGAACCTACAACAGGTCTCGATCCCTCAGGAATTTCTGAAGTGTTTGCTTACTTGGAGCGGCGCCGCCGCGATGGTGCCGCCGCCATTATCAGCACGCATGAGACATCACGTTTTTCCAGCCGATGTACAAGGGTCATCGCAATGGAAAATGGCAGCCTGATCTCGGATCTTCCTGTGGGGGAATTCATGAGTGTTGTCCCCCAGTCCGAGGACCTTTGGGACGCCTACCTCTCACGGGTGGGTCAGTCGTGATTCGGTCCCTGATTCTTACCAAGTTCCATTTTCTCTCAATGTGGAACTGGCGTTCGGTGTATATAGGACGCTTTATTGAACCCATCGCCTATCTCGCTCTTCTGGGCGGAGGGCTTGGGGGAGCGATGGATTTGGGTGAGGGCAACTACTCGAACTTTGTCCTGTCCGGAGTCATCTGCTTGGTCGCCTTCCGGGCAGCCACCGCCGCAGTCAGCGATGTGGCCAATGACAGGAAATGGGGTGTCTTTGCTATTTTCATGATGCAAGGTGGTCGCACCTCTGGATACCTGTTCAGCTTGGTCACATGCGCTGTCTTGATATTCTCTGCCCAGGTCCTGCTCCTGGTTCTCGTGGCATGGCTGATCTTCGGAGGTGGAGTTTTCACCGCTTTGGATATGGGCGCCTACTTGCTCATCGGCGCTTTGGTCGTAGGCGGCTGGGTGGGATTCGGTGCGGCGACCGGAGCGAGAATCCAGTCCTACTCCAAGCGAGATCTGATAGTCACTCTGACCACACTTCCGGTGGTTCTGGCTGCGCCGCTCTTTTATCCTCTGGATTCCGCGCCCGCGTACATCAAACTTATCTCCGCGCTCAACCCTCTTACCTATCAAGTTGGCTGGCTAAGAATGGAGGACAGTCAAGGCTGGGGGGTCGCAGTATTGGCCGCTCTTGTGTGGTGTGTCGTTGGCCTTACACTCGCACACGTCCTCCTTCGTTCTGCCGAAAAAGTCTCCCAAGAAAGGTGAGTATTCGGTGGCGGCATACTGCTGGCCTCAGCAGACCCTCAGCATGTACCCAGCAGCCCGCAGAGCAACCCACCCGACTGGGTTGGACTGGGAGTCGGACTGGGCGAGGGGCCCGGGGAAGCAGTAGCCGTCGCCGTTGCCGTGGGTGACGGTGTGGGCGAGGCCGTCTGAGTAGCTGTGGGCGACGGAGCGGGTGCAGCCTGCTGCTGCGCCGGGGTGGTGAAGGAGTACACCACATCGACAAAGTAGTTGGTCGCGTTCCAGGAGTTGGCCGGCATGACGCCACCGGATCCATACCGGTAGCGGCCGTTGTTCGGGCCACTGGCGGTGAACACCCCGCTGGTGTAAGTCTGGTTGAAGAACCCTGAGGTGTAGGAGTAGCGGCCATTGGGTGCCCTGTAGGACACTACGTAGGTTTGGCCTGTCACCAACGCGACTGGTGCGGAGAGGGTGGCAGTTTGCCAGCCCGTGGCGGTCTCATTGGTGAAGGTCACCTGCGCCAGGCGCGTACCTGCCGAGTTCCACAACGAACCCACGTGGGTTCCGGTGTTGCCGGCCCCCTTGTAGAAACGTATGCCTGTCACGTTCCCTGCCTGCGAAACACTGAAAGCAGTACCGAGTTCCACAGGCATGAAGTCGGACGCGGAAACTATCTGGGGCGTCAGCGATCCAAAGATCGTGGACACCTGGACGGTGGGCGCCGCAGTGGTGAATTGCCAGTTGGTAGTCGGGAACGACTGCCCCTGTTGGGAGACGACATTACTGACGCTGGCCGAGATCACGGTGCTGTTGGGCAGCGCCGCGGTGGGGGTGAACGTGACGGTCCGGCTGTCCGCAGAGAGGGCAGCTGCACCGGCTACAGGAGTGCCGTTCGCCGTCAGGGTGAACGATGTTCCTGGGTTGATGGCGGACGAGAAGGTGATGGATGGCCTAACGTCCGTCGGAATGCCCGTGGCGCCAGGGGCAGGGACCTGTTCGGTTACCGTCAGTGGCTGGGCGGGCGTAGCGAACACTACGTCCACCAGATAGCTGGCCGTGGACGATGCTCCGGGAAAGTCGCCGTTGTAGCTGAAGGCACCTGAGTCATTAGCAGTGCGCAGTGGTCCGCTCGTCAAACCTGCACCAAATCCGCCGGCAGTGTAGGAGTACTTGCCGGTGGGAGTCTTGTAAGCCGCGACGTACTCAGTGTCGGCGTCGATGGTGACAGGTTGGCTGAACGTTGCGGTTTGCCAGCCAGTGCTTGACTCGTTGGTGAAAGTCACAGTTGCGAGGAGTTGTCCCGTTGCAGTGAAAAGCGAACCGGTGTGGGTTCCCGTGTTGCCGGCCGCCTTGTAGAAGCGCACCCCGGTGATCTGGCCCGCCGTATCGCTGGCGAACCGGACACCGAGCGACAGCGCGACACCGTCATCGGCGTTGGGCGTTGTGGGCGTCACGGTGTCCTGGTAGAGCGTGCAGGGGCAAACACCCGGGGTACGCGGTGGGGGAACAGTCGTGAACGTCCAGGTTCCGCCGGCGGACATAGGTTGTCCGGAGACTGAAGTTGCCGTTACCGTCGCCGTGTAGGAGGTCCCTGCGGTCAGGGCAGCGGTGGGGGTGAACGTGACTTTTCGGGTAGCTGAGTCGTAGGTCGTCGCGCCGGCAACTGCGGCGCCACCCGTCACCTTGACTGCCATGCTGACGCTGGACGCCACCGCGGCCTCGGACAGCACGGCACTGACTGCGGTGTTCAGTGGAACACTTGAAGCGTTTGGCAGCGGCGAGTGTGAGCCGACCGTGAATGGCGGATTCGGTACCGTCACCACGACGTCCACCAAGTAGCTGGTGGTCGATCGTGAGGCGGCAAAGTCGCCGCTGTAGGTGTACGCCCCGGCATCCGATGCCGCCCGCAACGGACCAACACTGAGCCCTGACCCGAAGCCGTTGGTGGTGGCCGAGTAGGTACCCGTCAACGATTTATAGGACACGATGTACTCCGTGTTGGCAGCCATCTGGACAGGCTGGCTGAACATCGCAGTCTGCCATCCGGAGGAACTTTCGTTGGTAAATGCCACCGTGGCCAACTGCTGGCCTGCCGCGGTGTACAAGGCTCCGTTGTGGGTGCCCGTGTTCCCAGCGGACTTGTAAAAGCGCATACCCAGCACTTCACCAGCCGATACGCTGGAGAATCTCACACCGAGGGTCAACGGCACGCCTTCACGGAGTTCGGCGATCCCGGGTGTGACGGAATCATCGAAGAGGCTGCACGGGCAAGAACCCGGAACAGGCAACGTCGCTGCAGTGGTGAAGGACCACGTCCCTCCGGCAGTGACTGGGCCGCCGATCGAATCGGTGCCTGACAACGTCGCTGTGAATTGGGTGCTGAACGCCAGGGCGTTCGACGGCGTGAATGTCGCCCGCCGCGTCGCGGCGTCGTATGCCGTAGTGCCGGCCACAGGTCCCGACGGCGACTGCAGCGTCAGCTGGACGCTGGCCGCCGTGACGGGCTTGGAGAAGACAGCACTAACTTTGGTGTTCACGGACACGCTCGACGACGACGGAATGGGCGAGTGGCCCGTGACGGTCATGGGGGAGCTGTCTACCGTGCTGAAGAGCGCGTCCGCGAAGTAGTTGCCACCGTTGAAGCTGGTGGTGGGGAATCCCGGCGAGGTGCTGTAGACGCCCGCCGGTTCAGCCCCGAAACCACCAGCAACCTTCAACGGCGCGTCGGTGGAACCGAAACTCGCCCATTGATGGTCTTTGGTGGCGTAGTGGCCGTTGGGTGCCCAATAGGACGCCGTATATTTCTGGCCGGCCGCAACAGGCACGGCCTGGCTGAACAGGGCTGTTTGCCAGCCAGACGCCGTTTCATTGGTGAACGTGGCTGTCGCCAAGCGCTCGCCGGTTGCGCTCCACAATGAGCCGGTATGCGTGCCGGTGTTGGCGGTGCTCTTGTAGAAGCGGACGCCGGTGATAAAGCCGTCCACCGATGGTGTGAACCGCAGACCCATTTCGTAGGCTCCACCGTCACCTGAGTCTTTGACCACAGGAACTGTTTGGCCGAATACGCTGTACGGTCCGCTGAGGGTCAGGTTCCTGGTGGCGGCGGCACCGATGTTGGCGCTGTCGTCGATGGCCCGCGCCTGGATGGTGGCCGTAGCGAGGCCCTTCTGGATGTACGTATAGGTCCAGCTCTGCTTTCCCGTGGCGGGGTGCCAGGTGGTTCCACCGTCGGTGGACACTTCGACGCCAGCCACAACGCCACCCACATCCGTGGCAGTGCCCGTAACGGTGACGGAGCTGCCGTGCGTCACGGTAGCTCCGTTGGCTGGTGCGGAGATGGCGGCGGTGGGCTTGGTGGTATCGGTGCTGGCGACCGCGGCGACCAGTCCTGCCGCGCGAGTGGCGGGTTGCGCACCCATGTCGGCGAGGATGTTGACCTGCGCCTGCCGCATGCGGGCATCGGCGGGAGCACCATTGCCGTCGTGCATCTGGTCCAAGCCCCAGGTCCACTGGACGCTGCCCGCTGAGAAGACCAACGCGCCACTGGCTGCCCGATACAGGGTGAGATTATGCGTGGTAGTCCCTGGAGCCACGGTGTTTCCAAAGTCCTGAAGATATTGTGGAACGTTGCCCACTGTGGTGGACAACCGGATCAAACCTGCTGGACGGAATCCATTGTCCAGGTCTTCGTTTGATTCGTATCCCACAGTATGGGGAGCCAGCGCTGCGGATGAACCGGCGGGAAGCGCCGCCAAAGGCGTATTGCGCCACAGCCGGGTCTTACCTTCTTCCGCGGACACCGTCACGGGCAGGTCTGAGAAGTTGGACATATACAGCGTGCCTGTCAGGCCATTCTCGGGCAGGCCGCCGCCGTTGGCTTGGGCCGCGAAGCGGGGATCACGCCACGTGCCCGTCCATTGGGCAGTGGGATCAATCTTTTCATTTGCCCATGTTTCCTTGTAACAGGTCAGCGTCCGGTTGGCGGCACCGTCAACGATCGATGGCTCAAACCGTGTCCTCCAATACATTTCGTTGCCCGAAAGGAATTGGAGATTCACCCCTGCATCCCGCGCCGCCGTGACGTTGGCCCGTTGGGAACCTGACCAGTATTCGTCGTGTCCTACTGACAGGAATACCTTATGGTTCAGCAATTCTCCGCCGTTGCGGTCAGCATCGAGGCCGCTGATGTAGCTGACGTCGTAGCCGTTCTGTTCCAGGAAACGCACCATGGGGTATTCGTTGGCGAAATAGAAGTCCCGGCCATCCGGACCTCCCCTGGTTGCCACGGGACGGTTGTAGCTGACCTTATAGGCGCGGCCGTTCACCCCCTGATAAAAGTCAGCCCCGCCGTAGGAGTTATACGCCTGCCAGGTCTGGTCCGCGGTCTGGAAGACCACGGCAGAACGGTTGCCATCGTTGCGGACGACGAACGTGATGTGGCTCATGCCGCCCGTATCGGGACGACGGAGGAGCGCAATGTAGACACCCGATACGGCCGTGGAGGGCACCTGCCACGTTGCAGATACCGCCCAAGTGCCGCAGTCGTAAATTCCGGTGGTGACATCAGTCCGGCAAGCTGGCTGGTTTTGCCTGAGGACTGACGGCGTGACATCGGCGACCTTTCGGGCTCCATTGCCCGCATACCAGCCTGTCCGGTAAATCGCGATGGTGTAGTTGGGCGCGTTAGTGTCCACCTTGAAGCGGATGGGTTGGCCGGCGTTGACACTAATTTCCGTGGAAAATCCCTGGATTGTATCGTCGCCGGCACCATCAATATCCCACTCGGAGGCGGGACTTCCCGTCTTGGAGTTCTCGCACACCACGGCGTTCACTACAGGGTCGCACGGACCCGCAGCCACCGCCGCTGGCGCAGTAAGGGGCAAGAGGGCCGCCACCGTGGCGATCACCAAGGGCACGAGGAAACCCTTGAGGACTCGCTGGGGTCGGTTGGCTGAAGTACCGGGCATCAGAACTCCTGGGGGTGGCGCGCCGAAAATGCATATGCGGGTCCGCGATTTCATACACGGGCCCTGCTTGCCGCTCCCCAGCCAGGGTCAAACCAAGATCTTCAGTTATGAACATGGGGCATTGTGCACTTGGCTCGACGTTCCGAAGATCGGGACCGGATCCGGCAGTGGCAGAACCAAAGTTCATGCTGCAGCCGGATCACCGGAACGAACAGGCCAAGTAGCCCTTGGCAGGAGTGTAGGGGTGTGTCCGGCCGATCACAAGGCGTTCCGGCAACAGATCCATGGATTTCGCTCAAACGGCAGTAGATTTAGGGGATACAACGGCCACCCAGGAGAACCGAAGCGCCTTGCACCTGAAAAGTTTGACTGTCCGAGGATTCAAGTCGTTCGCGTCGGCTACGACGTTCGACTTTGAGCCCGGCGTCACTGCTGTCGTCGGTCCCAACGGGTCGGGTAAATCCAACGTGGTTGATGCCTTGGCATGGGTGATGGGGGAGCAGGGTGCAAAAACCCTGCGCGGCGGCAAGATGGAGGATGTCATCTTCGCCGGCACGTCCGGCCGGCCGCCTCTGGGCCGTGCGCATGTCTCCCTCACCATCGACAACGCGGACAACGCGCTCCCCATCGACTACAGCGAAGTCACCATCTCCCGGACACTCTTCCGGACCGGCGGCTCCGAATACGCCATCAACGGCGCACCCTGCAGGCTTCTGGACATCCAGGAACTCCTCTCAGATTCCGGCCTGGGTCGCGAAATGCACGTCATTGTGGGCCAGGGCCAACTGGACAGGGTCCTGCACGCCACACCGGAAGACCGGCGGGGTTTCATTGAAGAGGCAGCAGGAATCCTCAAGCATCGCCGCCGCAAGGAAAAGACCGTCCGCAAACTCGAAGCCATGCAGGCCAACCTGGCACGGCTCGGCGACCTTACCGCGGAAATCCGGCGTCAATTGACTCCTTTGGGCAAGCAGGCGGAAATCGCCCGCCGTGCCCAGACGGTCCAGTTCGATGTCAGGGATGCCAGGGCCCGCCTCCTGGCCGATGACCTGGTGCAGCTCACTACAAGTCTTGAACAGGATGTTGCCGACGAAGCGGCGTTGAAGGAACGACGCCAGGTGGTGGAGGCGGAACTGGGGACGGGACGTCGGCGCCAGGCTGCCTTGGAACAGCAGGCAGCCGAATCAACCCCGAAGCTCAACGCCGCGCGTGATCATTGGTACCAGCTCTCTGCCGGCCGGGAGAGGTTTCGTTCTCTTGGATCCCTTGCTTCTGAGCGTCGCCGGCTTCTGGGTTCTTCCGAGGCCGCGGCGGATACAGGCCGGGACCCGGAGCAGCTGGAACGCCAGGCCGCCCGGGTGCGCGAGGAAGAGTCCGCCCTGCAGCATGACATCCTGGCGAAGCAAGCCGCACTTCTTGAAGCCACGGTGGCCAAGGACGCTGCTGAATCGCTGGCGGCCGCCGAAGACAAGCGGCTCACGGCCATGTTGCGCGCCGCTGCCGACCGCAGGGAAGGGCTCGCCAGGCTTGCAGGCCAAGTGGCGGCCGCCAGGTCCAGGGCCGAAGCCGCCGAAGCTGAACGTGGCCGGCTCAGGGAATCCCTCGCATCCGGCGATGAACGTCGCCGCAAGGCCCAGAGCGAGTTCACGGCGCTTGAATCCCAGGTGGCCGGCGTTGAGGACGGCGAGGAGAGCTTGGATGCCGATTACGAAAATGCGAACGATGTCCTGGATGCTGTCCTTGCCGAAATTGAGGAACTGAAAGCCGCGGAACGGGAAGCTGTCCGCGAGAGGGATGCCCTGACAGCGCGCAGGGATGCCCTGCAACTGGGACTCAACCGGAAGGATGGCTCCGGCAGCCTCCTGACGGCCGAGGGCGTTCTTGGACCGCTGGCTGCGTTGGTGGCCATTGAGCCCGGTTTCGAGGCAGCCGTCGCCGCAGCATTGGGGAGCGCCTCGGACGCCTTGGTCGTTGCAGATGCTGCAAGTGCAGCAGCAGCCCTCAGATCCCTGAAAGACGCCGACGCCGGGCGGGCAGCCCTGGTTCTCGCCGGTGGTTCCGCCGCTGACGGAGATACTCCAGCCGACGTGCCGCTTCCGCACGGCGGCCGCTGGGCGTCCGACGTCGTGAAAATTTCCGATCCCGCAGCGGAAGGCGTGTTGGCCCTTCTGGCGGGGACCGCCGTCGTCGACGATCTTGACGCCGCGGCGGCCTTCATTTCCGAACAACCGGACCTGAAGGCGGTGACGAGGGAAGGTGACGTCTTCACCTCCCTGACCGTCACCGGCGGTTCGGCCACAGCGCCGTCGCTGTTGGAAGTCCAGGCAGCAGTGGACGACGCCGGTGCCCGCCTCCAGGACGTCACTGCCCGCTTGGAGCGGGGCCGTTTTGCCCTTGCCGGCGCCCAGTCCCGCCGCGCTGAAGCGCAGGACCGTGCGGACGCCGCGCTGGAACGCCTGCACGAGTCCGATGCCCGACTGGCTGCAGTGGCGGAGCGCCTGGGCCACCTGAATTCCGTTCTTCGCAGTGCCGTGGGCGAAAGCGACAGGCTGGCCGCCTCCATGGCCAAGGCCGAAGCCAACATCGCTGAAGCCCAACTGGATCTTGAAGTCGCCGCGGAACGCCTCGCCGCCGCCCAGGAGGCCCCGGACGAGGAACCATCCACGGATCAGCGCGACGAACTGGCCGCGCAAGCCAGGATGGCCCGTTCCTTCGAAACAGAAGCCCGCCTGGCCCTCAGGACGGCAGAAGAGCAACTGGGGGCGATCAGCAACCGGGCCGCGTCGCTTGAGCGGGCAGCCGCAACGGAACGGCGCGCCCGTGAAGAGGCGGCCCGTAGGGCCCAGCGCCGCCGAGCCCAGGCGCAGCGTGCGGCAGCAGTAGCTTCAGCGGTGGAACAGGCCCTGCGGTTCATCGATGTCTCGGTGGAGGCTGCCGGCTGGGAGCGCGACCTCGCAGAGCAGACCCGGGAACGGCTGGAGACGGAGCTGACGCTGGTCCGGACCGGCAATGAGGCCTTGGCGAAGGAGTTGGCCGAACTGACGGACTCCGTGCATCGGGACGAGATGGCGCGGACCCAGCAGCGCCTGCGTATCGAGGCCTTGGAGACACGTTCCATAGAGGAACTCGGCCTGTCCGGCGAACAACTCGTGGCAGACTATGGACCCGGGCTGCCTGTTCCGGTGCCCGCCGGAGCCACTGCCGACAAGTGGGCAGAGCTCCGGACACCCGTTGATGAGCATGGCCAGGCAATAGTGGACGGCATTCCGTTCGTCAGGGCTGAGCAGGAGAAAAGACTCAGAAAGGCTGAGCGGGAGCTGGCTGCCTTGGGCAAAGTGAACCCCCTGGCTCTGGAGGAGTTTGCCGCACTGGAAGAACGGCATCAGTTCCTCAGCTCGCAGCTCGAAGACCTCAAATCCAGCCGCAAAGACCTGTTGGACATCATCAAAGAAGTGGACGCCCGGGTCCAGCAGGTCTTCACTGAGGCCTTCGCCGACACCTCCGCCCAGTTCGACCACGTCTTTGCCAGGCTTTTCCCCGGCGGTGAGGGAAAGCTGGTACTCACGGATCCCGACGACATGCTGAACACGGGAATCGAAGTGGAGGCACGGCCCGCGGGGAAGAAGATCAAGCGGCTGTCCCTGCTCTCCGGTGGTGAACGGTCCCTCACGGCAGTGGCACTGTTGGTGGCAATATTCAAAGCCCGCCCGTCGCCGTTTTATGTCATGGACGAAGTGGAAGCGGCACTGGACGACACGAACCTGGGCCGGCTCATCACCATTTTTGAGGAACTGCGCGAGTCCAGCCAGTTGATTGTGATCACCCACCAGAAGCGGACTATGGAAGTGGCAGACGCCCTCTATGGGGTGACGATGAGGGGCGATGGCGTCTCCACCGTCATCAGCCAGAGGCTCGGTGCCGGGGCGTAGCTTTATGAGAAGGTAGGGGAGTGAACGATTTCCTACCCATAATTCTGTCCATTCTCGCTGCCCTCGTGGTGGTCGGCGGACTCGTGCCGGTACTCCTGAAGGCCCGGAAGTCCGGAGCGAAATACCCCGGAACCCGGGATGCGAACGACCCCCTGCAGTCGCCGGCAGCGGGCGGCGGAACCTTGGTGGAAGAGCGCCCGGACGCGGTGAAGGCCCCGGCTCCCACCTTTGACGGAACCGTCGAGGGCGCGGATGTGCCCGATGATGCCGCCGGGCTCGAAACCATTGCCATCGACACTCCTGCGCCGGTTGAAGGCCGCCTGACCCGCCTGCGCGCCCGCTTGGTCAAGTCCAACAGCATCCTGGGCAAGGGCCTCCTGGCTCTGCTGTCCGGCGACAAGATCGACGAAGACGTGTGGGACGAGGTGGAGGAAACCCTCCTCCTGGCCGACCTCGGCACCGAACCCACCATGCAGCTGGTTGATGCACTGCGTGAGCGCGTGAAGGTCTTGGGCACCCGCAGCCCCGAGGACGTCAAGGCGATGCTCCGCGAGGAACTCATCAAGCTGGTGGATCCCTCCATGGACCGCTCGTTGAACGTCGAGCGCAAGGGTGACCGTCCCGCCGTCGTGCTTGTTGTTGGTGTGAACGGCGTGGGCAAGACCACCACGGTGGGCAAGCTGGCACGCGTCCTGGTTGCCGAAGACAAGGACGTCCTGCTGGGCGCCGCTGATACTTTCCGCGCAGCTGCTGCCGAGCAGTTGGCCACCTGGGGACAGCGTGTAGGTGTCCCTACCGTCAGGTCCGACATCGACGGCGCCGACCCCGCCTCGGTGGCTTACGAGGCCGTAAAAGCCGGCATCGACCAGGAGGTCGATGTTGTCATGGTGGATACCGCTGGACGACTGCAGAACAAGACCGGCCTTATGGACGAACTCGGCAAGGTCAAGCGCGTCATCGAGAAGCTGGCTGAAGTGGACGAGGTCCTGCTGGTGCTGGACGCCACTACCGGGCAGAACGGCCTCAACCAGGCCCGCGTTTTCGCCGAGGTGGTCAATATCACCGGCATCGTGCTGACCAAACTGGACGGAACCGCAAAGGGCGGAATCGTTGTGGCCATCCAGAAGTCGCTGGGCGTGCCGGTCAAGCTCATTGGCTTGGGCGAAGGCCCCGACGACCTCGCACCGTTCGACGCCGAGAGCTTCGTGGACGCACTGCTCAACTAGCGCGGGTCCAAACCCCTCCGCATACAACTGGCTGGCAGCTTGGTGCGCCCTGAGGACTCAGGGCGCACCATGGCTGCCCGTCAGTTTTTTGGGTTTAAGGGGTTCCCGGGCCAGTAACCAACCTGCTGCCGTGAGGAGCAGAACGCCACCTGTGATGCCAAACGCCCAGCCATAGCCCAGCTGGTCGGCCAGGAGGCCCGCCACAACCGGTCCGATGATGGCACCCGTGTCCGCAGCCATTTGGAAGACCGCGAGCACCTTGCCTCCGGAGCGTCCCCTGCCAATGACATCAGCGACGGCGGCTTGTTGGGCCGGGCCCAACAATCCGGATCCGAACCCAGCCACCGCAGAAGCGACAAGGAATCCGGTCAGGTCCGTGGTGAGACCGATAACCCCGGTGGCCGCGCCCGTGATGAGCAGTCCGGGGATCAGCAGGGGCTTCCGTCCCCAGGCATCGGCCAAACGCCCGGAGAAGGTCAACGCCAAGGCGTTGCCCACCGCAAAGATGGCCAAGGCCCAGGCTGCCGTCTCAGGTTTGGACTGCAGGACAGCCACCGCGAACAGTGGAATAGTAGCCATGCGGACACCGAACGTCACCCAGCCATTACCGAAACTCGAGAACACCGCGGCACGGTAAGCGGAATCGGACAGAGCTTCCTTCAGGGTCATGGCCGGTGCCGGCTCAGCATCTTCTGCGGCGTTGCCCTCACCGCTCAGCATGGTCCGGACCACCAGCGCCGCCACCAGGAGCGCTCCTGCGTACGCCAGGAAAGGTACCCGGAGGCCGAAACCTGCCAGCAGACCTCCTACTACCGGCCCCAGGACGCTGCCGATCAGGAAGGCTGAGGCATACGCGCCGGAGACCCGCCCTCGTCGTTCAGGGGGTGCGAGGCGGATGAGCAGTCCCATCGCGGCCACGGTAAACATGACGGAGCCGGCTCCTCCGAGGCCACGGAAGATCAGCAGTTGCCAGTAATCCTGGGCAAACGCGCACGCCGCCGTGGACACTGCCACGATCAGCAGGCCTGAGACGTAGACGTTCCGTTCTCCAAAGCGTCCGATCAGGGCACCGCCTGCCGGAGCAAACACCAGGCGCATGAAGGCAAAGATGCTGACGATCACAGCGGCAGCCGTGGCGCCAACGTCGAAGGTGGCGGCGAATTGCGGCAAGACGGGCGCCACCAGCCCGAACCCCAAGGCGATCAGGAACGCTGCAGCCAACATCACCTTAATGTCGCGGGGCAACGGGGCTTTCTCCTGCCGGATCCTTGGAGCTTTGACGGATCTGGGCGGCTGCGTCATACGGGGCGGGTCCTTCAGGTGATGTGGGGCCGTGGTGGGCCGGATGGTCAAAAACCGGGGATTTCCAGAGAAGTCCGACGCCTGAAACATATCCGTAACACCGGAGATATGCACCATTTACGTTGGGGAGGTTGTTGTAACCAGCGCGCAATATAAAACCCGAGCAGGTGAAACACGGCGGCACAAAACTCTTAAGCAGGACGCAAACGGCGTCAGGACAGCGGTTGAACCGCAGATCTAGCAAGAGAGGAACGTGCACCATGGAACTTACCGCAGGTCACGTATGGGTCATGGTGGCGGCGGCGCTTGTGCTGTTCATGACACCTGGTCTGGCATTTTTCTACGGCGGCATGACACGCGCCAAGGCAGCCTTGAACATGATGATGATGAGCTTTATCTCCATCGGCATCGTGGGCGTCGTCTGGGTGCTGTGGGGCGCCTCAATGAGCTCCGGCGAGGGCTTCATGGAGATCGTGGGCAACCCGTTTGCCACCTTCGGCCTCGAAGGCATCAATACCCCTGATGGGCTCATCAAGGTTGGCTACGCAGCCACCTTCGCCATCATCACTGTTGCACTGATCAGCGGCGCGATCGCTGACCGCGCCAAGTTCGGCGCCTGGAGCATCTTCGTTCCGGTATGGGTGACCCTGGTCTACTGCCCGCTGGCCTACATGGTCTGGGGTGGCGGCCTGTTCGGTCCCGAAGGCGCAATCGGCAAGGCCCTCGGCCCGGCCATCGACTTCGCCGGCGGCACCGTGGTGCACATCAACGCCGGTGTGGCGGCGCTCGTCCTGGTCCTCATCATCGGCAACCGCCGCGGCTTCGGCAAGGACCCGAACCACCGCCCGCACAACATCCCGTTCGTCATGCTCGGTGCAGCAATCCTCTGGTTCGGCTGGTTCGGCTTCAACGGCGGTGCAGCAACAACAGCAGAGCAGGGTGGCCTGATCTGGATCAACACTCTGGCAGCTCCCGCAGCGGCCATGATCGGCTGGCTCATCACCGAACGTATCCGCGACGGTCACCCGACGTCGCTGGGCGCAGCATCCGGCGTGGTTGCCGGCCTCGTAGCCATCACCCCGGCATGTGCCAACGTCAGCCCGGTCGGGGCCCTTGGGCTTGGTGTCGTTGCCGGTGTGGCTTCCGCCCTGGCCGTCGGCCTCAAGTTCCGCTGGGGCTTCGATGACTCGCTGGATGTTGTGGGCGTCCACCTCGTCTCCGGCATCATCGGCACCGTGGCGCTGGGCTTCATCGCCCTTCCCGCCGACGGCGTAGGTGGCGGCCTCTTCTACGGCGGCGGCATGACCCAGATGTGGGCCCAGCTCGCAGCGGCCGGCATCGCCATCGCGTTCTCGGCCATCATGACGGCCATCATCGCCTTCGCCATCCACAAGACCATGGGCTTCAGGGTTTCCACGGAACAGGAGAACGTTGGCGTGGACCTCAGCCTCCACGCTGAGACGGCCTACGAATTCGGAGTCAACGGCCACGGCGGCAGCTTCCAGCCGCTGCACAACGCCATGACTGGAAAGTCGGAAACCGCCGCAGCCAAGACCCCCGCAGAAGGCAAGGAGAGTGTCCAGGCATGAAGCTCATTACAGCGATCGTCCGCCCCGAAAAGCTCGAAGCAGTCCGGGAAGGCCTCGAATCCTACGGGGTCCAGGGCCTGACGGTCAGCGCGGCCAGCGGCTACGGCCGCCAGCGCGGCTACACCGAGGTGTATCGCGGAGCTGAGTACAACGTGGATTTGCTGCCGAAGATCCGCATTGAGGTCCTCGCCACGGATGAGCAGGCCGACGACATCCTGGATGTCCTCATCGCCAGCTCCAACACCGGACGCGCCGGTGACGGCAAGGTGTGGACCGTGGATGTCTACGAAGCAGTCCGGGTCAGGACCGGGGAGCGCGGCTCGGCCGCAATCTAAGTCCTTCACCCAAAAAGGCGGGCCGGGTACCAGTCAAGGTACCCGGCCCGCTTTCGCGTGTGGGAGGACATGAGGCCTGCTATCTTAGGCCGCTGCCTGTCTTTAGTCCACGACGCCGGTGGGCCAGTCCGCCGGCCCCGCGCTGCCGGCGTCGTACTCTTCCAAGGGGACGTCGCCGCTCTCCCAGGCGCGAAGCACCGGCTCGATGATCCGCCAGCAGTCCTCGGCCGTATCGCCGCGGACGGACAGGAGGGGATCGCCGCTGATGATGCCTTCGAGCACCTCTCCATAGGGCAGCATTCCGGCCGCGCTGAGCTGGGTCACCAGACTGGCGCGGTCCAGGGTGAAGATGTCGCCGGGGCCGTTCACATCGACGTCAAGCTGGAGCACGTCCGGACCGAAGCCGATGCGCAACTGGTTGGGGGAGTCCACGCCGGAGAATCCTTTGGGAAGGTGGGGGACCGGGCGGAAGGTAATGACGGCTTCCTTGCGCCGGCGTCCCATGGCCTTGCCGGAGCGCAGGATGAACGGCACCCCCTTCCAGCGCCAGTTGTCGATCTCCACCCGGACCTCGGCCAGGGTTTCGGTATTGCGGGCCGGATCAACACCGTCCTCCGCTGCGTAATCCGGCACCGTCCGTTCCCCGAGGGTTCCCGCGGTGTACCGTGCCCGCCGTGTGGACTCCTTGAACGGAGCCTTGATGCTGCTGGCACGCAGAACGGTTGCCACGGCGTCGCGCAGGTCCCGCTCCTCGATGGTTGCCGGCGCGTCGATCGCCAGGAAAGCCATGATGTGCAGGAGGTGGCTCTGGATCATATCCCGGAGGGCACCGGCAGTGTCGTAGTAGCGTGCGCGTCCCTCAAGGGCCAAATCCTCGTCAAAGACGATTTCCACTTTTTCGATGTGTTCGCGGTTCCACACGGGCTCCAGGAACCGGTTGGCGAATCGAAGGCCCAGGATGTTCAACACCGTGGCTTTGCCCAGGAAGTGGTCCACGCGGTGGATGTGGTCTTCGGGGACCAGGGCCGCGAGCGTCTTGTTCAGTTCGTGGGCGGATTCGGTGCCTGAGCCGAAAGGCTTCTCCATCACCAAACGGGTCCCGGCAGGCACCTGATCGCTGTGAAGTACCTCGCAGGCCTTCTGACTGACGTGGGGAGGCAAAGCGAAATAGATGGCGACGGGTCCCTGCAAGGTGGCCAGGAGGTCCGCCAGGGGACCGTCCGCTGTGACATCAAGCTGGTGGTACTCGGTGGTGTCAGCGACTTTTGCCAGTGCCGCACGGCCGGCATCATCAGCCGTGCCCGAGGCCGCGTTGAACGCACCCGCAACCCGCTCCCGCCATTGTTCCGGAGACCAGGGGTCCGAGCCTGCACCTGCCAGCCGTAATCCGGGAGCCCTGCCGGAAGCCAGCAGTCCGGCGAGCCCGGGCAGCAGGAGCCTTCCTGTCAGGTCCCCGGACGCGCCGAGGATGAGCAACGTTTTTACAGTTGTTTTACTGGTCACTGTGCCAGCATGCCATCTTGCAGGTGCGACTTGGTACCCTAGATAGTCGAGTCCCCTAGTCGATTCAGATTTGTTGGGTTGAGACATGTTTGCTGGGGGCAATCGTCAAGACTCTGGTGTGCCGCATTGGCCGCCATTCGCAGACCATCGAAAGAAGTGCACGGCGCGTGTTCAATTCACTCTCTGACCGGTTGACAGCAACCTTCAAGAACCTTCGTGGCAAGGGCCGCCTCACCGAGGCTGATGTTGATGCCACAGTCCGGGAGATCCGCCGCGCCCTGCTGGACGCGGATGTTGCAGTATCAGTGGTCCGTGAGTTCACCGGCCGCGTGCGCGAACGTGCCTTGGGTGCCGAGGTTTCGGGTGCGTTGAACCCGAGCCAGCAGATCGTCAAGATCGTCAACGAGGAACTCGTGGAGATCCTCGGTGGCGAGACACGCCGGATCCGCCTGGCCAAGACTGGCCCCACCATCATCATGCTCGCCGGTCTCCAGGGTGCAGGTAAGACCACCCTTGCCGGCAAGTTGTCCAAGTGGCTGAAGGCCCAGGGCCACAGCCCCATGCTGGTTGCTTGCGATCTTCAGCGCCCCAACGCCGTGACACAGCTCCAAGTGGTGGGTCAGCGCGCCGGCGTCCCGGTGTTCGCTCCGCACCCTGGTGCCACCTCCGAGCTCGAGCACCCTGCCGGCGACCCCGTAGCGGTCGCGAAGGCAGGCGTCGAGGAAGCGCGCCAGAAGCTCCACGACGTCGTCATCGTCGATACCGCCGGCCGTCTTGGTGTCGACGCCGAGATGATGGACCAGGCCCGCCGGATACGTCAGGCCATCATCCCCAACGAAGTCCTCTTCGTGATCGATTCCATGATCGGCCAGGACGCCGTCAACACGGCGATGGCGTTTGATGAAGGTGTCAACTTCACGGGCATCGTGCTGTCCAAGCTCGACGGCGACGCCCGCGGTGGTGCCGCGCTGTCGGTAGCGTCCGTGACCGGCAAGCCGGTGATGTTCGCCTCCACCGGTGAAGGCCTGGACGACTTCGAGCTTTTCCACCCGGACCGCATGGCTTCCCGCATCCTTGACATGGGTGACGTCCTTACCCTGATCGAACAGGCTGAGAAGGCCTGGGACAAGGACGAAGCCGCCCGGATGGCGAAGAAGTTCGCCGACCAGGAAGACTTCACCCTGGACGACTTCCTCGCCCAGATGCAGCAGATCCGCAACATGGGCTCCATGAAGAAGATGCTCATGATGATGCCGGGTGCGCAAAACATCCGTCAGCAGCTGGAGAACTTCGATGAAAAGGAGATCGACCGCGTCGAAGCAATCGTCCGGTCCATGACGCCGCACGAACGCGTCGCTCCCAAGATCATCAACGGCTCACGCCGCGCCCGTATCGCCAAGGGTTCAGGCGTCCACGTGTCCGAGGTCAATGGCCTGCTGGAGCGCTTCGCCCAGGCCCAGAAGATGATGAAGAAACTTGCGCAGGGCGGCGGCATGCCGGGGATGCCCGGGATGCCTGGCCTTGGTGGCCCCGGCGGAAGCCGCAAGGGCGGCAAGAATGCGCCCAAGAAGAAGGCGCGTTCAGGCAACCCTGCCAAAGCAGCACAGGAACTGCGCGATGCCGAAGCCAAGCGGGCGAACGCAGCCTCGGCAGCACCGTCGGGTGCCGCTTTCGGCCAAGGCGCGGCAGAGTTCGATCCCTCATCGCTCAACCTTCCCAAGGGCTTCGATAAGTTCCTCGGCAAATAGGCCGCGGCTGACATCCCCACCGCGTCGCAGTTGGGATGTCAGGGCCGTGGAATAGGCTGAACCAATGCATAAGCAGCGCGTAGTCTTCGTTCACGGCCTGGGCAGCTTTGGTGCTGCGGCATGGCCGAAACAGCACGGCATGGCCCTCGCTTATGACGCGCTGTTCCTGCGCCGGCATGGCTTTGACGTTGCAGCAGAACCCGTGGGATCGAGCGTTGCCGCGGACGTTGCCATTGTCATCAATTCCCTGGCGGATACGGGTGGCGGCCACGTCGTAGCGCACGAGCAAGGTGCCATCTCCGCCATGCTGGCTGCCATAGAACGTCCGGACCTGGTGCACTCGCTGAGCTTGGTTGAGCCTGCTTGTTTGTCCCTGACAGCCGAGCTTCCGGCCACAGCCTCCCATCGGGCCCTTATGGAACCCCTGTTCGATGTACGGAGCCAGCTCAACGACGCCGACTACCAACGTGAGTACTACCGCCGGGCGTTTTCTGCCGAAACGGGGGGACTGGATACTCCCGAAGCGCGCCGTTCAGCCCGCAGGCTCAGGCTCCAGGCCCCGCCTTGGGAGGCCCCGCTGCACATCGTGCCCGGTGTCCCCACGTTGGTCCTCACGGGTGGCTGGGAACCCCTGTATGAGGAAATTGCCGGTTACCTCCAGGAAACCGGAGCCCTCCGCCGTGTTGCTGCGGGAGGGCACCGGCCCCAGGATTCAGTGGACGGGGATCACATCATCCGATCGTTTGTTGGTGACGTCGGACGGGCCATGTCAGTTCAGGCTTCCTGAGCCGGCCTCAAATGTGTCCGGGCTGCCGGGTACCTGCAGTTCCGGCAAATAGACCTTTCCGCCAGATGCCAGGAATTCCTGGCTCTTTCCGCGCATGCCGCTGTACATTTCCGCAATGGCTGTCTGCGCCTCTTCTGATCCGTATTCGTCACGGATGTCCTGGCTGATGCGCATCGAACAGAACTTGGGGCCGCACATGGAACAGAAATGGGCGGTCTTGGCCGGTTCCGCCGGCAGCGTTTCGTCGTGGAAGGCTTCTGCTGTGACGGGGTCCAAGGAGAGGGCAAACTGGTCACGCCAACGGAACTCGAATCTGGCCTTGGACAAGGCATCGTCCCGCTCGTGGGCCCCGGGATGGCCCTTGGCCAGGTCGGCGGCGTGGGCTGCGATCTTGTACGTGATGACACCGGTCTTGACGTCGTCCTTATTGGGAAGGCCCAAATGTTCCTTGGGGGTCACGTAACACAGCATGGCGGTGCCGTACCTGGCAATCTCGGTGGCGCCGATGGCTGAGGTGATGTGGTCATAACCAGGAGCGACATCCGTGACCAAGGGCCCAAGGGTGTAGAAAGGGGCTCCCTTGCACAGTTCCTGCTGGCGTTCCACATTTTCCCGGACCAGGTGGAACGGCACGTGGCCAGGTCCTTCCACCATCACCTGCACATCGAACTCCCACGCCCGCTGTGTCAGCTCGGCGAGGGTATCCAATTCGGCGAACTGGGCTGCGTCATTGGCATCGGCGGTTGCACCCGGGCGCAGGCCGTCGCCCAGGGAGAAGGCGACGTCGTACTGGGCGAAGATTTCGCAGAGCTCGTCAAAGTGCGTGTAGAGGAAGTTCTCCTGGTGGTGCGCCAGGCACCAACCCGCCATGATCGACCCGCCACGGGAGACAATTCCCGTGACCCGGTTGGCGGTCAACGGCACATAGCGCAGGAGCACGCCGGCGTGGATGGTCATGTAGTCCACGCCCTGCTCACATTGCTCGATCACAGTGTCCCGGAAAATCTCCCACGTCAGCTTGTTCGCCTCGCCGTTGACTTTCTCCAGCGCCTGGTAGATGGGGACCGTCCCGATCGGGACCGGGGAGTTGCGGATGATCCACTCCCGGGTGGTGTGGATGTCGTCCCCAGTGGAGAGATCCATGACGGTATCGGCACCCCATTGAGTGGCCCACTGCAGCTTGTCCACCTCTTCCGCGATGGAGCTCGTCACTGCAGAGTTGCCGATGTTGGCGTTGATTTTCACCAGGAAGGCTTTGCCGATGATCATCGGTTCTGACTCGGGGTGGTTGATGTTGTTCGGAATGATCGCCCGTCCTGCGGCAACTTCGCTGCGGACCAGCTCAACGTCACAGTTTTCCCGCAACGCGACGAACTGCATCTCGGGAGTCACCGTGCCCTGCTTGGCGTAGTGCATCTGCGTGACGGTTTTACCTTCGACGGCGCGGCGGGGCACCGGTTGGGTGCCCTTCCACTCTGCTGATGCTTCCCCGCGCCGCACCGCTGACTTGCCGTCGTCCAGCAGGTTTCGCTCCCGTCCGCGGTAAGCCACGGTGTCACCGCGGGCTTCGATCCATGGAGCGCGGAAAGGCTCAAGCCCCACAACGGGATCACTGCCGGGGCCCGCAGTGCGGTACACCTGGAACGCCGGGTTGGCTGTGCCGTTGGGAGACGGTTCCAAGGCGATCTCGGTGACGGGCACCCGGATCCCGTGGTCCGGGTCCTCCAGGTAGGCCAATGAATGGGATGTCAGCGACTGGGTCACAGATTCCGGCGTCCTTGCGCTGGAGCCGGACCGGTTTTGGGCAGGGCTGTGCTGTGTTTTTGTGGTGCTCAAAGGATTACTCACTTCCTTCGCCGGCATTACCCGGACAGGTTCAACGGTCGCAGACTGCATCAGTCCGATCTCAGCCCCTGCAGGGGCCCCCGTGTGGTCGTAGACGAAGCTACCACAGCTCACAACGGGCACCCAGTCACATGAACGAACCAGCGTCCAGGACGCCGCTGCGGACTAGGCTTTTGATATGGCCACCATCATCGAATTCAGCGGATCTGTGCTTGTCTCGGCGGACGAAGAGCGCCAAGGGATGTGGTCTGTTGACGGAGTCCTGACGTTCGAACGCCCCACGGCCACACCGGACCTGGTGTTGGATGGCTGGGTCCTCCCGGGTTTCGTTGATGCCCACTGCCACATCGGTTTGGGTGTGGGTGGCGCCGTTGACGAGCGGACCACCCTTGCGCAGGCCCACGCTGACCTCGACGCCGGGACTCTGCTGATACGGGATGCCGGATCACCAAGTGACACCCGTTGGGTCCAGCAACGCGCGGACGTTCCCCGGTTGATCCGGGCAGGTAGGCACATTGCCCGGAGCCGGCGGTACCTCCGCGGTTTGGGGCATGAAGTCGAACCCGGCCAACTCGTGGAGACCGTCCGGAAGGAAGCGCGGGATGGAGACGGGTGGGTCAAGTTGGTGGGGGACTGGATCGACCGTGGCGTGGGTGACCTCGCTGCCTCTTTCCCCGCCAAAATCGTCAAGGATGCCATCGCTGCCGCCCACGATGAAGGTGCCCGGGTGACGGCCCACTGCTTTGCCGAGGACACAGTGGACGACATGCTAGATGCAGGCATCGACTGCATCGAACATGCCACGGGCCTGCTGCCGCGACACATTCCGCGCTTGGTGGAGCAGTCCGTGCCGATCGTTCCCACCTTGGTCAACATTGCGACTTTCCCGGACATTGCTGCCCAGGCTGCCCCAAAGTTTCCTGACTATGCGGACCACATGGTGCGGCTTTGGGAGCGTCGGCGCGAGCGGGTGTTGGAGGCCTTTGAGTCAGGCGTGGCCATTTATGCGGGCACGGACGCCGGCAGCGTGATCAAGCACGGCAGGATCGCAGACGAAATGAAGGAACTGCACGACGCCGGCCTGCCGCCGGCCGCGGTCCTGGACGCCGCGGCGTGGCGTGCCCGGGAGTGGCTGGGGGCCGAGGGCATCAGCGAAGGGGCGGGTGCCGACGTCGTGTTGTGCTCCGAGGATCCCCGGATCGAGCTGGAAACTGTTTCCAGCCTTAAACACATCGTGCTGCGCGGTTCACTGGTCCGTTAGGAATAAATTGAAGCTTCAAGTAATTTAGAGAAGTAGAAAGGTGCTGATGAGCGGCACCTCGAACCCGGGAGCGTCACATGACCACACCACTCAGCCAGGATCTTCTGCCTGCCGAACTGACCATGGGCACCGTCATGCTCAAGGTCGGCAACATGGCTGTCATGAGCGACTACTATCAGCGCGCCCTTGGCCTTGACGTGGTGGCCGAGCAGGATGGCGGGCTCTACCTGGGGCGGCTCGGAAAGCCCGTGGTGCATCTTGCCCCGGCGTCCGGTCTCCAGATTCCAGGCCGTGGGGAGGCTGGCCTGTTTCACACGGCCATTCTGTTCGACGACCAGCCTTCATTGGCTGCCACCATTGCTACCGCCGCCGAGTACGAGCCCCGAGCGTTCGCGGGCAGTGCCGACCATCTGGTCAGCGAAGCGTTCTACTTTACCGATCCTGAAGGCAATGGCATTGAGCTCTACTACGACAAGCCGCGTGAACTCTGGCAGTGGGATGGCAGGAATGTGGTGATGGACAATGTTGCCTTGCCTCCGCAGCGATTCCTCGAGCAGCACCTGAGTGAAGCCGCGGTGACCGGGCAGCGCGAGGCGGCGGCCGGAATTGGACACGTCCACCTGCAAGTCGGTGACGTCGGAACTGCCCAACACTTCTACGTGGAAACCCTGGGCTTTGAGCGGACCGCGGGCTGGCATGGCCAGGCATTGTTCGTTTCCGCCGGCGGCTACCACCACCACATGGCCATGAACGTGTGGAACAGCCGCGGCGCCGGGCCCCGCAAGGACACGCTGGGCCTGGGGGAAGTGCTCATTGAGGTCCCCGACGCCGACGACGTAGCGGCGCTTGCGGATCGATTGAAGATCGCAGGAGTGCAGAACCACCACACCGGCGCCGAACTCCAGTTCGAGGATCCGTGGCGGAACAAACTGCGGGTTGCCGTCCGCTAAGCAGCGCCACTCCTGCTGCGCCGGCACACTCCCGTTGCGCCGCCCACTCCTGCATTAGGCTGGGCAGTGACGGCACGGATCCAACCGGGTTTTGTGCCGCCGCCCCGTCAGCACGAAGGAATGAGAGTACTTTCCATGGGCTTTGCCGAAATTTTTGTAGCCACCCACGATGAAGCACTCAAGAGGGCAGCGGCCCTGGATAAGGGCGCGGATGTCACCGGCCCCGCCGTCAGGATTGACGGCATTACCGATTTCGAAGTGGAGCAGCTGGGTGACCTTGCCGGCCAGGCGGTCCACGCAGCCGGTGCTGACTACGAACTTGCCCTGGTTGATGTCACCAGCGATGCGCTTCTGGGTGTCCCCGAAGCCATGGTGCGGGCCTTGGCCGAGCTGTTGACGTACGAGAGCGAAGGCGAGGCAAATGTCCTCGATGACGTTGCCGCAGCCTGGGCTGCGCAGGACGATATGCCCTTCGACGCTGCCCAATCCCGCCAGTACGTCCAGCAGTTGGCTGCCTTGGCAACCGATGTTGAAAAGGTGGAGCGCGCCGGGCTCTACGTCTGGTCCGAATAGCACTTCCGCCCGGGCATGGGCGCACCTTGCACCCCGCGGGTGAGCAACAACACACGGGCCCAGGTGGCGTAAGTCGTATTTGCTCCGGGCATCTGGCACAATAGACAGGTACTCGATCGGTGCGGCCCCTCTCTCCGTGCTCGTATCTTGTCCTTCGAACCGTCCAGTATGGCCCGCCCCACGGGTGCAGAACGTCGGGTTCACCTCGTTTCAGAAACAGGAGTGACCACAAAAGTGGCCGTAAAGATTCGCCTTAAGCGCTTCGGTAAGATGCGCGCACCGTACTACCGCATTGTCGTCATGGATGCCCGCGCCAAGCGCGATGGCCGTGCCATTGAAGAAATCGGCAAGTACCACCCCACCGAAGAGCCGTCGTACATCGAGGTCGCTTCCGAGCGCGCCCAGTACTGGCTTTCCGTTGGCGCCCAGCCGACCGAGCAGGTTGCTGCGATCCTCAAGATCACCGGTGACTGGCAGAAGTTCAAGGGCCTCCCGGGCCAGGAAGGCACCCTGAAGACCAAAGCTCCGAAGGAAGCCTTCGTAGCACCGGAGAAGGGTTCCGTCATCATTCCGGAAGCCATCACCAAGAAGGCCAAGAAGGACGAAGCAGAAGCTCCGGCCGAGGCTGAAGCAGAGACCACCGAGGCTGAGTAAGTTGCTGGCAGAAGCGCTCGAACACTTGGTCCGTGGGATCGTTGACAGCCCTGAGGATGTCAAGGTCAGTGCCAAGAACAACCGCCGCGGGGAATCCCTTGAGGTGCGCGTTCACCAGGAGGACCTCGGACGGGTGATCGGCCGTCAAGGACGCACCGCACGCGCTTTGCGCACAGTGGTTGCAGCCTTGGCAGGTGGCGAGCAGGTCAGGGTCGACGTCGTCGACACCGACCGCCGCCGGTAACGCGCTCAGCACTGCTTGTCTTAGGTCCGGCCCCTTCACCGAATATGGTGGAGGGGCCGGATTGCTTTATCCACCCTTTCATCACCGTGGCTGCCCGGCGGCGCGGTACACAAGAATTCAGAGGAACCCATGCAGCTCCAGGTGGCCCGGATCGGCAAACCCCATGGCATCCGCGGCGAGGTGACCGTCCAGGTGCTCACCGACGCCCCTTCCGAGCGATTCGTCGCAGGAACCGAGTTCATTGTGGAACCGGCATCGGCCGGCCCGTTGACCATCCGCAGTGCCCGGTGGAACAAGGACATTCTGCTGCTGGGCTTCGAGGAGATCGCCGACCGCAACGAAGCGGAAGTCATCCGTGGTGCGAAGCTCTTCATCGAGACCGAAGAACTTGACGACGAAGACGACGACGAAGGCTGGTACGAGCACGAGTTGGTCGGCCTCGAGGCGCGTGTTGGTTCGCAGGTGGTTGGCAAGGTGGCCGCCCTCAACACCCTGCCCGTCCAGGACCTGCTGATGGTCAAGACGGACGATGGCAAGGAAATCCTGGTTCCCTTCGTCGAGGAGATCGTTCCCGAAGTCAATGTTGAGGACGGGTACATCCTGATCACCCCGCCGGCCGGGCTCTTTGAAGTCAACGACGACTCATCCGGGGAGCCCGAGGACGGCACGGGGGATGAAGCCTGAATGAGGATTGACGTTGTCAGCATCTTCCCGGAGTACCTTGCACCGCTGGAGCTCTCCCTCATAGGAAAAGCCCGCCAGGATGGCCTGCTGGAACTCAACGTCCACGATTTGCGCGCGTTCACCACGGACAAGCACAGAACTGTGGACGATACACCCTATGGTGGTGGCGCCGGGATGGTGATGAAGCCGGAACCGTGGGCACAGGCCCTTGAATCAGTGGCCGGTGCTCCTGAAGGGTCCAAGCCGGTACTGATTGTTCCGTCGCCGGCAGGGGAGCGGTTCAACCAGGCCCTCGCCTATGAGCTCGCCGAGGAGCAGCAGCTTGTCTTCGCCTGTGGGCGGTATGAAGGCATCGACGAACGGGTCATCGACTGGGCGCGGGACCACTTCACTGTCCGGCCCGTCAGCCTCGGTGATTACGTGCTCAATGGCGGCGAAGTCGCGGTGCTGGCCATGGTCGAAGCCATCGGCCGGCTCCTTCCCGGCGTGGTGGGAAACCCTGAGTCACTGGTGGAAGAGTCCCATTCGGACGGCCTCCTGGAGTACCCCGTCTACACCAAGCCGTCCGCGTGGCGCGACCATGACGTCCCTGCTGTCCTGCTGAGCGGCAACCATGGAAAAATCGCCCAATGGCGGCGCCACGAGCAATTCCGGCGGACCGCAGAGCGGCGTCCGGACCTTTTGGAAACGTTCGACGCCGGTACCTTGAGCCGCGCTGACCGCAACGCCCTGTCTGACCTCGGGTACGACGTCGTCGACGGTCGCTTGCGTCCCCGCCCTGGCGGCGACGCCGCAATCTGAGGTCCGCTGCCGCCGTCGAAAGTTCAATAGTCGTGACAGTTGGCCCGATGGCAGCGCATATGGCAGAATTAACCCTTGTGTCTACTGGGCTGACACCTGCCACAGGGGGAGTTCAGCCAACAGTCGGACAACCCGGCCGCGCCAATCAGTGGCGGAGCCGGACACTAAGAAACTTCGGCGGAGATTTCCGGCGGCCCTTCGTGCCCCGGGCTTGTCTGCCGTAACCCAAAGTGAATGACCTGTGGCGTTCACCAGGAGTGGATTAATGCATATCCTCGATAGCGTAGATGCAGCCTCGCTGCGTAACGATGTTCCTGAGTTCCGCGCGGGTGACACCCTCAAGGTTCACGTCAACATCATTGAAGGCAAGAACTCCCGTGTCCAGGTCTTCCAGGGCTTCGTCCTGGGCCGCCAGGGTGACGGCGTTCGCGAAACCTTCACCGTGCGCAAGGTTTCCTTCGGTGTCGGCGTAGAGCGCACCTTCCCGGTACACTCCCCGATCATCGAGAAGATCGAGGTCGTCACCAAGGGTGACGTCCGCCGCGCCAAGCTTTACTACATGCGCGCACTGCGCGGTAAGGCTGCGAAGATCAAGGAAAAGCGCGACTTCGCCAAGTAAGTCCTGCGACTTATGTAACGGGTCCAGGATTCGTGCCCGGTTGTTCCGGAGCAATCCGCAACGCAACAGGGATACGAGTCATGGACACATCAGAACGCCAGCCCCGGAAACAGGGCTGGCGTTTTGTTTTCCTTGCACTGGTCCTCGCCGTGGCCATCAGCGGACTGGTCCGGTCCTTGTGGCTGGACGTTTACTACATCCCATCCGAATCCATGGAGCCGCTCCTCGGGGCAGGGGACAGGATCCTGGTGTCACGGACGGCCTTTACTTCCGAGCCGATCCGCCGCGGTGACATCGTGGTCTTCGACGGCCGTGGCTCGTTCGCGCCGCTGAGCAGCGGACAAGGCCCTTTTGTTGACGCCGTCTCGGCTGCAAGCCAGTGGTTTGGACTGACCGGCAGCGACACCACCTATGTCAAGCGGGTCATCGGCGTCGCAGGGGACCGCGTCCAGTGCTGCGATCCCAGTGGCCACCTCACAGTCAACGGCCAGCCGGTTGAGGAACCCTATGTGTATCCAGGGGATGCACCCAGCAAGCAGAAATTCGACGTCATGGTACCCGAGGGCCGCCTGTGGCTGATGGGTGACCACCGCTCCCGCTCCGCAGACTCCCGGGGACTGCTGGGTGCGCCGGGCGGCGGTATGGTTCCTGTGGAACGGGTGATAGGACGGCCGGTCCAGATCATCTGGCCACTTGATAGATTTGCAGAGATGCCTCGCTCTACGCAGGCCGAAACATCGAAGAACGGACAGTAGATGCCGGACAAGGCTCCAGAGAATCCCGAGCGGTACGACGACGACGCCCGGGTCTCGGACGGAACGGCACCTGCCGCCGGGGTGGATGAACCGCGCCAACCCGACGACGCGTCAGGTGGTTCCGGCAACGCAGCTGCTGCCCCCGGCAACGGCAAGACAGCCGCCCGTGAATCGACGGGCGGCGCCCACGCAGTGGAGAAGCCCCGCAAGAACCCTGTCCTGGTCTGGGTCAAAGAGATTGTGACCGTGGTGGCCATCGCGCTGGTGCTGTCCTTCCTGCTGAAGACTTTCCTTTTCCGGGCGTTCTACATTCCGTCGGAGTCCATGGAAAGCACCCTCGACGTCAACGACCGCATCTTCATCAACCTCCTGGTCCCTGAACCTTTCGCCCTGCAACGTGGAGATGTTGTGGTGTTCAAGGACTCCCAGAACTGGCTGACGCCGGTAGCCAAAGAGCCTGCCGGCCCCATGGACTGGGTGGGGGACGCGCTGGAGTTTGTGGGGTTGGCTGCCGACGACAATGAGCAGCACCTCGTCAAGCGTGTCATTGGGCTTCCCGGGGACCGGGTTTCCTGCTGCGATGCCCAAGGGCGTGTCAGTATTAATGGTGTGCCGTTGGATGAGACGTACATCAACCCGGCCGAGATACCGCAGCCGAATGCCTTCGACATTGTGGTTCCGGAGGGCAAGGTGTGGGTGATGGGCGATAACCGCAATCATTCGGCGGACTCACGGGCCCACCAGGAGAGCAACGGCGGCTTCATCAACATTGAAGACATTGAGGGCAGGGCCACTGTCATAGCCTGGCCCGTCAATCGCTGGACCTACCTCGACAACTTTCCGGACGTCTTCCGCGATGTCCCCGAAAGCACCCCGGCAAAATAATGGCAACAACGGCTGCCGGCCCCAAGGGCAAGACGCAGGTCAAAGTCCCGGCCAAGACCAAGAAGAGCGCCAAGCCCGCCACCAAGGCCAAGAGCCCTGTGGGTTTCCCCACCCTTGACGTGGAGCGGTCCTTCCTGGCGCCCGGCGTGCGGTTGCTGGCCGGTGTGGATGAGGTGGGTCGTGGCGCCCTGGCTGGACCCGTCAGTGTCGGGATTGCCGTGGTCAACCTAGAGGATCATGGCTTGTTGGCCGATGTGCGGGACAGCAAACTTCTCAAGCCTGAGGACCGTGACAGGCTGGAACCCTTGGTCCGCGAATGGGCTGTTGCTTCCGCCGTAGGACACGCCTCGTCCAGGGAAATTGATGACATTGGCATTATTGCAGCCTTGCGCCTGGCAGGGACGCGTGCGTGGCTGGAGATCCTGGCCGGCGGAACCACGCCAGACGTCGTCCTCCTGGATGGCAGCCACAACTGGCTCTCCCCGGATGTTCAGGCGTCCCTCTTTGACGAGCCCGCGCCGGGACCTTGGTGCGAGGCTCCCGTACATACCCGGGTCAAAGCAGACATGAGCTGCCTCAGCGTTGCAGCTGCCAGTGTCCTGGCCAAAGTGGCACGTGACCGCATCATGGTGGATCTCCATTCGGAGGTCCCTGCCTACGGGTGGAACGAGAACAAGGGATATGCCACCTCCGCCCACAGGGACGTGATCCGGCTCCAAGGGCCCAGCGCCTACCACCGGACCAGTTGGAACCTTACGGGGCCTGACGCCGGCTGACGGCACACCGCACAGTGCTGCTGCCCTGCTGTGGCCTGGGGTCATGCTCCGGTTGGCGCATGCCGCGCGGCAGATAGTGCAAGATGGAACTATGAGTGCCGAGGACCTTGAGAACTATGAAACCGACATGGAGCTGCAGCTCTACCGCGAGTACAGGGATGTTGTCGGTCTGTTCAGCTACGTCGTGGAAACTGAACGACGGTTCTACCTGGCCAATCATGTTGATCTGCAGGCACGCAGCGCGGACGGTGAAGTCTACTTCGACCTGACCCTCCAGGATGCCTGGGTATGGGATGTTTACCGTTCAGCCCGTTTCGTGAAGAACGTCCGCGTGATCACGTTCAAGGACGTCAATGTCGAAGAGCTGCCCCGCAGTGAAGACCTGTCCCTGCCCAAGGATGGCGGGCTCGGGGACTTGGGCGATCTTGGAAACTAGCATCTGACTCTTCCTCCACAGCAGTGATCCGGGAAGGTTTACCCACATAGCCCCGTGAGCCCCTGCAGCCCACCGCCGCCAGCCGGAAAGCTGGTAAGCGGAGGTGATGGTCATGAGACCAAAAGACCTGCTGGGCAGGAGCGGCGAGGCCTTGGCGGCCGGTTTTCTGGAAAGCCAGGGGATGCGGATCGTCGATCGTAATTGGCGATGCGCAGACGGTGAAATCGACATCGTCGCGATCGACGGAGACACCCTTGTGGTGGCTGAAGTCAAAACCCGACGAAGCCTTGACTATGGGCATCCTTTTGAAGCTGTGGGGACTGCCAAGTTGGCCCGCCTCCACCGATTGGCTTCATCGTGGTGCCGGGAACACGAGCTGAAGGCACTCCGGAGGCGCGTGGACGTCGTGTCGGTCATCGACGACGGCGTGGGCGAGCCGGAGCTTGACCACCTGCGGGGTGTGGGCTGAATGGGAGTGGGGCGCAGCTACTGCGTTGCCTTGGTGGGCCTCAACGGCTACATCGTGGAGGTTGAAGCCGATATAGGCCAGACACTTCCGAACTTTGTCATTCTGGGCCTGCCGGACGCTGCTCTGAACGAAGCCAAGGAGCGAATCCGCTCGGCTGCCCAAAACTCCGGGATACCCCTGAGCCGGCGAAAAATTACGGCCAACCTGATACCGGCGTCGCTCCCAAAACGGGGCTCCGGCTTCGACCTGGCGATTACCATGGCGGTTCTGTGTGCCGCCAACGACGTCCGTTCCATCGACGGGACGGTATTCATCGCGGAACTTGGTTTGGACGGCCGGTTGCGGCCGGTCCGGGGCATCCTGCCGGCGGTGATGGCGGCCGTTCAGGCTGGCTATCCCGACGTCGTGGTAGCTGACTCAAACGCCGTGGAGGCTTCCTTGGTACCGGGGGCGAACGTCCGCGGGTACAAGACGCTCGCCAGGCTCGCGTTCGACTTCGGGGCCGACCCCAAGGAGTTGGCCCTCGACTACGACCCCGGGGACGGCTGCGTCCCTGACGACGACGGCGGCGGCGACCATGCCTTGGTGCCGGACCTCTGCGATGTGTCGGGCCAAGGCGAGGCGCGCAGGGCGCTTGAAGTCGCCGCCGCCGGCGGCCACCACATGCTGCTGACAGGGCCGCCGGGTGCTGGAAAAACGATGCTGGCGGAGCGTCTGCCCGGACTGCTCCCGGATTTGGCAGATAACGCTGCGATGGAGGTGACGGCCATCCATTCGTTGGCCGCCGTACAATCCTCGGCAGTGCGGCTGATCCGTAGGCCGCCTTTCGAGAATCCTCATCACAGTGCCACAGCTGCGGCCATCATTGGCGGTGGATCCGGACTTCCACGCCCGGGTGCTGCATCTCGGGCGCATCGCGGCGTGCTGTTCCTGGACGAAGCCCCGGAATATGAACGCCGTGTGCTCGATGCGCTCCGGCAACCGCTGGAGAGTGGGGAGCTCGTCATTCACCGCTCCGCAGGAACGGCGGCGTACCCAGCCCGTTTCCAACTCGTCCTTGCTGCAAACCCTTGCCCGTGCGGGAAGGCGTCAGGCAAGGGCATGGACTGCACCTGTACTGCCATGATGCGGCGGCGGTACTTCGGGAGGATGTCGGGTCCGCTGCTGGACAGGGTAGACATCCAGCTCCAGGTTGAACGGGTCTCCCTGGCGGATTTCGGTCAAGCAGGACGGGAAGAAGACACAGGCACTGTAGCGGCCCGGGTATTGGCGGCGAGGGAAGCCCAGTTGGATCGGTTGCGGCAATTGGGGCTTGAAACGAACTCCCAAGTTCCAGGACGCACCTTGCGAGGCGAACTGCGGCTGGCGTCGGGGACCACCCGGATCCTGGACACCGCATTGGAACGCGGCACATTGACTGCCCGCGGTTACGATCGCGTCCTTCGGTTGGCATGGACGCTCGCCGACCTGGGACACAGCGGGACACCGGACGTTGACCACATCGGCCAAGCGCTCAGTCTGCGACAAGCGGCGGGTGCGCCATGACAGACCATGAATCGAAGGGAACCAATCCAGTGGCAACAGCGGGGATGCAGGACAAAGAACGGATTGCCCGGGCAGCACTTGCCCGGCTTATGGAGCCGCAGGACTCCGTTGGGCTCGCCTTGGTACGGGCTCTCGGGGCGGTTGATGCCCTGGGTGTGGCGACCGGGGAACTGGCGGCAGGTCCCACTGTGGAGCAGGAGATTACCGCACTGCTGGTTGAGGCAGGGGGACCGTCCACGTGGGTAGGGCTCCCGGCCAGTCTCCGGAGATGGGCGCCGCGCGTCAGTGACCTTGCACCGGAGCGTGACCTTGAAACCATGCGTCGGCTGGGTGGGCGCTTCATCATTCCCGGGGATGAGTTATGGCCGGAGCAACTGGAGGACCTTGGACTCCAGAAACCGCTCTGTCTCTGGTGGCGGGGCCAGGAACAGCCGCTGCCGCCCTTGGTGCGAACCATTGCCTTGGTCGGATCCAGGGACAGTACGAGCTACGGCGCGTCCGTTACGGGAGACTTCGCGTTTGGCTTGGCGCAGCGTGGCTACACGGTGGTCTCCGGAGGCGCCTATGGCATTGATGCCCATGCTCACCGTGGGGCGCTCAGCGGCGGGGGAGCCGGGCTGCCCACCATTGCCGTGATGGCCGGCGGTGTGGACCGCTTCTACCCCTCCGGCAACGAGGACCTGCTCCGGGCTGTTGCCACCCAAGGTGCTGTCATCTCGGAGGTGCCGCCTGGGTCCGCACCTACCCGCTACCGGTTCCTTATCCGGACTACTGAGGTCAGGGATGGGCCAGTACTTCTTCGATTGCCCAACCGAGAATCCGTAGGTCGTAGTCGTCCTGCTGAATTAGGCCGTGCAGGTAGGCGTCGAACTCGATCAACTCTGCGTTACCGCCGTTGCCCCAGTAGCTCACCCACAGGTCCTGAAGGTAAGTCTCGTCCAGTTCAATGAGATTTTGTGCCGTCAGTCGTGGATCTTCCATCATGGATATCCCTTGTGTGTTGCGGCCGGCCCCCTGGCGCGGCGTTCGTTCTTTCACCGTTGCCGCCACTGCTGGAGCTACTGTCCATGCTGTCATGTTCCAACAGCCGAGGTCGAGGCCGCGATCCTCGTTAGCGCTCTTTTTGAGTTGTTGAATTCCGGACCCGCGGGGTGCCGAGTTCGACGGTTCCTCCTTGGTGTTGGCTGTGAAGCTTATACATTTGCGCGAGTTTCATCTCGGCGCTGTTGAGGGTGACGCGCAGGCCTTCGACGTCTCCGAGCCAGCCGTGTTGCTTGGCCTCGGTGATGCGCTCCCGGAGGTTGTCGATGATGTCCTGAAACCGGTCGATTTGGGTGGGGTCGGGGCGCAGGAGTGCGCAGCGCAGGCAGGCGTGTTCGTGTTGGCAGCCGGTGCCGTAGGCGCGTCCGCAGCTGCCGAGGCTCAGTTTGCGCTGGACGAAGTGGGCTTCGAATTCGTCCCATTCTGCGGCGGTGGGTTCGCGGTATTCCTCGGTGGGCCTGGTGACGCGTCGCTTCTCGATGAAGGTGCGGTGGTGCCGGATGATGTCCTGGGGATAGATCGCTGCGTATCCCTGAGTTGTCGCCAGGCTGGCGTGTCCCATCAGGACTTGAACGATGTGGGGCGGCAGTCCGCTGGCCAGGGCTTCGGTCGCAAAGATGCGGCGGAAGTCGTGTGGGGTGAATCTGACCCGGGTTCCGCCGACTCTGATGTTTGCGCGTTCTGCCAGGTCATTGAGCAGGCCTGCGATGGTGGCCGTGGACATGACCCGGAGGGGCCCGGCCCCGTAACGGCGGACGAACAGGTGAGGCATGGGTGAGCTGAGCACTTTCTCGCCCGGGTCCCAGCGCTGCGTCAGGGGCACGCTGCCTGTTTGTGGCTGGGTGACTCGGGAGAGCACCCGGTAGAGGATGTGCACCAGTTCGGGGCTGGCCACCATCAGACGTTCGGTGTCGGTCTTGCTTGGGGCGAAGTGCAGCAGCGGGATGGTCTCACCGGTCGCCGGGAGCTTGTAGGGCTGGATGCTCATGTGCACGAGTTCGAGGACTTCCTCGATCCGGGCGCCGGTATGGCGGAGGGTCTCGACAAGGGCCCAGGTCCAGAAGGCGTTGTCCTCTTCGAAGGACAAGTCGCGGTCTTCTCCGTTGCGGCGTATCCGCACCGGCGCATCTTCGCTGCGGCGAAAGACTTCCCATGCCCGGCCGTCCACGTCGATGGTGTTACCGGCACCCGCGGCGAGGGCGGCGGTCAGGGCTGCTTCCGCGTCGCGCAGCGCCTGCTCGGCTGTCTCAACCATTCGGGGCAACACCGGAGCCAGTGCGCGGGTGCGTTGCTGCATCGTCGCGGTGGTGGCGCGGCGCTGTTTGAGGTAGCCGCGGGTTTCTGCGTAAGTGATCGGGCTCGGGGCAGCCCACTGGGCCCAGTATGCGTCTTCGAGTGCCCACTGGCTGATGTCGAGGTAGAACGCGCGGACCGCGTAGTAGATGCCGTGGTGACCGCGGCGCGTGCTCCCGTCTGGATTCACTCGGCTTCTGGTCTTCCAGGCCTCGGCCTGCTGCTGGGTCAGCGCGAAGGTGCTTTGGTCTGGGTGGTGCTTCAGGATGTCCGCGAAGAAGACACCGGTCAGGTTCCTGGCCAGGCCAGAGAGCGAGGAGTAGTCCAGCGCGGCGGACCGGATCTGCAGGTAGTGGATGAGGGGTTCGCGGCATGGCCCGGTAATTCCGGAGTAGTCGACCATTTCCTCAACGGTTCGTTGTCCGACCCGCCGCCGTGATGGCATGTCCTGGGATTCGTGGCTGATCCATCCCAGGCCGTGCAGGACGGGCCATATGGCGTTCAAACCGCTGCGGCTGAGATTGATCAGTCGTCCCGGCAGTTGCGTGCTGTGCTCCAGGATGTCTTCGGCTGTGAGTTGCCGGATCGACTTGCCGGTGTGGGCCTGAACGCGGCCAAGGGTGAGCAGCCCGTTGTTTGCCTGCACCGGGGAGACCTTCGCGTCTATCAGGGCTTGTTCGATTTTGGCGGTGTTGGCGGGATCCCGGAAACGGCTGAGTGCCTTCAAGAAGGCAAACCGCTGGCCGGCAAGCCAGCGGTGGGACGGACGGAAGACGTCCATCGCCAGTATCGGGCCCATCGCGGCGTTGAGCGCTTCGATCTCATTCTTGTTCTCCGCGTTCTTAGTAGCGGCCCCGTTGATCGTGGTCCGCCACGTGAGGGTGTCAGGCCCGGTTTGGCTTTCAAACAGCGTCCAGCGGTCCTGCCAGGTTTCACCCGGCAACTGATCCAGATGCCGGAGGATCCGCCGCATCCGTGCCCGGTGGCGCTCTGCCCTGGGCCAGTACCGACCACACTGCTCGAGCTGGTCAATGATGTCCTGAATGCTTGCCCGCGCCAGCGGACCGTGGGGGATGTCCGACGGTGACGGCGGCTCTTGCTCCAGCGGCGGCAAAGGGGTGAGGTCGTTCCAGCTCCGCCGTCCGGTCTGGATACTACGACCCGCCGCGGTCACTGGTTCCCCCAAAGCACGCTCAGCTCATCAGGGTTATAGCGTTGGCCTGCCGGTGAACTGTCCTCGGCAACCGGGGACCTGGTGGTGATCTTGGTGCGGTAGTGCTCGATGACGTCGTCCATGTGCGGGGTGGAGTAAACAGTGGTCGTTTCCAACCACTTGTGCCCCAGCAGTTCCTGGACCTCGTGAAGGCCCATGCCTCCTTCGAGGGCACGGATCGCGAACGTGTGCCGCAGGTCGTGCAGCGTCCAGTTCGCCCCCAGCGAACTATTGCATCGCTTCAGGACCGCCCGCATGGCCTCGTATCCCAGTGGACGTGGTTCGCCGCGCAATGTCAGCCAGACCGGCTGATCTGCCCCGGCCACGCCAGCTTCCAGCTGGTAGAGCCGAAGCCAAACGAAGGCATCCGGCGCGGCAGGAAGCCACTGCAACTGACCGCCCTTGCGGTAAACACCGATCAGCTGATCACCGACGTTGATCCGGTCGCCCGTGAGTCCGAGCAGCTCGCTGGCCCGCGCACCGCTGCTGACATAGAAGGCCACCAGCGCCCGGTCCCTGTTCGAGCGCAACCGCCGGAACAGGTCATTGAACCGCTCATCCGGGATCGACCGAGGCACCCTCCGCGCCTCCCGCTGACGCAACGGCTGACGCCGGATCACCGCAAAGTCCCGGCCAGGATCGTGATGCGCGTGCGCACGGCCCCGGCGCAGATCAAAAGGGTTCACGACAGGTCCCTGGCCCTGCCGCAGCTGGTACGCATAAAAGGCTTTGCACACGGTCGTGGTGTGATTGATCGTTGCCGGAGAGTATCGCGTCCCGGGATGCCCCTTGCCCGTGATCATATTCCGGCTCGGCCGACGCCCGGGCTCGCTGCGATTCCCCACGAACTTCTCAACCTGACGGGCCCACAACACGAAGTCCCGCGCCTCAAGGGCGCTTGCGTGATCCCACCCCACTCCGACTGCCCACAAAAACCGAAGGAACCGGAGCAACGATAAAGCGTAGGTCCGCACCGTCTGAGGCGAGTAGTCGCTGGCGACTAATTCGAGGAAGTAATCCGTCGCAGGAGCAAACTCCACACCCGCCGGATCCACAATCACGAACCCCGGGATACCAGGGCGAGTAGCGACCTGCCCGACTTCTGCAACGGTCAGGCCCTCAATCCTGCGCGGGGCAGAAACACGATTCGAAAGATCCACGACAAAAAGCATCCCGCCCAGGATCTGCTCAAGTACCGGCGACACGCGTCGTTAACCGAGCACTTAGTCCGGTAAATAAACCTGCAGCGGAACAGGCTCATTGCAGCCCTGGCGTCCGTCACCGTCGTGGTAGAGGCTCGTTGGCGTTCAGGTGCCCTCAATACTGCTCATCATGCTGAATCGATCGGCAGGGTTGTCGCCACCGTGCCGGGATCCATTCACAGCGCCAACTCCGCAGGTTGCCACCGCCTGCTGCGGGATGGAGGAGCTGTGTGCGTCACTGACGTGGGTGAGATCGCCGAACTGGCCGGAGCAATCGGCGAATCCACCAGTGAGGAAAAAAGCGCCGACGTGTCAGTACACGATGGTTTGTCGCTGGAAGATCTCATTCTTTTGGATGCCCTGCCCCTCCGTTCCACCAGTTCAGTGGAAAAGCTGACTGTGGTGGCAGGCCTGAGCCCGGATGCTGTGCGGGCAGGCCTTGGACGACTGGGACTCATGGGATTGGCCAGCTCAGAACGAGGCGCCTGGAAACGGGCCAAAAATACCTGACCAGGATTGGAAACATGTTGATCCGTCCTGTCGGTGCCGGATGCTGGCACAGTGGGACGTGTGAACGGACAATCACTGCCATCATCGATGCTCAGCGCCCTTGCTGGTTTTCGCCGCTACCTGGAGGGTGAACGGGCGAGGTCGGCGCACACTGTGCGTGCTTATCTTGCAGATGTGGAGAGCCTCCTCGGTTTTGCCGTGCAGGAAGGTATCGAAGAGCTCGGCCAGCTCGAGCTGGGTTCCCTGCGCCGCTGGCTGGGTGCGCAAAGTGAAGCGGGCATGGCCCGGGCCACCCTGGCCCGCCGGGCTGCCACGGCCAGGTCTTTCACCGCCTGGGCCCTGAGGGAAGAGCTTATTGCCACTGACCCGGCGATCCGCCTGCAGGCTCCCAAACGGGACAAATCCCTGCCAGGAGTCCTTCAGCAGCAGCAGGTTACCCGGATGGTGGATGACCTGAATACGGCAGCCGCGGAAGGGGGCCCCATGGCTGTTCGCAACCGGGCCATGGTGGAACTCCTGTACGCCACCGGAGTTCGCGTCGGAGAACTTGCCGGCCTGGATATTGATGACCTCGACCCGGACCGTCGGACTCTCCGGGTTGTGGGCAAGGGAAACAAGGAGCGAACTGTTCCGTATGGAGTCCCGGCAGCTGTGGCAGTCGATGACTGGCTTCGTAGGGGACGTCCTGCAGTGGTCACCGCCAGCAGCGGGCCGGCCCTCTTTTTGGGCGTACGGGGCAACCGGGTTGATCCACGCCAGATCCGGGCCGTGGTCAGCGAGCTGCTGCAAGCCTTGGGCGATACGTCGGCCACGGGACCGCATGCGCTCAGGCACAGCGCGGCAACCCACCTTTTGGACGGCGGAGCGGACTTGCGCGCCGTCCAGGAAATTCTGGGACACAGCAGCCTGGCGACCACGCAGATTTATACCCATGTGTCCGTGGACCGGCTGAGGAAAAGCTACCAGCAGGCGCACCCCAGGGCCTGAGTAGGCCCGCCCATGAGCCGCACTGGCGGAAAGCGGCGCCGTACGGCAAAATAAGAGCACCACGGGGAAACCTTCAATTCACAGTTGAGGGTTATCTTTGTGCCAAGATCGTCAGTAGCACTTCACATAACTGAATAGCCTGTCAGGGCCCGCGTAATTCATGTCATCCGGCAGCAACAGCAAACATCCAAGCAGAGGTCGTTGGGGAAGACGTACCTACAGCTATGGAGGATGGAATGTCTGTTGCAACAACCCGCGGTGTCCTGTTTGTGCACTCGGCCCCTACGGCACTTTGCCCGCACGTCGAGTGGGCCATTGGATCGGTCGTGGACAAGCGGACCGATCTTGAGTGGACCCCTCAACCTGCTGCGCCCGGAATGTTCCGGGCCGAGTTGTCGTGGACGGGAACGCCCGGCACGGGTGCGCAGTTGGCATCAGCCCTTCGGGGTTGGGCGCATCTGCGTTACGAGGTCACCGAAGAACCGAGCCAGGGAGTGGACGGTGCCCGTTGGTCCCACACCCCGGAGCTCGGAATTTTCCATGCCGTCACGGATGTCCATGGCAACATCATGGTCACCGAGGACCGCAT
Source organism: Arthrobacter sp. D5-1 (assembly GCF_017357425.1). Taxonomy (NCBI): domain Bacteria; kingdom Bacillati; phylum Actinomycetota; class Actinomycetes; order Micrococcales; family Micrococcaceae; genus Arthrobacter; species Arthrobacter sp. D5-1. The sequence goes on along the minus strand of NZ_CP014571.1, from coordinate 2,792,935 downwards.
CCGTTACGCCTACGAATCAGGTGCAGGCGACCCCTCGGCTGTCTACCATGAGTTGTCCCTGGCGCTGGGTGAGGCGTGGGACGAGGAACTCGAACCCTTCCGGCATGCAGCAGAGGGCGCACCGGTTCGCTGGCTGCACCAAGTCGGTTAGCAGGGCAGCACCAGGTAGGCTCAGCGCACAGAGTCCGCCGACCTCATCCAACTAAATCCGACGAGAAGCGTCTTCCATAGCAATGAGAAGGGCCCCACCTGATGGTGGGGCCCTTCTCACGCTTCAACCAAACGTCGATAAAGGAGCGTGCTCCGAGTCCGGTCAGACGTTCCTGACCGCAATGACGGCGTTGTGTCCTCCGAAGCCGAAGGAGTTGCTCAGCGCCACGATGTCACCGGATGGCAGGTCGCGGACGGAGGTCACAACGTCGAGGGGGATCTCGGGATCCTGGTTTTCGAGGTTGATGGTCACTGGGGCCTTGCGCTCGTAGACCGCCAGTACTGTCAAGACAGCCTCAACGGCCCCTGAAGCGCCCAGGAGGTGGCCCATCTGCGACTTGGTGGCAGAGACCGCCACGTTGTCTACGTGGGTCCCCAGAGCAGCGCGCAGCGCCGTGTACTCGGGCTTGTCGCCGACAGGAGTCGAGGTGGCATGTGCGTTGACGTGCACCACGTCTTCGGCCTGGATGCGGCCATCAAACATTGCCGCCTTCAGAGCCCGGGTCGCACCAAGGCCTTCGGGGTCCGGTGCGGTGATGTGGTAGGCATCCGCTGTGACGGACGTTCCGGCCAGTTCTGCATAGATGCGGGCGCCGCGGGCAATGGCGTGTTCCTCGGCTTCGAGGACCAGTGCGCCGGCACCTTCACCCATGACGAAACCGTCCCGGTCGGTGTCGTACGGGCGGGAGGCGCGCTCCGGCTCGTCGTTGCGGCGGGACAATGCCTGCATGGAGGAGAACGCGGCCAACGGCATCGGGTGGATGGCAGCTTCAGCGCCACCGCATACTACGACGTCTGCTTTGCCGGAGCGGATCAGGTCCAGGCCCAGGTGGAGTGCTTCGGTGCCGGACGCACATGCCGAAACCGGGGTGTGCGCTCCAGCGCGGGCGCCGAGGTCAAGGCTGACCGCTGCGGCCACACCGTTGGGCATGAGCATGGGAACGGTCATGGGCAGGACCCGGCGGGGACCCTTGTCCCTGAGCGTGTCCCAAGCGTCCAGCAGGGTCCAGACGCCGCCGATTCCGGTGGCGAAGGCTACCGCGAGACGGTCGTGGTCGATCTCTTCGATACCGGAGTCGGACCACGCTTCACGTGCGGCGATGACACCAAACTGCGTGGATGGGTCCATGCGCTTGGCCTCGACGCGGCTCAGAACTTCAAGTGCCGGCGTCGAGCACCGGGCAGCAAAGTGAACGGGGAGGTCGTATTTGGCCACCCACTCGTCTTCGAGCGTGCGGGCGCCGGAGACCCCTTTCAGCGCGTTCTTCCACATTGTGGGTACGTCGCCGCCGATGGGAGTGGTGGCCCCCAGACCGGTTATGACTACTTTGCGTGCCATGCGATCACTCTCTGTCGGATCAGCCATCCCTCCTGCAGCGTTCACAAGGGGAGGCAAAAAGTCTTTGGGTGGTATTGCGGCTGTGCCGGGCGCAGGGACGTTAATCCCGGCCCGGCACAGCTGGTGTCAGGACTAGGCCTGTGCGTTGGCGATGAAGCTGACGGCGTCGCCGACGGTCTTGAGGTTCTTGACCTCTTCGTCCGGGATGCGAACGCCGAACTTCTCTTCAGCGTTGACAACGATGGTCATCATGGAGATGGAGTCGATGTCCAGGTCCTCGGTGAAGGACTTGTCCAGCTCTACGGCTTCGGTGGCGAGGCCCGTCTCTTCGTTGACGATTTCAGCCAGGCCGGCCAGGATTTCTTCGTTGCTAGCCATTGTTGGCTCCTTTTCTTGTTGTACCGGCTACTGCCGGAAAGGGGGCAAACCGCGGTTTACGGTTTGGGTTTGTAAGTCGTATTCAGTTGGCTGGTGGTAGCCGGGACGAGTCCCGGTCTACGGCAGGACCACTACCTGGGCGCCGAAGACCAGTCCGGCGCCGAACCCGATCTGCAGGGCCAGGCCGCCGCTCAGCTCAGGGTTCTCCTGAAGCAGGCGGTGCGTTGCCAGCGGGATCGACGCTGCGGAGGTATTGCCCGCTTGGGCGATGTCGCGGCCGATGACAACGGATTCGGGAAGCTTCAGCTTCTTGACCATCTCGTCGATGATCCGCATGTTTGCCTGGTGCGGAACGAAGGCAGCGAGGTCGCTTGCTTCAATGCCGGCGGCATCCAGAGCCTGCTGGGCAACCTTGGCCATTTCCCACACGGCCCAGCGGAACACGGTCTGACCGTCCTGCCGCAGGGTGGGCCAAACATCCTGGGTTGCCGAAAGAATGGCGGGATCGTCGATTTCATCGGAGTGCCGGGCGGATTCGCCCAGCTTCTTGACGTCCTCAAGGGAGTGGGTCATGCCGATGGCGTCCCACTTGCTGCCGTCTGAGCCCCAGACGGAGGGGCCGATGCCAGGAGTGTCGGACGGGCCAACCACCACAGCGCCTGCGCCGTCGCCGAGGAGGAACGAGATGGTGCGTTCGTGGTTGTCGATGACATCGGAAAGCTTCTCCGCGCCAACCACCAGGACGTATTGGGCTGCGCCGGAACGAACCAGGGCATCGGCCTGGGCCACGCCATAGCAGTACCCGGCACAGGCGGCCGAGATATCGAAGGCGGGTGCCGGCGTCGCGCCCAAACGTTCGGTGAGCGCAGCGGCAGCCGACGGCGTGGCATAAGGGTGCGTCACGGTGGACACGATGACGGCGCCCAGTTGGGACGCGTCGATTCCTGCGTGCTGCAACGCTTCGCGTGCGGCGCCTTCAGCCATGTCGATGACGCTGATGTCAGCAGCGGCGCGGTGACGGGTGATGATGCCGGTGCGCTGGCGGATCCATTCGTCGGAGGAGTCGATCCACTGGCACACGTCGTCGTTGGTGACAATGACATCGGGGCGGTAGGCGCCGATGCCGAGGATACGGGCGTTCTCGTTGACAACTGCCTTGTTCAACACGGGAGTGCTCATGCCTGTCCCTCCAATTCTGCGAAGAGAGCGAGAGCCGCGGACAGGTCATCCGGGGTTTTGACAGCGACGGTCTTGACACCGGGCATGCCGCGCTTGGCCAATCCTGCGAGGGTGCCGGCTGGGGCCAGTTCGATCACGCCGGTGACACCGCGGCTGACGAGCGTTTCCATGCATTTGTCCCAGCGGACGGGACGGGACACTTGGGCGATCAGGCTGTCGACGGCGGCAGGTCCGGCAGTGACTTCCTTGCCGTCGTAGTTGGACAGCAAAGGAACGGCCGGGCTCTGGGGTGAAAGCGACGGTTTGAGGGACTCGAGCGCGCTGACGGCCGGAGCCATATGGGAGGTGTGGAATGCTCCTGCAACCTTGAGGGGGATCACGCGCGCTTTAGCCGGCGGATTTTCTGCCAAGGCCTTGAGCTGGTCGAAGGTGCCCGCTGCGACTGTCTGTCCGGCACCGTTGACGTTCGCGGGCGTTGCTCCGGCGGCTTCGATGGCTGCCAGTACCTCAGCGGGATCGCCGCCCACCACAGCACTCATGCCGGTAGGGGTGACAGCGGCAGCAGCGGCCATGCTGTTGGCGCGTTCCCGGACGAAGGTCATGGCTTCAGCTTCCGTGAGGACGCCGGCCAAGGCAGAAGCCGTGATCTCGCCTACGGAGTGGCCGGCGAGGATCACGGGGAGGGTACTGAGCTCGACGTCGAACAAAGACGAAGCAGCTACCAGCCCTGCCGCGACAATCAGCGGCTGGGCCACTGCAGTGTCCTTGATGGTTTCTTCATCGGAGGTGGTGCCGTGGGCCTTGAGGTCAATGCCTGCGATCTCGCTCAGGTTGGCCAGTTGGCCTTCGACGGAGGGGAGTTCCAGCCAAGGGGCCAAAAATCCGGGGGTCTGGGAGCCCTGTCCAGGGCAGACGATTGCAAGCACGTATCCAGCTTTCCAAATTGCCACGTGATCCACTGGTGTTTTGGTACACCAAGCTCACTGGGTCAGTTTGTAGGAAGTCTACAACGGTTCAGTTCTGTGAACGCGACGTATGACGTTCGGGAGCGGCTTTCGGTTGCGCTGAAAGCCGGCCTACCACCAGGGCGGTTTGGAGGACGAAAGCTTCCCTTGGGAGGAGCGGATCCCAGCCCGTTACGTCGCAGACACGCTTCAAACGGTAGCGCACTGTGTTGGCATGGACGAACAGTTCGCGTGCCGTTGCTTCCAGTGAATGCCCCAGCTCCAGGTAGGTTCCCAGAGTCTCCACCAACCCGTTGGAGGCGGCAAGCAGCGGCCGGTAGATGTTCTTGATCAAGGACCTGCGGGCTGCGTCATCACCGGAGACAACACGCTCCGGAAGCAGGTCGTCGGCGGCAACTGGACGTGGAGCGGAAGGCCATGCGCGGGCGGCAGTGAGACCCGCGAATGCTGCCTGGGCCGAGCTGCTGGCCTCCAACAAAGACCCGGCCTCGGGCCCATAGACCACTGCGCCCGGCGCAAAAAGTTCGCTGAGTTTGAGGTATGCGGTGTCGCGGTCCTGGACACCACCAAGGATCAGGATGAGCCGGTCACCCTGGATTCCCACCAGGGCGTCCTCGGCGAAACGCCCGGCAGTCCGGCGGAGCTCGCTGACATAGCTGGCGCTTGGTTCCGACGGCGAATTCCCCACCATCACCGTGAAGCGCTCCTGGGCTTTCCAGCCAAGGGCTGCGATCCGGGACCGCAAAGCATCCGTGTTCTCACCGCGAAGGATGGCATCCACAATCAGTGCTTCCAGGCGGGTATCCCAGGAGCCGCGGGACTCGGCGGCCCGGGCGTAGACGTCCGCAGCCGCGAAGGCCACTTCCCGCGAATACCGGAGGACCGCTTCGCGAAGTGAGGGCTGATCCGATTCCGGCGCGATCACCGGTACCTGGTCTTCCACCACCTCCACGACGATGCGGATCAGCTGCAGGGCTTTTTGCAGGCTGATGGATCGGGTCAGTTCCGTGGGGGCGTTGCCGAACACGTCCGTGAGAATCCATGACGGTGAGCTCGGCCGTTCGTACCAGGTCACGAATGCCGCGATGCCGTTCTGTGCCACGAGCCCCAGCGCCGAGCGCTCATCGGAGCTCAAACGGCTGTACCAGGGCAGGGACTTCTCGAGTTGGCGCATGGTGCTGGTGGACAGTTGGCCCACATTGGCACGGAGTTGACGCAGAGTTTCGGCCTTTTCAGGCGACAATGCCTGGGTTGCTGCCTTGCGCTTGGTGGTGGTTTTGCTCGGCTCTGCCATGGAACGAGCATACGGCCCATCCCGGGCAAGCTCCATTTGTGAGAAGGCTACAACTTGTGTTGTTGCTGCTCACATGACCTGGAGACTCTTCCCCCACGGTTAAACCACGACGGCGGCCGCCACCTTTCGGTGGAAGCCGCCGTTTCGTTGGGTGCTGGAGTGGCCCTTGGTACCGGACTGCGTCCGAGGGTTTTCCTGCGGTTGTTAGGCGTCTCCGCCTGCTCCGCCGGTGGTGCCGGCATTCACATCCAGGAGCCGGTACTTCTCGATGGCCTTCTCCAAGGCACCTTCTTCAACTTCTCCCTTGGCGGCAAGGAGTTGGAGGGTTTTGGCGACGATGGAGTGGGTGTCGTTTTTGAAGTAGCGGCGTGCGGCTTGGCGGGTGTCGGAGAAGCCGAAGCCGTCTGCTCCGAGGGAGGCGAAGTCGTTGGGGATGAATTGGCGGATTTGGTCGGGGACGGCTTTCATGTAGTCGGTGACGGCGATGACGGGTCCGGTGTGGCCGGCGAGTTGTTCGGTGATGAACGGGGTGCGGGCGGGTTGGCCGGGGTTGAGGAAGGCGTGTTCTTCGGCGGCGAGTCCGTCGCGTCGGAGTTCGTTCCAGGAGGTCACGGACCAGACTTCGGCGGCGACGTTCCAGTCTTCGGCGAGGATCCGTTGGGCTTCGAGGGCCCAGGGCACGGACACGCCGGAGGCGAGGATGTTCGCGGTGGGGCGGTTCGCTGTGTTGGTGCCGTCCGCGGTGGGGGCGTCTGCGAGTTTGTAGATGCCTTTGAGGAGTCCGTTGATGTCCAGGTTTTCTGGTTCCGCGGGTTGGGTGATGGGCTCGTTGTAGACGGTGAGGTAGTACATCACGTTGTGGTCCTCGGAGGCCTCGCCGTACATTTCTTCGAGGCCGTGGCGGATGATGTGGCCGATTTCGTAGCCGTAGGCGGGGTCGTAGGTTTTCACGGCGGGGTTGGTGGAGGCCAGGAGGGGGGAGTGTCCGTCGGCGTGTTGGAGTCCTTCGCCGGTGAGGGTGGTCCGTCCTGCGGTGGCGCCGATGATGAAGCCGCGGGTCATTTGGTCGGCTGCGGCCCAGAAGGAGTCGCCGGTGCGTTGGAAGCCGAACATGGAGTAGAACACGTAGATCGGGACGAGGGGTTCGCCGTGGGTGGCGTAGGCGGTCCCGGCGGCGGTGAAGGCTGCGACGGCGCCGGCTTCGTTGATGCCGGGGTGGATCAGTTGTCCGGCGGGGGATTCTTTGTAGGCCAGGACGAGGTCGCGGTCCACGGAGAGGTAGTTCTGGCCTTTGGGGTTGTAGATTTTCGCGGTCGGGAAGAACGCGTCCATCCCGAAGGTCCGGGATTCGTCCGGGACGACGGGCACAAACCGGGCGCCGAAGTTCTTGTCCCGCATCAGGTCCTTGAGCAAACGGACGAAGGCCATGGTGGTGGCGGCTTGTTGTTTCCCGGATCCGCGCTTGGCCACGTCGTAGGACTTCGCGTCGGGCAAGGTGACCTCGGTGTGTTTGCGGCGGCGTTCGGGGACGAACCCGCCGAGCTCGGCCCGGCGTTCCATGAGGTACTTGATTTCGGGGGCGTCCATGCCGGGGTGGTAGTACGGGGGCCGGTAGAGGTCAGCGTCGAGTTGGTCATCGCTGATGGGGATGCGGAGGTGGTCACGGAAGGCTTTGAGGTCTTCCATGGTCAGTTTCTTCATCTGGTGGGTGGCGTTGCGGCCTTCGAAGTGCGGGCCCAGTCCGTAGCCCTTGACCGTTTTGGCCAGGATCACGGTGGGTTTGCCCTTGAACTCGGTCGCGGCCTTGTACGCGGCGTAGACCTTGCGGTAGTCGTGGCCGCCGCGTTTGAGGCCCCAGATCTGTTCGTCGTCCAAATCCGCGACCATGTCCTTGGTCTGCGGGGATTTGCCGAAGAAGTGTTCCCTCACGAACCCGCCGGACTCGGCTTTGTAGGTTTGGTAGTCACCATCGGGGGTTTCGTTCATGATTTTCACCAACGCCCCGTCCTGGTCTGCTTCCAGCAGGGAATCCCATTCCCGGCCCCAAACGACCTTGATCACGTTCCAGCCCGCACCGCGGAAGAACGCTTCGAGTTCCTGCATGATTTTGCCGTTGCCGCGGACCGGTCCGTCCAGGCGCTGGAGGTTGCAGTTGATCACGAAGTTCAGGTTGTCCAGGTTCTCGTTCGCGGCGAGCTGGAGCAAACCACGGGACTCGGGCTCGTCCATTTCCCCGTCACCGAGGAACGCCCAGACCTGCTGGTCCGAGGTGTCTTTGATGCCACGGTTCTGCAGGTACCGGTTGGACTGGGCCTGGTAGATCGCGTTCATCGGGCCGATACCCATCGACACGGTCGGGAACTCCCAGAAATCCGGCATCAGGCGCGGGTGCGGGTACGAAGACAACGCATGGCCGGCCTTGGACTTCTCCTGACGGAACCCGTCCAAATCCTCCTCGGTCAGACGGCCTTCCATGAACGCCCGGGCGTACATGCCAGGGGAAGCATGGCCCTGGAAGAACACCTGGTCCCCGCCGGAGGGGTGGTCCTTGCCGCGGAAGAAGTGGTTGAACCCCACCTCATACAACGTCGCGGCCCCGGCATAGGTGGAAATATGCCCGCCCACACCAATATCGGAACGCTGCGCACGGTGGACCATGACCGCGGCATTCCACCGCATGTACGCACGATACCGGCGCTCGAACTCCTCGTTCCCCGGGAACGGCGCTTCCTGGTCCACCGGGATCGTGTTCACATAATCAGTGGTCGTCACCATCGGCACACCCACCGACCTCGCGCCGGCACGCTGAAGCAACGAACGCATAATGTACTGGGCACGCTCGGTACCCTGCTCCGCGATCAACGCATCAAGGGACTCAATCCACTCCGCGGTCTCTTCCGGATCACGATCAGGCAGCTGGGCAGTCAACCCGCTGAGGATGTGTGAGGTCTCTTCTCCTGCAGCCACGTCCAACCTTCCTTTAGGCGCATGCATCGGCGCCTCAGGTCTGGCAGGGTAACTGCCCGTCGTGAACGCGTCGTGTGCGACATTTCGGTTTCAACAGCCCGGTCGGATGCGCCGGGCAGGTCTTGTGAGCGCTTGGCTGCCCAGTAGAATTCTGCGGGGCGATCGCCCTGCAGCCAGAGCGCTCATGGCCACTCTAGCTTTCACTGCGCTGGGATGCGTAGCCGTGGGCCCTGAAGGGCGTTGTATGTCACACCCCGCCGGCCTGCGTGACGGAAAGCACGTGAGTGTCACAGCCCCGAAACACCCCGGGGAATGCGGAATGTGGCCCGTGGCAGGGACAATGGCTTGAAGCACACGCCCAAAGGGTGTTGGCTGTTAGTAATGGAAGTCACTTCAAAAGGAGGAAACGTGAGCGAGGCCGACGCCGCCACATCGGTAAATGTGGCGGAACGAATGGGTTTCAAAGATGGGGATCTGATTCAGGAGCGCGGCTACGACGACGACGTCGACTTCGACTTGCGTGATGACGTTGAAGATGTGACGGGCTCTGAGCTGTTGGATGAAGACGACCACGACGTAGTAGATGCCGTTGTCTTTTGGTGGCGGGATGGCGACGGCGATCTTGTTGATGCCCTCATGGATTCGCTCACCACGCTGAAGGAAGGCGGAGTTGTCTGGGTGATGACCCCTAAGTCAGGCCGTGACAACTATGTTTCTCCGGCTGATATCCAGGATGCGGCCCCCACGTCCGGGTTGCACCTCACCACCTCTGCCGGGGTGTCGAAAGACTGGAGCGCCACCCGACTGGTGCCGAAGAAGAACAAGTGACCGATGTCCGACTGGCGCCGGCGCCTGCGGTTGTACCGCAGCCGGGCCAAACTGCGCCGGACTTTGAGCTCGTAAACCAGTTTGGCGAGCCTGTCCGCCTGTCGGATTACCGGGGCCGCAACGTAGTTGTGGTGTTCTACCCCTTCGCGTTCTCCGGGATCTGCACCGGTGAACTCTGTGAGATTCGCGACAACATTTCGGCGTTCGAGGATTCGAACGCCGTGGTACTTGCGGTCTCCGTGGACAGTAAATTCACCCTGCGCGCTTACGCCCACCAGGAAAGCTATGGATTTGACCTCCTGGCCGATTTTTGGCCCCATGGGGCGGTGGCAAGGTCCTATGGGGTTTTCGACGACGTCAGTGGTATGGCTCTGCGGGGAACGTTCATCATCGACGCCGCGGGGATCATCCGGTACGTCGTCGTCAATCCACGTGGACAAGCGAGGGACTTGGCTGAATACCGCCTCGCGCTCACGGCGCTCGATCAGCAGCAAGCATGAGTGCCGGCCGGCCCGGCGTGGGAATGACTGGTTTTGCCAGCATGGCTCCTGCGCCGGCGGCGCAGCTTGATCCCGATGAGCTTCTGTCAGTCAGGAAGGCTGTAGAGGCCATGGGTGGAAAGCGTCTGGCGGTGCTGACGGGCGCCGGACTCAGCACCGACTCCGGTATTCCGGATTATCGAGGGCCAGGTTCTGCACCCCGGAATCCCATGACCTTCCAGGAGTTCATCGGCAGCGAGGCCAACCGCAGGCGCTATTGGGCCCGGAATCATCTTGGGTGGTCCCACTTGAGGCATGCCGACCCCAACGCCGGACACGCCGCGGTCGCGCTGATGGAGCGCCGGGGCCTCCTGTCCGGCCTCATCACTCAGAACGTCGACAGGCTCCACGAGGACGCCGGCAGCGTCAATGTGGTGGATTTGCACGGGCGCTTTGACCAGGTGGTCTGTCTGGAGAACCGCCATATATTCAGCAGGCGGCTCATTGCAGCGATCCTTGAGGAGATCAATCCAGGGTTCCTTGAAGCCGCCCTGGAGTCCGGGCTCGTGGAAATGGCTCCGGATGCTGATGCAACGGTTGAGGATCCGGAGCTCATCACCTCGTTCATCATGGCGGTGTGTCCCAGGTGCGGAGGGATACTTAAGCCCGACTTCGTCTATTTCGGCGAAAACGTTCCCAAGGACCGCGTTGAGCGCGCCTACGCCATGGTTGATCAAGCGGAGGCACTCCTCGTAGCAGGCTCGTCGCTGACCGTGCAGAGCGGGCTGCGCTTCGTGCGCCACGCTGCCAAGGCCGAAAAGCCGGTAGTCATCATCAATCGGGGAGCCACCCGGGGTGACAGCTATGCCACCCTGAAACTCGAGCTCGGAGTCAGCGGCGCCTTGGACTATTTGGCACGGAATTTGCCGGATCTTCCAGGCGCGAATCCGCCGATTGGTGTTTCTCCCGATTGATCATGTAGAGTCGTTGTTCGTTGGTTGAAGCGCTGAGGCACTGAAACCGCACAATGGGTCTTTAGCTCAGCTGGTAGAGCGCCACGTTTACACCGTGGATGTCATCGGTTCGATCCCGGTAGGACCCACCGATGGAAACCCCGTCACTCCAAGCCTTTGGCTGGCAGTGGCGGGGTTTTTTCGCGCGAAGGCCACGTTCTCCACAACCCTTTAATGTCAGGGCCGGCTTCTAGGATTTTTCTCCATGGAGCACGTATATATCCGCAGCAGCACGCAGGGCACGCCCGCGGTGGTGGTGAGGGGCAATCGGGAATGGCGGATCGTGGTCGAGCCTGTGCGTTGGTTTGAGCGCGTCCCATGGTGGGAGCAGTCACGGCGAATGCCGAGGGGGCAAGGCCGCGTTGATGTGGAGATCTGGCAGGTTCAGGTTCGCTTGGGAAGCAATATCCGGTCCGGCATTGCTACGTGGGAGCTAATGCGGGACGGTGCCGGAGGAGGTTGGTGCCTCAGGGGCGAAGAAGTGGCCGCGGCCTAGGTTCCCCGGGAAATGGATGAGCTCTCCACCGCGACTATTGGGGGATGCCGCGGTGGAGAGCTCGAAAATGAATATACAGAGAACTTTTCGGTTTGGAAAGCTGAGCATGCCAAGCGGCAGGAACGTGTCGAAGAACCGGTTGGGTCTTGCCTCATGGTGGCAGCAGGGCGACACACTATGATGGGAAGTGTTCAGCTGAATGAACGCGATGAGAGAGTTCTGACAAAGGAGAATCATGGCCGATTCCCGCACCACCCGTTCCGAGGGGCTGGGTGCTTCGTCGCCTGCCCCTGCCGTGACCCGCGCAGCAGCGGTTCTTGAGGCGCTTGCAGGATCTCCGTCGGGTCGGCTGACGCTGAGTGATCTTTCCCGCGAACTTGGCATCCCCAAATCGTCCACGTCCAATCTCTTGCTGGCGCTTGAGGAAGCCCGCCTCATTACCAGGCAGGGCGCCGACTTTGCCTTGGGGCGGAAACTGGTGGAGCTGGGCGCCGCCTACCTGAGCCGGCTCGACGAGGTCCAGGAGTTCTACAAATACTGCGAGCAGGCGCCTACCCTCTCGGGTGAGACGGTGCGCATCGCCATGCTCGACGGCGACCACGTCATCTACCTGGCCCGCTATGAGGGGCATCCTGCGGTGAGGTTGACCTCTAATATTGGCGACAAGATGCCGGTCTCCCTTTGCAGCGTTGGCAAAGCCCTGCTGGCGCAACTGCATGATCACGACATTGAATCGATGTTCCCTGACGGCATGGAACTGCCGGTCATGACTGCCAACTCACTTCGCACCGCAGAGGAACTCAAGTCCCAAATAGCTGCCATCCGGAAGCAGGGGTTCGCCTTCGAAGATGAGGAGTCGACGGTGGGTGTGGTCTGCCTCGCTGTGCCCGTCCCTACGCATGGAGCCCACGGTCCCAGTTTGGGACTTTCGGTGACTGCGCTGAAGGCCACCTACTCCGAGGAGCAGGGCGCCTTGATGGTCAAGGAACTCAAGGAGTTGGCGCGATCACTGGGTAACCCGATGGGCTAATCCCTTATCTCCCTGGGACGCCATAAATAAATCTGATTACAACCTTGGCAGCGAGTTCAACAAGCTGTACGCTGTTCATCATAGTGATCTTGGCGGTGATGCCATCGCTATCTCGCCGGGCCAACGGGGGCCTGGGGTGATTTTGAGGGAGTGCTTGTGATAACTCGTACTAATGAACGGCTCGCAGCTGATGCTGACGATGCTGTTGTTGAGCCGGAACAGCTGCGCAGGGCTACCTTGGCCAGCTCCGTAGGCTCAGCCTTGGAGTACTACGATTTCTACATTTACGGATTGGCTTCCGCGCTGATCTTTGGCCCATTGTTCTTTTCCCCCCTGGGCCCGGAGGGTGCTCTGATCGCCTCCTTCGCCACCTATGGCGTTGGATTCGCGGCGCGGCCCTTCGGCGGGTTGATCTTTGGCTACATCGGCGACAGGTTTGGCCGCAAGATGGTCTTGATCCTGACCATTGCCTTGATGGGTACGGCAAGCTTCGCTATTGGGTTGCTTCCGACCTTCGAGCAGGCCGGAATGCTCGGGGCTGTCCTGCTGGTGACCTTGCGGATCATCCAGGGCCTTGGCGCAGGCGCAGAACAGGCCGGCGCCACTACGTTGATTTCCGAAGTAGCTCCGCGCCGTCGTCGTGGTTTCTTCGCATCATTGCCTTTCGTGGGCATCCAACTGGGTACCCTCCTCGGCGCGGGAACCTTTGCTTTGATTGCCATGGCTGACAAGGCCGTCCTGCAGGGCTGGCTGTGGCGGGTGCCCTTCCTGGCCAGCTTCATCCTGATCGCGGTGGCCATCTTCATTCGCCTCAAGCTCAAGGAAACGCCTGCCTTCCAGGAGTTGGAGAAGCACAAGAATGTGGTCAAGAACCCCATCAGTGCGCTGTGGAAGCACTCCAAGAAGAATGTGCTCCTGGGCATCGGGCTCCGTATGGGCGAAAACGGCAATTCATCGATCTACTCGGCCCTGCTGGTGTCGTTCATGAGCATGCCGGCAGGCGTCTTTGCCGGAAACAACTCGATCGGTCCGGTGGGCTTGCTGATCGCCGCTGGGTTCGCTGCGGTCCTGGTGGTGACGTTCGGCGCGCTGTCCGATAGGTTCGGCCGCGTTCCGGTGTACCGCTACGGGGCCCTGTTCCAAGCCATCATTGCGGTTCCTGCCTTCTACCTGGTCACCCTGGGCAACGTCACTCTGGTGTGGGTTGTCATGTCCGTGGGCATCGCCATCGGCGTCCAGTCGATGCTGGGCCCCCAGTGCCCGCTGCTGCCGGAGCTGTTCGGCTCCCAGTACCGCTTTACCGGTGTGGCCATGAGCCGGGAAATCTCAGCCGTCCTGGCCGGCGGACTCGCACCCCTGCTGGGTGCGCTCATGCTGGCGGCCACCAACCACTCGTGGTGGGTGCTGGCCATCTACTCCCTGGTCCTGGCGCTCATCTCCTTCGTCACCACCTTCTTCACTCCGGAGACGGCGGGCCGCGATCTCGTCAGCACCGAAGACGCCAAGTAGCGTCCCGGCACCACAAACACAGCGTGGCACCCTCCACACGGAGGGTGCCACGCTGTTTTGCAGGGAACTGGCGCTTGCCGAACTATTCCTGTTCTGCCTGCATCGGCCTGAAAACGCTGCCTGACAGGGGAGAGATTGCGAACCATCCGGTGCCTGTTCCGGGTGGGGCGTAGGCCAAAGAACGCGCGATTCGCTCCTTTTCTGCGTGTGCCGCAGCTGCAAGGGCATCGAAGGCAGCAACTACCTGCGGGTTGGGGGCCCTGGTGCCGCAAAACCGGTGCGGCCGGGCATTTTCTTCAGAGGGCCAGAACTCAACTTCATAACCATCGCCGAGTTCGTCCGCCACTCGCTGGGCCAGGCGATGACCTTCAGCGGTGTATCTGGCAGCAGTCTCCGCTGACTTCCAGGTGAAATCGCGTGTCAGAGACTCGTAGTAGAACTGTTCCCAGTCCAGGAGCTCATGCACCAGGCCTTCAGGCAGCCTCGTGAGGGAGTAGTCGATGGGACCGTCAAGCCAGAGCGCCGTGTCCCCGTAGTCCGGAAACAGGCGCACGGTGAAGCGTTGAAGACTCTCCGAGTCTGCCATGGGGCGATGCTACCTCAGCCGGTACGACAATAGGCACGGCCATGGTTGCCCTTGGCCGTGCCCATTGCAGGAACGTATGTCTGAAGCCGGCAGCCACCGCGGGTGGCTGCGGGGCCTAGTAGAAGTGGACGGGATCCACCAGGTGGGGCAGTTCGCCGCCGGCCAGGAACGTGCGGAGGTTGCTGCAGAACCGTTCGGCGATGAGGCGGTTCTCCGCAGAGCTCAGGGCGGAGGTGTGCGGAGACACCAGTACCCGGGGGTGGCTCCACAGGGGGCTGTCCTGGGGGAGCGGCTCCACGGCGAAGACATCAAGGCAAGCGTAGGAGACCTGACCGTTGTCGAGTGCTTCGAGCAATGCGTCCTCGTCCACCACTGTTCCGCGGCCCACATTGACGAAGACTGTGCCGGGTTTCATGGCAGCGAAAATGTCCCTGTTGAACAGCTTCTCCGTGTAAGGAGTGCCGGGGAGGGTGTTGACCACTGCGTCGGCGCCTGCCAGCAGTCCGGGAAGTCCATCGTTGCCGGTGACCTCATCAATCCCATCGATGGCTTCGACGTTGCGCTTGGTTCCGCTGACCTTCATGCCCAGGGCGCGTGCGATGCGTGCCGTCTCCATGCCGATCTCACCGAGCCCGGCAATGACCACCTTGGAGCCGTTGGCCAATTTGGTGGGGGTGCGGAGCCCGGGCCAGAACTTGGCGGCTTGGTCTTGTGCCATCTCTGCGCTGCGCTTGAATCCGTTGAGGATGCCGAACGCGGAGAACTCTGCCAGCGGCAGCGCGTGGACGCCTGCGGATGTGGTGACGCGGAACTTCTGCAGGGTTTCGGTGTCCAGGCCTGAGGCTTTAACTGCTCCGCCTGCGCCGGCGGCCATGGCGTGGATCCACTGCAGGTGGGGGTTGCTGGCAGCGATGCGTGCCAGCCCGGCGGGGCTTTCATTGGGGAAGCCGTAGAGAACCTGCGCCCGGTTCAGCAGGGACCAGTAGCGCTCCTCCTGCTCGGGCGTGCGCTTGAAGTCGGGATCGCCTGCGTGATCGGCAGGAAACCGCTCGGGGGGCAGCAGATCGGGTTCGTAGAGAACTGTTACAGAGGGATCTACAGCGCGGATCAGCTCTACGTGCTCTGCTTCGAGCGGCACAGCGATGGCGATGGTAAGTTCATCAGTCGTCATGGTGTTCATCATACTGAATGGCGGCTAGGATATTGAACAGAATTCCTAAAGATGACCACAAAGAAGTGAGGTGTTACCTTCCATGATCAGTCACCGAGTGGGCTTCGTGGGCCTGGGACTCATGGGCGCACCCATGGCCGCCAACATCGCCAAAGCCGGCTGGTCCGTCACGGGCTGGAACCGATCCGATGCGGCCTTCGAAGGGCTGACCGGCGTTCGTCGCGCAGCAAGCGTCGCGGAACTCCGTGACGAGGACGCCATCATCTTCATGCTCCCGGACCTGCCGTTCATTGAAGGCGCCGCCGAGGACCTGCTTGGCTCATGGCGGAACCAACCGCCAAAGCCCGGCACCGCCGTCGTGATTATGAGCAGTGTCTCGCCAACAGCGGTACAGCAGTTCGGTACGACACTCCATGAGGCAAGCAGTGGCAACGCCGTGGTGATGGACGCGCCGGTCAGTGGAGGCACAGCCGGTGCGCAAAACGGGACACTGGCCATCATGGTCGGAGCCACCGAATCCGGTTTCCAAACGCTGCAACCACTGCTGGGCGCCATGGGGACCACCGTTCGTCGGATGGGACCACTGGGAGCAGGATCCCTCGCCAAGGCGTGCAACCAACTGATTGTCGGAACCACGACGGCGGCGCTCGCCGAAGCCGCCGAACTCGCCGAACGGTCCGGTATGGAAGTGGGAGCCCTCTTTGACGTCCTGTCCGGCGGGCTGGCGGGAAGCCGGGTTCTGGACATCGTTGGTCCACGACTGGCCGCCAAGGACTACGTACCTACCGGTCCGGCCAAGTTCATGCACAAGGACCTTGGCTTCGTGGTGTCCAGCGCGGAAGCCGTTGGTTCCGCCGTTCCCATGGCTGCAGCCGCGATTGAACTCTACGCAGAACTCAAACGCCAGGGCCTCGGCGACCAGGACCTCGCCGTAGTCCGCCAAACCATCGCAAACCTGAGCCGGGCGCACGCAGCGTCGGCGAACACCAACTGAACCGGCGCAACCACAGAAGGAATGAAGAACAAAAGATGAGTGGACTTTTTGATCTGACAGGGCGGGTTGCCTTGGTCACTGGTTCGAGCAGGGGGATTGGTAACGCGTTGGCCAGGGGCCTGGCCGATGCCGGCGCTACGGTTGTGCTCAATGGCATCAATCCGGAGCGGCTTGAAGCGGCCCATCAAGCCATGGCGGTGGATTATCCGGCGGCCCGGGTGCACAGCCGCGCCTTCGACGTTACGGACGCTGCGTCCGCTGCTGCGGGAGTTGCCTGGGTGGAGGAGAACGTTGGCCCACTGGAGATCCTGGTGAACAACGCCGGGATCCAGCACCGCGTTCCCATGCTCGACCTGGACGTCAAGGATTGGGACCGGGTGATCACCACGGACCTGACCAGTGCATTCCTGGTAGGCAGGGAAGCCGCACGGCACATGATCCCCCGGGGACAAGGGAAGATCATCAATATCTGTTCGGTCCAGACGGACCTTGCCCGGCCAACCATCGCACCGTATGTGGCTGCCAAGGGCGGCCTCCGGAACCTGACCCGCGCCATGACTGCTGAGTGGGCCGCGTCCGGTTTGCAGATCAACGGCATCGCGCCGGGGTACATCCACACGGAAATGACGCAGAACCTGGTGGATGATTCCGACTTCAACTCCTGGATACTGGGCCGCACACCGGCCAACCGGTGGGGGACGGTGGCCGATCTTGCCGGACCCGTGGTGTGGCTTGCCTCCCAAGCGTCCAACTTCGTCAACGGCCAGACGATCTTCGTCGACGGCGGAATGACGGTGGTGGTCTGATGAACATCACTCTTCCGGCTTTCGGGCCCGCTGTGGTTGCCCATGGAAAGGGCGATCTCCGGATCGAAGACATCCCGTTGACCGCACCGGCTACCGGGGAAGCGATCGTGGAGATTGCCTACGGCGGGATCTGCGGTTCAGACCTTCATTACTGGTTGCATGGTGCGGCAGGGGAGTCGATCCTCAAAGAACCCATGGTCCTCGGGCACGAGATTGTGGGAGTGGTGGTCCAGCAGGCCGCCGATGGTTCCGGCCCTGGCGTGGGAACGCCGGTGGCCGTCCATCCAGCGACGCCGGCCCCTGGGGACGCCAGGTATCCGGAAGACCGGCCGAACCTCTCCCCTGGCTGCACGTACTTGGGCAGTGCTGCCCGGCATCCGCATACGGGCGGCGCGTTCAGCCGCTACGCCAACCTGCCCTCCAGGATGCTCCGCCCGCTGCCGGAAAACCTGGACCTTCGCACCGCTGCGCTCGTCGAACCGGCCAGTGTTGCATGGCACGCAGTCGCCCGCGCGGGCGACGTCAAGGGCAAGACGGCCCTGGTGATCGGCAGTGGCCCGATCGGCGCCCTTGCCGTCGCAGTCCTCAAGCGTGCCGGCGCGGCCAGGATCGTCGCTGTCGACATGCATGACAAGCCGCTGGAAATCGCCGGCGCTGTTGGCGCGGATGAAGTCCTCAAGGGCGATGAAGCGGAGGCCATAGCGGCAGTGGATGCCGACGTCGTTATTGAGTCCTCGGGAAGCCATTACGGACTGGCCTCGGCCATCAAGGGAGCCACGCGCGGCGGCAAGGTAGTGATGGTTGGCCTGCTGCCGTCAGGACCGCAACCGGTGTTCATCTCCCTGGCCATCACCCGCGAGTTGGAACTGCTCGGCTCGTTCCGCTTCAATGACGAAATAGACGACGTTATTACTGCTTTAGCCGATGGGTCGCTGTTCGTGGAGCCCGTGGTGACGCACAAATTTGACCTCGCCCACGGATTGGAAGCCTTTGAGGTAGCCAGGAACTCCGCCGAATCCGGCAAGGTCCTGCTGAACTTCGGATAACTGCCGGCTAGTTTTTGGACACAGGCACGAAGACGCGGGGCTGGTCATCCCAGCTGGGTGCCAGCTCCGCTATGGTCTGCCGCATGATCTTTGCCGCCGCGTCCCGCGCCAGGGAACCGTCTCCGGCGTCGATCGCGTGGGCGACGTCCATGTGCCACTGCAACGCCTGCTTCTGGGGGTGTTCAGGCATAAGTCCGTGCACCGTACGTCCGGTGAGTGTCTCGGTGACCTGGCCAATGAGGTTGGCGAACATTTCGTTGCCCGAGCCGGACAGCACCAGGGCGTGGAAACGGATGTCAAGGTCCAAGAACCTGGCCATATCGCCGGCGTCGCCGGCTTCCTTCATGGCCAAAGAAATACCCACCAGCTCTTGGCGGAGGCTTTCCGGTGCATTGCCTGCGGCAAGTTCTGCAGCAACGGGCTCGACGGCGGAACGCAGCTCTGCGAGAGACCGCAACTGGGCGCCACGCCCTTCGCCTGCCAGCCGCCAACGAATCACCAAGGGATCGAAAGGATTCCACCGGTGCGCAGGAAGGACCCGAATGCCCACCCGCTTGATGGTCTCCACGAGGCCCAGCGACTGCAGGACGCGCACAGCTTCCCGTACTACCGAGCGGGACACTTTGAGTTCGTCTTCCAAGTGCTCCGCCAACATCACATGTCCGGTTGGCAGGGCGCCACCCACAATCCGGGTTCCCAAATGCTCAACGGCGCGGTGGTGGAGGCTGGTCGACATAGAGGTAAGCATAGTGGCGCACGGGTCGCCTGCGTGCAGGACCCGGCGTCGCATGCACGGGTGGATCCGGGCGCTCATCATAGACTGTTTATGACGCGGGGAGCTTCCATAACGTGGGCACCGCTTTCCCGCCCTAGGTTTTAATACGTATGGTTTATTACAGCCCCTGGTTTTGAAATCGCTTCCTGTGTGCCCCCAGGGGGGCACGGCAGGACTGTTTGTACACGAACGAATTGGAGTTTTGATGTCAGCACACATCGGTGTCACCGGCCTTGCGGTGATGGGCGCCAACCTGGCCCGCAACCTCGCCCGCAACGGCTTCACCGTGGCTCTCCACAACCGCTCCGTGGAAAAGACTGACGCCCTGCTCGAAAAGCACGGCACGGATGGCGACTTCATCCGCACGGAAACGCTGCAGGAGCTCGTCGATTCCCTCGAAAAGCCCCGTCGCGTCCTCATTATGGTCAAGGCAGGTGCTCCTGTTGACAACGTGATCGAACAGCTCGAACCGCTGCTTGAAGCCGGTGACATCATCATCGACGCCGGCAACTCGCACTACGAGGACACCCGCCGCCGCGAGGCCGCGCTGGCAAAGAAGGATCTCCACTTTGTCGGCGTCGGTGTATCCGGTGGCGAAGAAGGCGCCCTTAACGGCCCATCCATCATGCCCGGCGGCTCCCGCGAGTCCTACGACGCCCTCGGCCCGCTGCTGGAGAAGATTTCCGCCAAGGTCGACGGCGAACCCTGCTGCGCCTGGATCGGCACCGACGGTGCCGGCCACTTCGTCAAGATGGTCCACAACGGCATTGAATACGCCGACATGCAGGTCATCGGTGAAGCATTCGACCTCCTCCGCTCCGGTGCAGGCATCGAGCCCGCCGAGCAGTCCAAGATCTTCGCAGAATGGAACAAGGGCGATCTGTCCTCCTTCCTGATCGAAATTTCCGCTGAGGTCCTGGGACACGTTGACGCCAAGACGGGCAAGCCGTTCGTGGACGTCGTCGTCGATGCCGCAGGCCAGAAGGGCACGGGCCGCTGGACGGTCATCTCCGCCCTGGAACTCGGCTCCCCGGTCTCCGGCATCGCCGAGTCCGTTTTCGCCCGCGCACTGTCCTCCCAGACCGAGCAGCGCAAGCTTGGCCAGGAACTGCTCGCCGGCGAAGAAGCCTCCGTGGAAATCCCCGAGACCTTCGTCGAGGACGTCCGCCAGGCACTGTACGCCTCCAAGCTGGTCTCCTACGCCCAGGGCCTGGACATGCTGACCTCTGCAGCCAAGGAGTACGGCTGGGACCTCAAGCTGGATGAGATCGCTTCGCTCTGGCGTGCAGGCTGCATCATCCGTGCAGAACTGCTCAAGGACATCACCAAGGCATATGCCGCGGAAGAGAAGCCCGCCAACCTGCTGTTCGCGCCGGCGTTCACCAAGGCCATCGCCGAGGCACTCCCGGCGTGGCGCCGCGTCGTGGCCACCGCAGTCCAGTTGGGCATCCCGGTACCGGTGTTCTCCTCCTCGCTGGCCTACTACGACGGCCTGCGCCGCAAGCGCGTTGCCGCTGCCCTGATCCAGGGCCAGCGCGACCTCTTCGGAGCACACACCTACGGCCGTGTGGACACCGAGGGTACGTTCCACACACTGTGGGGCGAAGACAAGTCCGAGATCTCGGCGGTCGACACCCACTAGCATCACCGTCCCGTCAAAGGCCGGTCCATCCCCGTTAAGCTGGGGAGGGCCGGCCTTTGCCGTACGCGAAAGAAGGAGAACCGCCATGGCATCCCGTATTGCGGTGGTCACCGGGGCCTCCACAGGAATTGGCTTTGACACAGCCATCGCCCTGAGTGCGGCCGGATTCACGGTATACGCCGGCGCGCGCCGCGTGGAGAAGATGGAACCACTGAAACGCCACGGCATCATGGTCATGTCCTTGGATGTCACCTCGGAGGAATCCATGGCGTCGGCGGTGGCACTGGTGGAAGCGGCCCACGGGCACATCGATGTGCTGGTCAACAACGCGGGTTATGGCTCCTACGGATCCCTCGAGGAAGTACCGATTGCCGAGGGCAGGCGTCAATTCGACGTCAACGTCATGGGCCTGGCCAGGATGACCCAGCTCGTGATCCCAGGGATGCGTGCCGCCGGCTCCGGCAGGATCATCAATGTCACGTCCATAGGCGGAAAAATCTACGAACCATTGGGCGCCTGGTACCACGGAACCAAATTCGCCGTCGAAGGCATGAGCGACGCCCTGCGCCTGGAACTGAAGCCGCACGGCATCGACGTCGTTATCATCGAACCGTCAGGGACCAACAGTGAATGGGGCACCATTGCCGGGGAGAGCCTGCTGGCTACGTCCGGCGACGGGCCTTATCAGCAGCAGGCTCATGTTGTGGCTGCTGCTTTGGCGTCCACATCGGGAGAGGGCCACGTGTTGTCGACCCCGGCACGGGTTGTTGCCAACGCCATCGTTCGGGCCGCAACGGCAAAACGCCCCAGGACCCGCTACCCGGTGGGCAGGGGAGCCTGGAGCGTCCTGGCAATGCGAAGGATTCTTCCGGACCGTGCGTTCGATGCTGTCTTCTGGAATTTCTACAGAAGGCTGGCGGGCTAGATCCGGTATTCGATGTAGTACTCCGCGGGATCCACGGCGGGCTTGGTTTCGGACCTCGCGTCGCGGTGCCGCCAGGTGGCAGGTATGCCCGTGATGATGGACTCCGGTGGCGCGTCCTTGACCACCACGGCGTTGGCACCGATTGCGCTGCCGGCACCGATAGTGATGGGACCCAGGACTTTTGCGCCTGCGCCGATGGTGACGCGGTCGCCGATGGTGGGGTGCCGCTTGACTTTGGCCAGCGAACGGCCGCCAAGTGTTACGCCGTGATAGATCATCACGTCCTCGCCGATTTCGGCGGTTTCTCCGATCACTACACCCATCCCGTGGTCGATGAAGAACCGGCGGCCAATGGT
This sequence comes from Arthrobacter sp. D5-1, assembly GCF_017357425.1. Classification (NCBI taxonomy): domain Bacteria; kingdom Bacillati; phylum Actinomycetota; class Actinomycetes; order Micrococcales; family Micrococcaceae; genus Arthrobacter; species Arthrobacter sp. D5-1. The sequence goes on along the minus strand of NZ_CP014571.1, from coordinate 2,770,947 downwards.
GGCACCAGGATGGATCTCGATGCCCGTCAGGAACCTTGCCAGCTGGGAGATCAGGCGCGCCGGAAAACGGAGCGCCGGATTCTGCCACAGCCGGTGCGTCACTCGGTGGGCCCAGATGGCGTGCAGGCCGGAATATGCGAAAAAGTTCTCGAAAGAGCCTCGAGCCGCCGGGTCGTGTGACCGGGCGGCGTCGAGGTCTTCCTTAAGCCTTGCGAAGAAGCTCACAAAGACCTTTCTACAGGAAGTGAAGGTTTGCAGGCGTTGTCTCAGCCGCGGATGTCGTCGAACAGCACAGTGGAGATGTAACGCTCTCCAAAGTCGCAGACAACAGCGACAATCAACTTGCCGGCGTTCTCGGGGCGCTTGGCCAGTTCGAGGGCACCCCACACGATCGCACCGGAGGAGATGCCACCGAGGATGCCTTCACGGGCGCCGAGTTCACGGGCAACACGGACGGAATCTTCCAGCGTGGCGTCCAGGACTTCGTCGTAGACGTTGGTGTCCAGGATTTCCGGAACAAAGTTGGCGCCGATTCCCTGGATCTTGTGGGGACCCGGAGCGCCACCGTTCAGGATCGCGGAGTCCTTGGGTTCGATAGCCACGATCTGCACGCCCGGCTTGCGTTCCTTGAGGACCTGCCCGACGCCGGTGATGGTGCCGCCGGTGCCCACGCCTGCAACAAAGATGTCCACTTCACCGTCGGTGTCTTCCCAGACTTCCTCGGCAGTGGTGGTGCGGTGGATTGCCGGGTTGGCCTCATTGGCAAACTGCTGCGCCCAAATGGAGTTCTCGGTGTTGGCGACGATTTCCTGGGCCTTCTCCACCGCGCCGCGCATGCCTTCGGATCCGGGCGTGAGAACGATTTCGGCACCGTAGGCGCGCAGCATGACGCGGCGCTCGGTGGACATGGTCTCCGGCATGGTCAGGATGACCTTGTAGCCGCGGGCTGCGCCCACCAGGGCCAGTGCGATGCCGGTGTTGCCGGAGGTGCCTTCGACGATGGTTCCGCCGGGCTTCAAAGCGCCGGACTTCTCGGCAGCGTCAATGATGGCCACACCGATGCGGTCCTTGACGCTGTTGGCCGGGTTGTAGAACTCAAGCTTGACGGCAACCGTGGCGTCAAGGCCTTCGGTAAGCCGGTTCAAGCGGACCAGCGGTGTGCGGCCGACCAGCTGCGTGACGTCGTCGTAGATCCTAGCCATGAAAATTTCGCCTATCTCTGAAGAGGGAATGCTGAGGTCAGCCTAACCAGCCGGATCGAAACACCGCTAAGCAGTAAGCCATGCAGAGTAATATTTCCGGGCCTTGGCCAGCTTCGGGTTAATAATCACCTGGCAGTAACCCTGATAGGGGAATTTGGCGTAGTAATTCTGGTGGACTTCCTCGGCCTCGTGGAACTCAGGCAGGCGGCTGACTTCCGTCACAATCGGATCCGACCAGAGCGCCTGGGCACGCTCGATGGCTTCCTCGAACAGCACTTTTTCTTCCGTGGTGGTGTAGAACATCGAAGACCTGTACTGGGTACCGACGTCATAGCCTTGCCGGTTCAGCGTGGTGGGGTCATGCAGGGCAAAGAACATGTCCAGAATGACCTCTTCGGGGACCACGGTTTCATCGAAGGTTACGGCCACCACTTCGGCATGGCCCGTGGTTCCTGAGCAGACCTGGTAGTAGTCGGGATTGCGGACGTGGCCGCCCGTGTAGCCCGAAACAACTGAGCTGACACCGCGGGTTTTCTGGTAAACGGCGTCCAAGCACCAAAAGCAGCCACCGCCAAGTACGAAAGTTTTCATGTTCTCTTCAATGGATCGGAGGGCTTGATGATTCCCGCTTCACCTTACGGGAGAATTACGGCAACCGGCAGGCCTGCGGGTGGCGGAACTGCCTCATCCGCCGTGGAAGGGAAGAAGTAGGGAAGAATAAGAGCATGGAAGCAGTAAACACCGGTATTTCTGATGCGGATTCGGTCGATGATGACCAAGCAGTTGAAGAGGACGAAACAGTTGACGCCGGCGGAGACCCCACGCTTGGCCAGGTGTTGCTTGCTGTTGAAGAACTCTGGCCCGAGTCACTGGCCGAGGACTGGGACGAAGTTGGCTTGGTGGTGGGACGCCCCAACGTCCCCGTGACCAAGGTCCTCTTCGCAGTAGACCCCACGTTGGCTGTCATCGACGAAGCCATTGAGTGGGGCGCCGGACTGCTGATCACCCACCACCCTCTGCTCCTTAAAGGGGTGAACTCCGTGGCCGCCACCTCTGCCAAGGGCTTGGCGGTCCACCGGTTGATCGAGGCCGGAACGGGCCTTCTGACCGTCCACACCAACGGCGACTCCGCAGTCGGGGGAGTCTCGGACGTCCTGGCTGACGCCTTTGGACTGGAAAACGTGGAGCCGCTGACTCCGGCTGCCAACGGCTTGCCTGAAGAGGGCATCGGCCGCGTGGGTGACCTTCCGGAACTCATCACGCTCGGTGATTTCGCGGCGAGGGTCTTTGAAATGCTGCCTGCAGTGGCCGGCGGCGTCCGCGTGGCCGGTGACAAGGACGGGCTGGTGCGGCGGGTTGCCGTCTGCGGCGGCGCCGGCGACAGCTTGTTCGACGCCGTTCGTGCCAGCCATGCCGACGTATACGTGACCGCTGACATGCGCCACCACCCGGCCTCCGAAGCCCGTGAGGGTGCAAGCAATGGCCGGCCATATTTGATCGACGTTTCACACTTTGCCAGCGAGTGGCTGTGGCTGCCTGCCGCCGCAGAAGCGCTGGGCAACGTGCTCGCAGACCAGGGCTACGACGTCGAGATCCGTGTCAGCAGCACCAACAGCGATCCCTGGGACTTCATACTCACTCCCGGCGGGGACTAGAGTCTAGAAGGATACGGACGGTCTCAACAGGATGGGGCCGGTCCGGCCGGAACTGATCTCCAGGCCCGGCATCGATAAGCGGAGGTAAGCGTGGCGAAAGCAGCACCGGCAGAACAACTGAAATTGCTTGAACTGCAGGGACTGGATGCCAAGCTGAAGTCGCTGGCCGGCCGTCGGAAAGTCCTGGAGACGGATCCCCGGATCACGGACCTCACGGATGCGCTGAACGTGGCCAACGGCGAGCTGGGGGCAGCCAAAGTTGCCGTCCATGACGCCGAGGCCGAACTTCGCCGGGCGGAAGCCGACGTGGAGCAGGTGGCCACCCGCATTGAGCGTGACGAGACCCGGCTCAACAGCGGCACCGGCCTGTCCAAGGATCTGGTGGCGCTCCAAAGCGACATTGCCTCACTGAACAAGCGCCGCTCTGACCTTGAAGACGTCGAGCTCGAGATCCTGGAACGCTTGGATACGTTGCGCGAACGCCAGGCTGCCCAGCAGGTGATCGTCGATGACATCCAGGGATCCTTCGGCAGCATCCGGGCAGAACTCGATGAGGCGATCGCAGAGATCGCTGCTGAAGAGACGGTGGTGCGGGGCCAGCGCGCGGCTTTTGCGGAGGCTTTGGATGCCGGCCTCCTGGCCGTATACGAGAAGACCATTGCCAAGAGGGGAGTGGGCGCTGCCCGGCTGTTCCACGGCAAATCCGAGGGATCCGGCATGATGCTCAGCCCGGGAGACCTCGCCGAAGTCAAAGCCGCCGCGGACGATGACATCGTGTTCTGCCCGGACTCAGGCGTTATCCTGGTCCGTTCGGCAGACTGGAACTGACAGGGCCTTACCTGGCCGGCCCGAACTCAGCTGGACAGGATGATGTTGAGCGCGTGGGGCTTGCGGGAAGTGCCCTCAACGAGTTCTGCCGTCCAGACTTCGCCGGCAGCCTTCAGGAGTTGATCCGGGGTTGCCGGCGCCTTGCCACGCCGGGTGATCAAGTGCCGCGCCAATTCTCCGCGGGTGTGCTTGGCGAAGTGGCTCACCACTGTGCGCTTGCCGTTGGCTTCATTGAAGACGTTGACGTTGACCGTCTGCGCGGCTGGGGGAGCCCAAGCAGCGGCATAGGTGCTGGAGCGGCAATCCACCATGAGTTCGCCGTCGGCACGTGAGGCGAGGGCGGCGTTAAGCTGCGGCTTCCAGAACGAGGCGAGGCGTCCGACGTCGGGCAGTGCCGTTCCCATGGACAGCCGGTAGGCAGGCACATGGTCGCCAAAGCCGATGGCGCCCCAGAGGGCGGACACCACCAGAATGGATTCAGTGGCCTTACGGCGCTGGGTTGGCGTCATGCTGTTATAGCCCAGGGCATCGTAAAGCACGCCCGAATACACCTGGTACGCAGGGGCTGCCGGTTCGGTATGGAGCCGGGTATTACGTTCGACGTCGTCCCGCAACGAGGCGCCGACGCCCAGGAGGGAAAGTGCGTCCTCGTGTGCGCTCACTGTGCCCAAAGCCTCGAGCACTTTTGCCCGGTAAGGATTCAGCTCCGGAAAGCTCAGCGACTCCCACTCGATGACGGGACCTTTGGGGGCAGGGGTCTTGCCTTCGGAAGGCGGCAGCAGAATCAGCACCCGTCGATATTACCGCCGGACTTTGGCCGGTCCCAACGCCGGTAGACTGGACGACGGATGGGTCGACCAGGCGGTCGCGCGTCACGAAAGTGGCTCGAGGAACGTCCGGGCTCCGTAGAGCAGGGTGGTGGGTAACGCCCACTCGGGGTAACCCGCAGGCCAGTGCCACAGAGAACAGACCGCCTGCGCTGCGTGATGTTTTTCATCGCGGAGCAGCAGGTAAGGGTGAAACGGTGGTGTAAGAGACCACCAGCTCCCTGGGTGACCGGGGAGGCTAGGTAAACCCCACCCGGAGCAAGGCCAGACAGGACACGTTTGAGGGCTGCTCGCCCGAGTGTCCGGGTAGGCTGCTGGAGGGCGTCGGCAACGGCGTTCGTAGATGGATGGCCGCCACTCCCTTTCCGGTAACGGTAGGGGATGACAGAACCCGGCGTATCGGTCGACCCATCCATTTATGACTCGCGTAAACGCGCCGTGTGAGTGATTTCACGCCCCTGGGCGGCCTACGCCCCCTCCTTCCGCCCTAGAATGGTTACTGAACGTAGATGTTCTGCCGCCGGGACTGCGTTCGCAGCCGGCGGATTTTCTTTGCTCTCGTTCAAGGCGCTGTGGGTGGACCGAAGCCCGCCGGCGCATGTGCCGCAGGACTACTCCGGGCGGCCGCTGCCATCTGCATACGAGGACGTATGTGGTTGACCCAAGGAAGGTAGTTCTGTGAGCCAGACGTCAGATTCTTGTCTTGATAAGTGGATGGGCCGGGAGGCTCTCGCCGAGGCCATGATTCCGGTGATCGGCCGGCTGTACCGGGAAAACAACGTGGTCACCAGCATCCATGGCCGCAGCCTGATCAACAAGTCCACCATGAACATCCTCAAGGCGCACCGATTTGCCCGCCGGATGAGCAACCACGAGCTCCTGCTCGAAGAGACCGCACCCTTGCTGAACGCCCTGTCGGAGCTGGAACTCGGCGCAGCAGCCATTGACATCGCGCGCCTGACCGAAAAGTTCCGGGCAGAAGGCAATGGCGCCTCCCTGGACGAGTACTTGCGCGCTGAACTTGCCGAGATCGTGGGCAAGCGCGGCGCTGACGACCGGACCAGCACCGACGTCGTGCTTTACGGCTTCGGCCGGATCGGCCGTCTCCTGGCCCGCATCCTCATCGAAAAGGCCGGCGGCGGACACGGCCTTCGACTCCGTGCGATCGTAGTGCGCAAGGGCGCCGAGAATGATCTTGTGAAGCGCGCGAGCCTGCTGCGCCGCGACTCCGTGCACGGCTCCTTCGAGGGCACCATCCGCGTTGACGAGGAAGCCAACACCATCACTGCCAACGGCGTCCAGGTCCAGGTCATCTACTCGGACAACCCCGCCACGGTGGACTACACCGCCTACGGAATCAAGGACGCCCTGGTAGTCGACAACACGGGCCGCTGGCGCGACGCTGAGGGCCTCTCCCAGCACCTGCAAAGCAAGGGTGCTGCCCGCGTCCTGCTCACAGCTCCGGGCAAGGGCGACCTCAAGAACATCGTCCACGGCATCAACCACAAGGACATCTCGGACGATGACAAGATCGTCACTGCTGCTTCCTGCACCACCAACGCCATTACACCGGTGCTCAAGGCCATCAATGACAAGTTCGGCATCATCCACGGCCACGTGGAAACAGTGCACTCGTTCACGAACGACCAGAACCTTATTGACAACTTCCACAAGGGCGATCGCCGCGGACGTTCCGCTGCGCTGAACATGGTCATCACCGAAACCGGTGCCGCCAAGGCCGTGGCCAAGGCTCTGCCGGAACTTCAGGGCAAGTTGACCGGCAATGCCATCCGCGTTCCCACGCCGGATGTTTCCATGGCAATCCTCAACCTGAACCTGGAAAAGGGCACCACCCGGGACGAAGTCAACGACTTCCTTCGCGAAATGTCCTTGCACTCCGATCTTCGGAAGCAGATCGACTACATCGATTCTCCCGATGTTGTCTCAACGGACTTCGTCGGCTCGCGCCGTGCAGGCATCGTCGACGGCCTGGCAACGATCTCCAATGACAAGAACCTCGTACTTTACGTTTGGTACGACAACGAGTTCGGTTACTCATGCCAGGTTGTCCGTGTCATGGAGGAAATGGCCGGCGTCAACCCGCCGTCGTTCCCTGCCCGCGACGTCGTGGCTCCCATCGCCGTTCTGGAAACGGCCGGCGCCTAGTAGCCGTAAGTATTCGCGGGTTTCCCGGCTGAATCACTGGTATCAGCCGGGAAACCTGACCAAAATGGGTTCATGGAAAATGAATCAACTTTGGAGCACGAAACAGCACTGGAACACGCACTGGACGTAGCCCGAGCCAATCACAAACAAGCCCAAAAACTCCTGGATCAGGCTGTTGCGGCCAACGCCTCCGGCGACGTCCCGGACCAACGGGTGGAGCAACTGCGGGCACTCCTCGCGCTGGCAACCGAGGACCTCCAACGCGTGCTGCGCGAGCAATAAACCCGGAGATCCGCCCCACGGTGTGACTTCTCCTACACACTGTGGATACCGGCTCTTTCTGTCGGGGCCTTGTCCTACGCTCGTAGGACATGCCTGCCCCCACTGGACGGAGTCCCTTGAGTATCACCTGGTCTGCCTACAAACGCGCCCGCCGCAGATCCCGGCAAGCATGGACGATTCTCGCCTTGGCTGCCGCAACCATCGTGGCGGCGCTGTCCTGGTTTTTCACCGCGGGCCAATTCTCCGCAGCAGATCCATGGGTAGCAGGACCCAGCGAAGCGCCCGTTTACAACCCCCTCTGGATGAAACCCGTGCGCGGCGCCGCCCCGGTGACTGCCGAGAAGGCCGCCGATGCCTTGGACCGGCTGCAGGTCAAGGGCAGGGCCCCCAAATCAGACTATGACCGGGCGGCCTTCGGACAGGCCTGGGCCGATGCCGACCGTAACGGGTGCGACACCAGGAACGACATCCTCCGGCGTGACCTTTCCGCTGTCGAGTTCACAGAAGGATCTTCCTGCAAGGTGGCCGGTGGCAGTTTCAACGAACCCTACACCGGGGCACAGGTGGTTTTCAGGCGGGGGCAGGAAACAAGTGCGGCCGTCCAAATCGACCATGTGGTTGCCTTGGCGGACGCATGGCAAAAAGGGGCACAACACCTGACCGTTCAGCAGCGGCAGACTTTCGCCAACGATCCTTTGAACCTGATTGCGGCCGACGGTCCTGCGAACGTCAAAAAAGGGGCGGGTGACGCTGCGACGTGGCTGCCGGCCAACAAGAACTTCCGCTGCCACTACGTCGCCCGGCAAATTTCCGTGAAGGCCGCGTACAAGCTCTGGGTAACACAGGCGGAAAAGGACGCCATGAAGGGCGTCCTCTCCTCCTGTCCGGAGCAACAGACCATCTACAGCTCGAGGTGACCGTGCCCCAACTGCCAGGTGCCGCCGTCGTCGATTCTCTCCAAGACCACCCGCTGAAGTGACGTCTCCCGGGGAAGCTTGTCCAGGTCCTGGAGCCCGCGCTGCCGGAAGGTGAAATACACGGCGTCGGTAGGGGCTTCAGAACAACGGTCCAGCGTGAAGCGCCGGGCAAACGAGGCAATGTTGCTCTCAGGCAGGTGGTCCGCAAGATAGGGGTCCAGCATCCACGAATCGCACGTGGCAACGGCTGCTGGCTTATCAGGGAAGTATCGGGGGAAGAACAGGCGGGCCTCGGACAAGCTGGCATCCACCGAGGCGGGGGACAGCCCGCCATCTTCTGGAATGTGGACGCCGAGTACCCAGTGACCGTCAGCCGCGGGGGTACCGGCTTGAGCGGTTTCCTCCGGGCTGCGGACCAGATGGAACTGCAGGCGGCCCAGCCTGAACAGGTTCCCTGCCATGTGCAAGGTCATCCAGCCCCAGGTATCGAGGCCGAACCTGCCATGGACCCGCCGGTTGATCCTGAGCTGCAGTCCCATGTCAGCCAGCGATGCCGCAGAGACTTCGGGACTGATACCGAGCTTCAGGTGATAAGCGTGGACGGTGGGGGAGAAGCGGAGCAGTGCTTCGATCCAGACCGATTCGTCGGGGTTGTCTTCCTGGATGCTGTCCACTGGAAAGGAACCCAGCCGCTCGTCCATGGCAGCCATGGCGCGCAGCACCGCTTCGCCGGGCGGAGTTGCGAGAAGGGCGGTGCACTCCTCCGCGTCGTCGCCGCTGATGTCCAGGAGTTCGAAGAGTCCAGTGTGCGGGGTCGGGGTCATGGCTCAGTGTCCAAAAGGATCGGGATCGACGCCGGGCATCCACGTCAGGCCGGGCACGCCCCAGCCGTGCTTCTTCGCTTGCTTGAGGGCCTTCTTTGCGTACCTGTCCACCAGCCGGTTAACGTACAGCTTGCCGTCCAGGTGGTCGAACTCGTGCTGCAGAATCCGGGCAAACCAGCCGGTCGCTTCAAAGTCCACAGGGTTGCCGTCACCGTCGAAGCCCTGGACGCGCGTCCATTCAGCACGCTGCAACGGGTAGTACTCTCCCGGGAAGGACAAGCAACCCTCAACATGCTCGTCAGGGTCCGGGAGAGCTCCCGAGACTTTGGAGAGGGTGAGTACCGGGTTGACCACCACGCCCTGTTCCGGAACGTCGTCGTCGTTGGCGTACTTGTAGACGAAAAGGCGCTTGCCCACACCGATCTGAGGGGCTGCGAGCCCTACCCCGTTGGCGGCGTCGTTGGTCTCGAACATATCCGCGATCAGCACGCGGAGTTGGTCGTCGAAGACCTCCACTTCGCTGGCCCGGCGATGCAAAACAGGTTCGCCCCAAATGGTGACTGGCAGGACGGTCATGTCAGTTCTTCCTTTGTTGATCGCTGGAGTCCGTAGCGGCGCAGGTCCGCTTCAGGGTTAAAAAGCAAAGGCCGCACCGGATAACCGGTGCGGCCTTTGTGGAAACCGGCTCTGCAGCCAATCTCGGTGGGGTGAGCTACGGGGGTTGAACCCGCGACCTCCTGGACCACAACCAGGCGCTCTGCCAACTGAGCTAAGCCCACCATGTGCCTTTTGGGGCTGAACCGTTTGACCGGCTTTCCTTCAAGGCAACGACAAATAGCTTACCTGCTGTTTAGGGGTGCAAAGTCCACTTTTGCCGGTTTTGGCGAAAAAACCTTGAAAAATGGTGCAGATCACACAGTTTCTGTGGAGCCCAAGGTCTCCGCAGTGGCCATGACGTCCCTGGAGATGCGCTGTGCCGTGGCCGTGTCCGGTCCGGGCGCGGGCACGAAGACGGCCTGGCGGTAGTAGCGAAGTTCGTCGATGGAGTCCTTGATGTCGCCGAGGGCGCGGTGCCCGCCGTGCTTGGCAGGCGACTGGAAGTAGGCGCGCGGGAACCAACGCCGCGAGAGTTCCTTGATGGTGCTGACATCGATCACGCGGTAGTGGAGGTGCTCCACGATGTTTGGCATGTCCCTGGCCAGGAACATGCGGTCTGTTCCCACGGAGTTGCCGCCCAAAGGCGCTTTACGGGGGTCCGGAACCCACTTCTCGATGTATTCAAGTACCTCGGCTTCGGCCTCGGCCATGGTCTTCCCATGGGGGAGTTCGTCGAGGAGCTTTGACCGGGTATGCATGTCCCGCACAAAATCATTCATTTGTTCCAGGGCAGCATCGTCCGGCTTGATGACGACGTCGACGCCGTCGCCGAGGATGTTGAGCTCGGAATCCGTCACCAGCGCCGCAACCTCGATCAGGGCGTCGTTATTCAGGTCCAGGCCGGTCATTTCGCAGTCGATCCAGACGATGCGTTCATTAGTAATAGGCACGCGCCCAGCCTATCCTTCAGCCGCTTCGAAGTGCTCTGATGGTACGATTTTTGAGCGCGGCAGTGTCTTTTTCTTCCTGCCGTGGAAAGTCCCAAAGACGCAGAATTTCTCCCGAATGTACCGGGCGAACGATTGGATGACGACCACATGACGGTGCCAGTACCCGCCGCCCAGAAGGCAGGGACAGCAGCGCCGACGGCAGATGCTGCGGCCAGCGAGGTTGATAATGCCCGTTCGCCGCTGATTGCCGGTTTCATCGGCTCCATGTTCATGGTCTTCGGGTCCCTGGGCGTGGGCTGGCTGGCTCCGGTCTCCGAACTTCGGAGGTTGCCACTCTTCATCTGGATGCGCACCGAAGGTGTTGGAGTCGCCCTGTCGATTGTCCTGCTGGCCGTCGGTGGAATGCTGCTGGTCCGGGCCTGGCTGCGCTTGGGTCAACGCGTCCGGGTCTGGGGGCTGGAGGCGCGGAAGGCAACGCTTCAGGCCGTGGCTGCGTGGGGATTGCCCATGATGTTCACCGTTCCCCTCTTCAGCAGGGACGTTTACGCGTACATCGGTCAGGGCCGTCTGATGGTCGAAGGCATCAATCCCTACGAGAATGGGATTTCCGCGCTGCCCAATTACTTCCAATTGGGTGCGGACAAGATGTGGACCGAAGCGCCGGTGCCGTACGGGCAATTGTTCCTGTGGATCGAGCAGTTCGTCGTCTGGGTGACCAATGTCCAACCTGAAGCAAGCATCATGTTGTTCCGGCTGGTTGCCCTTGTGGGAATCGTCCTCTGCATCATCTACGTACCCAAGCTGGCGGAACTTCACGGAGTGAATCCGCACCGGGCACTGTGGCTGACAGCCGCAAATCCGCTCTTCCTCACCAACTTCATTGCCAGTGTCCACAACGACGCCCTGATGATCGGGCTGGCCCTTGCGGGACTCTACTACTGCGCAACACGTCGCGTGATCCTGGGCTTGGTGCTGGTCACCCTCTCCATCTCCGTTAAGCCCATTACGGTGGTGTTCCTTCCCTTTATTGGGCTCTTGTGGGCCGGCAAGGGGGCTTCCTGGCCACGGAAGTTCGCCTTCTGGTTCTTGACCGCCGGGCTGAGCTTCGGATTGCTGTATGCCATGAGCATGGTTAATGGCTTCGGATTTGGCTGGATCAATGGCCTGTCAGCTCCGGGCAGTGTTTGGATCTGGTACGCCCCCATCGGCCTGATCGGCTTGGTCGTGGCGTCCATCTTCAATGTCTTTGGACTGGATGGCTGGGGCATGGCCAAGTGGGTTTACGACGCCGGCAAGGTGCTCATGGTGGGCGCCATCGCCTGGCAGGTCTTCCGCGGTGACTACGACCGCCTGATGCGCCGTCTCACTCTGGCGTTTGCAGCTATCGTCATTCTGGCTCCGATGATCCAGTCCTGGTACGTGGTCTGGCTGATTCCGCTCTTTGCCGTGACCGGTATCCGCAATGACTGGCAGGTCAAGGCCGTCTATTTCGTGGTCTCCTTCTTCATGGTCTACGCGATCTCGGACCAGCTGGACGTCTTCCCGTACCTCCAGAGCGAAGACCTGGGCCTGGCTTTGACGTTGGCGCGGAATGCAGCGGCCATCATTGCCTTGCTCTTCGCCGTGTACCTGATCTTTGTGGACCCTAAAACCAAGAGCCTGTTCCGGAAACACGACGAGCCAGGCCTCCGTCCGATCATCTGAGCCGCATCAGCTCGACGACAAAAGCCGTGTCCCCTCACGAAGGGACAAGGGACTCAGCGATGACGCGTTATCTGCGGCAAAATTCCGGACCCATTCGGGATCTGATTTGCTGTATTCGCGCAGCGCCCAGCCGATGGCCTTGCGGATGAAAAACTCCCTGCTGTGCAAATTGGGTTCGATGACTGCAGCCAGCAAGCCGTAATCGGTCATGGACTTCGCCCCCAGCTGGGCAGTAATTGCAGCCCGGCGGATCCACAGGTCGTTGTCCTCGGCCCAGCGAAGCAGCAAGGGGGTCATCGTCGGCTTATGCGCAAGCATCAGTGCGCATATCCGGGGCGAAACTCCATCCACCAGGTCCCACCAGGCTCCTGTCCGGATAATTTCCTCGTACACGGGCAGCATGTCCAGGTCTTCCTTCACCATCCGCTGGCCCGTCAGGTCAATGGCTGCGTACCGCTCTTCGCGTGCCTCGGCATCGCGCCACAACAGGAGAACCGCCTCCCGCAGCTCGTCAGGGGATGAGACAGGAAACTCTCTTGCTGCTGCTTTGACGATGCTCCGCACCTCGGGAACCCTGACCCCGAGTGAGGGCATGGCCGACTTCATGTACTTCTGGGCACCAAGCGCCCGTTCAGCGTCCCCGGACGAGCGGAGTGAGGAGCGGATCGAGTCCACCAGTTCCTTGGTCATGCGTCCACTGTAGGACCGATATATGGCGGAGGGTCTCCTGCCATTGCCCGGAGACCCTCCCAGGCATAGCCGGGGAGTCGTAGAGTGGGCAACGTGGCCGCAGTTGGCCGCACAACCAGCCCCTGAGGGCACGCCCAGCAACGGAGGACCTTTGATGTCAATGCTGAAAACTCCCGAGCAGATTACGTTGATGCGTGAGGCCGGCAGGGTGGTGGCCAATGCTTTGAAGGCCGTCAAGAAGCACGCTGCCGTGGGAGTTTCCCTGAAGGAGCTTGACGACGTCGCGGCGGCAGTGATGTCCGACGCCGGCGCCAGGCCCGCCTTCCTCGACTATCATCCCCGCTGGGCGTCCGTGCCGTTTCCCGGCGTGATCTGCGCCAGTGTCAATGATGCCGTGGTGCACGGTATCCCTAACGGCTATGCCCTTGAAGACGGCGATCTGCTGAGCGTTGACTGCGGTGCTTTCCTGGAGGGATGGTGCGGAGACGCCGCCATCAGCTTCATTGTCGGGGAGGGCGATCCCTTGGACCAGGAACTCATAAATGCAACGGATGCCGCACTGGCGCGGGGAATAGAAGCAGCGCGCGTGGGCAACAAAATGGGGGATCTTGCCTACGCCATAGGTGGTGAAGCCAAACGCGCAGGTTACGGCCTGTTGGCCGATCACGGCGGACATGGCATCGGCCGGACCATGCATGCCGAACCTCCCGTTCCCAACATCGGGCGTCCGGGGCGGGGCATGAAGCTGGAGGAGGGCCTGGTCATCGCCATCGAGCCCATGTTGATTCTGGGAGGCAAGGACGATTACTACCATGATGAGGACGAATGGACCCTGCGATCGGCGAACGGACGTAGAGCAGCCCACAGCGAGCACACGGTTGCCATCACGGCGGACGGCCCGATGATCCTGACCCTCCCTTGATTCCGGCACTGCCGCATAACAGGCCACGCTTTGAATCAGGCAGGCTTTGGATCAGGCACGCTCTGAATCAGGCACGGCCTCAGGGCGCCGCCTGGCCCTTGGCCAGCCTCACCACGGGCCGGCCTGGCACGGATTCGGAGACCGGGCCGAATCCGGCAGCCAGGAAAAGCGACAGAGTGCCGTGGTAGAGCTCCGCTGAGGTCGCCTTGGTCCTGAGCCCTGTGTCGACGGGATAGGCCTCCACGACTTCCGCGCCGTGGGTGAACGCATGGCTTACGGCGGCGGCCAGGAGCGCGGCCGACACCCCGGTGCGGCGATGACGTGGTGCCACGACGAAACAGCTGATGGCCCAAAGCGCGGTGTCGTCCGTGGTGGCCGATGGTACTGCCCTCAGGACTGGTGACCGTTTCAGCCGTCCGTAGGTTGCCCGGGGCTCAACAGCGCACCAACCCACTGGATCACCGTTCCTGAAGGCCATGACCCCCGGCGCCGGTTCATTGCTGAAAGCTGACTTCAGCATTTCCTTTCGATCATCCGGAGACGTGGTGTCCCAATCCTTGCCGGCAAGGACGAACCACCGGCACCAGCACCGGGATGGTTCGCCCTTGGTCCCAAACAGCTCCTCAACTGCCGCCCAGGACGCAGGTGCCGTCTCTAGCCTGAGTGCATCCTCGTGCTGTGCCATGGACCCAGAATAGGCCTCACCGTCGCGGCCGGAATGGCGGGTTACGGGCACCAGGCTCAAGGTTCAAGCGCCAGCACCCACCAGCTCTCCTGTCGAGGTGTTCACCATCAATGGCCCGGTTCCATCGGGATCATCCATCCCGGCTGCTACTGACTCGTCCTCCGGAGGAGCTTGTTCGGCATCCTCAGTGTCCCACTCGCCGCTGCTCCCGGGGCCACCCGGGGCGGGGCTGGACAGAGCCTCGTCCGAGGGCACAGTGTCTGCAGCGGCGGAGTCCGCTGGAGCAGAGGTGCCGTTCATGCGGGTGAAGTTGGCGGAGCCCCACATGAGGTCGTGTCCCACGGATTCGGCGTCGATTTCCGCTACATGGTAGACGCGGCCTTCATGTTCCCATTGCCTCAACCGGAGCTTTCCCATGACCAGCACACGCTGCCCCTTTTTGACGCTGCACCCAACGTGTCCGGCAAGGTATCGGAAAGATTGCACCGTATACCAATTGGTGTTGCCGTCAACCCACGTGTTGCTCGCCCGGTCATAGCGGCGCTCTGTGGTTCCCAGGCGGAACGATGCTGTAGCCGTTCCCCGTGTGGTTGTTGAACTCTTAACCTCCGAGGCCACGAAGCCCCGGACGGTGATGATGTCATTCATTGGTGGTCCTTCTGGATGTAGGGAGTGCCTGTCCGGCTCTTTCAGCTTCATCCAGTGAAGCCGTCGAAGGCAGTGCCGCGGGGGCCTATGTGCATAACCCTGGCGAACGGGCCCTTGTGGAGGAATGGAGGCCGCTGGTGATGAGATGGCGGGCTACCCGCCGATGGCACTGTAAACTCTTTGTGGCGCCAGCCGCCCATGGTGGTGACGGCGTCAGTGCGCCCCAGTAGCTCAGGGGATAGAGCAGCGGCCTTCTAATCCGCCGGTCGGGGGTTCGATTCCCTCCTGGGGCACCACCGCATCCCCCTTGGACAAGCTTCCAAGGGGGATGTTCCTTTATCGCCTCGCTTCAAGAACTTCGATGCAACGGCATCACGGGCCTTCCGCTCATGGTGGTTTGCGCCATTCCTCAGCCGGGTTACCAAAATCCCTTCAGCCGAACCCTGCCGGTGAGCCCCCCGTGTGAATGGCACAATGTCTAAGTGATGAGCAGGGGAACGACGCCGGGTGGCAAGTCAACGGGGGCAGCGAAAATCCGCGGTGCAGCATTGTCGCTGTCGGTAGCGGTAACAATTGCGCTGACTGGTTGCACTTCAAGCACGGGGTCCACGGCGCAACCAGGGACCGTCCCGGCCCCCTCCACCTCTGCCCAAGCCACAGCTCCGGTGGATCCTGCCGTGGCCGCCACCTCGGCAACCGTCGAAACCACGTTGAAAAACCTCGTGGCCGGCAACCCCAAGCCGGACCAGGAAGCACTCCGATCGGCCTTGGTGTCGGCCGGGATTCCGAAGGCCAACGTGGAAGTCTCTGTCAGCCGTACGCCCACGGGCCTTGACGTCGATGCCCTGGAGGCAGCCGCTTTGACCGGAGGGAGCTGCGTCGTGGGGCAAATCCGAGACGGTGGTGTCCTGGTGACCGTACTGCCCGTGCTGGCTACCGGTAAATGCTTCGTGGGAGACGCCCGCTAGCGGCTCTTCGGGGCGCGAATGTGAGTTAAGCAGGCCGAGCCATTAGATTTAAGGGCATGGCGGAATTCATTTACACGATGACCAAGGCTCGCAAAGCCGTTGGCGACAAACTTATTCTGGACGATGTCAGCATGTCGTTCTACCCTGGCGCGAAGATCGGCGTCGTGGGACCGAACGGTGCTGGTAAGTCCACCATCCTGAAGATCATGGCCGGACTGGACACCCCTTCGAACGGCGAGGCCCGCCTGAGCCCCGGCTACACCGTGGGCATCCTCCTGCAGGAACCGCCGCTGAACGAGGAAAAGACTGTCCTGGGCAATGTCCAGGAAGGTGTAGGCGAGATCTACGGCAAGATCCAGCGTTTCAACGAGATCTCCGAAGAAATGGCCAACCCGGACGCTGATTACGAGACGCTCCTGGATGAAATGGGCAAGTTGCAGGAAGCCATTGACGCTGCCGATGCCTGGGATATCGATTCCCAGCTGGAACAGGCTATGGACGCCTTGCGTTGCCCGCCGGCCGATTCCGACGTCACTGTCCTCTCCGGTGGTGAGCGCCGCCGCGTGGCCCTGTGCAAGCTGCTCCTCCAGAAGCCTGACCTGCTGCTCCTCGATGAGCCCACCAACCACTTGGACGCCGAGAGCGTGCTGTGGCTCGAACAGCACCTCTCCCAGTATCCCGGTGCTGTCCTTGCCGTGACCCACGACCGTTACTTCCTGGATCATGTGGCAGAGTGGATCGCAGAAGTTGACCGCGGCCACCTCTACCCATACGAAGGCAACTACTCCACCTACCTGGAGAAGAAGAAGGCCCGTTTGGAGGTCCAGGGCAAAAAGGACGCCAAGCTGTCCAAGCGCCTTACCGAAGAACTTGAGTGGGTGCGCTCCAACGCCAAGGGCCGCCAGACCAAGTCCAAGGCCCGTCTTGCCCGCTACGAAGAAATGGCTGCAGAGGCCGACCGCACGCGCAAGCTGGACTTCGAAGAAATCCAGATCCCGCCGGGACCGCGCCTGGGTTCCCTGGTCATCGAGGCCAAGAACCTGAAGAAGGGCTTCGACGACCGCGTCCTGATCGATGGCCTCTCCTTCTCGCTGCCCCGCAATGGCATCGTTGGCGTCATCGGACCCAACGGCGTGGGTAAGTCCACGCTGTTCAAGACGATCGTCGGCATGGAGCCTTTGGACGATGGTGAGCTCAAGATCGGCGAGTCCGTGAAGATCTCCTACGTGGACCAGTCCCGTGGCGGCATCGATCCGAACAAATCCCTCTGGGAAGTTGTCTCGGAAGGCCACGACTTCCTCCAGGTCGGTCAGGTCGAAATGCCTTCGCGTGCCTACGTGTCGGCGTTCGGCTTCAAGGGCCCGGACCAGCAGAAGAAGGCCGGTGTCCTCTCCGGTGGTGAGCGCAACCGCCTCAACCTTGCCTTGACGCTCAAGCAAGGTGGCAACTTGTTGCTGCTTGACGAACCTACCAACGACCTCGACGTCGAAACCCTGAGCAGCCTTGAAAACGCCCTTCTCGAATTCCCTGGTTGCGCAGTGGTTGTTTCGCACGATCGCTGGTTCCTCGACCGGGTAGCGACCCACATTCTCGCCTACGAAGGCGACGACGAGAACCCGTCCAAGTGGTACTGGTTCGAGGGAAACTTCGACTCCTACGAAGAGAACAAGGTGGAGCGCCTTGGCCCCGATGCCGCCAAGCCGCACCGCGTCACGCACCGCCGCCTGACCCGCGACTAGGAATTCCAGGTACACACAGAAAGGCCGGTCCCGCAAGGGACCGGCCTTTCTGGTTTAACTTCCCGCCGTCACACGGCGCCTCGAAAGCCTACGGGATCCGCACCATACCCTCTTGGGCCACGGTGGCAACATGCAGTCCGTCACGGTTGAAGATGCGGCCCGTGGCGAGTCCGCGCGCGCCTTGGGCGCTGGGGGACTCCTGGACGTAGAGCATCCACTCGTCCACCCGTACCGGGCGGTGCCACCACATGGCGTGGTCGAGGCTGGCGACGCTCATTCCCGGCGTCATCCATGCGAGGCCATGTGCGCGGAGAATAGGTTCGAGCAGCGTGTAGTCGCTGGCATAGGCCAAGGCCGCGCGGTGCAGGTTGGGATCATCGGGCAACGGTCCCATGGTTTTCATCCACACGGCGTTGCTTGCCACGTGCTGGGTGGGCGGGGAAACATAGAGCGCCGGGTCAATGTGGCGGACGTCGAACGGACGTTCCGATGACATGTGCCGCGCCATCGGGTGGTCGTACTGCGACAACAGCTCCGCAGTGCTGGGCAGGGATTCCGGGTCGGGGATGCCTTCGGGCATGGTTGCCTGGTGGTCCAGGCCGGTGTCCTCCACCTGGAATGACGCGATCATCGAGAGAATCGGCACGCCGTCCTGGTACGCGTGAACGCGCCGGGCGGAGAACGAACGCCCGTCCCGCAACCTCTCAACACCGAAAGTGATGGGCTTGTTGGCGTCCCCCGGCCGCAGGAAGTAGCCGTGCATGGAGTGTGCCACCCTGTCCGGTTCCACTGTTCGCATGCCTGCCATCATCGACTGCGCCAAAACCTGGCCTCCAAAGACCCTGTGCCTCGGCTGTTTCTGCGATGGGCCCAGGAAGATGTCCTCGTTGGTCCGGGCTCCGTCAAAGTCACCAAGGTCCAGCAGGCCGATCAGCACATCCATGGGGTCTTCTGCGGGTGCTTCCACTTCAAGGCCAGCATTCGTCTCAGTCATGGTTCGACTTTAGACGCCGCCCCGACCCCTCTCAACCGGGGACATGCCGGTAGAGTCGATGATGTGACAGACGTCTTGACCCAGTCCTTCCGCTTCGCCGATCCCCGTGACCTCGCTGACTTGAAGACCTTTGTGACGCGGGCAAAGAGCATCGACGACGGCGCCATCCGCCTCCAGGCCGCGGGCAGTGTCCTGGCCGCATACGTGTGCGTCCTGCGGCCGCGCATCCTGGGGGAGTCCACTCCCACCATCCTCGGCCTGCGGACCATGGCCCTGGCTGAGCCGGCCCAGGCCGATGTGACGGTGACGCTTGCGTCCGTTATGGACCGGTTGGCCCGCTCGGGTGCCGACGACGTGGAGCTGCCCATTCCGCCGTCGACCGTTTCCGAGTCCTGGGCCGGCGTTGGGGCGCCGCGCTCCGGGTGGGAAGCGCAGGGATCAATACTCGACGCCGACCTCAGGTCGGCGGCCGAGGCCGGCATAGCCGAGGTGGCCGGTGTCATTCCGGCTCTGGCGGGTGCGGCGGTGGTCAACAGCGCTAGGGCAGCAGTATGGGGTCGTGAGCTTCCAGACGCCGGCAACCTTCCTGCCGGCGCGGCCTTCGCTGCTTTCGCTCTGGGCTTCCTGGGCGACGCCGAGCAGAAGGTCTTCCGCAATGGCCGCTGGTTCCGTTTGAGCGGCCCCCGCGGCCATGTGCTGGTGCGCACAGGCGCAGGCCTGGGACTCGGCTTCTAAAGGTCAGGCTCCGGACGAAGGACTGTTGACCATGGTCAGCGCAGCCCGTTCCATGTAGTCCCACAACGTTCCCTCATGCAGAGGGGAGAGCTCCAGGGAGTCCACCGCCGTGCGCATGTGGAACAGCCAGCGGTCCTTGGCCTCGGGGGTTACCCGGAACGGCATGTGGCGCATGCGGAGCCGGGGATGGCCGCGTTCTTCGCCATAGGTGGTGGGGCCGCCCCAGTATTGTTCCAGGAACATCAGGAAGCGCCTCTTGGCCGGCCCCAGGTCCTCCTCCGGGTACATGGGCCGAAGCAAGGGATCCGTGGCAACGCCGTCGTAGAAGACGTCGATGAGCTTGACGAATGTTTCGTGACCGCCCACTGCGGCGTAAAAACTGTCCGTGTAGGCGGGCTGGCTGAAGGGATCATTCTGCATCAGCTGGCGTCGGGGGCCTGTTTGGGGTGCCGGGGGTTGCCCGCCTGCTGTGCTACTCATTGGACTTCTCCTCGGCTTTGGTGACGCGGGGTGCGCCTGCTGTGACGGGCGCAGTTGCTGCAGCGCCGGGCTCAATGGTGGTGTCCGGTGTTTCCAGTGGGACGTAGTCACCCTGCGAGCGGTTGCCCACGCGGAGGATCTCGCCGTTGCGCAGATACCAGATGGCTCCGTCTTCAGCGCGGACCCGGGTGATGCGCAGGCCCACGGATTCAACGGTACCAATCACTTCGCTGGTGACAATGACATCGCCGATTCCGTATTGGTCTTCGATGGTGATGAAGATTCCGGCGAGGAAATCACGGATCAGTTGCTGGGCGCCAAAGCCGATGGCGACACCCAGGATGCCCACGCTGGTCAGCAGCGGCGCGACGTCGACGTTCATGTACTTGAGGACGTAGATGATGACGATCACCACCACCACAACGCTCACCAGGCTCGTCAGCAAGGTGCCGATTGTCTCGGCGCGCTGTGAGCGGCGCTCGTGGTCGAGCGCGCGGATGGCTGGTTGCACCCACTTGAAGTGCGCTTTCTTGAAGAAGGAACTTCCGGCGGAAACCCGCCGGGTGATGCGCAAGATGATGAACCGCGCCACGATCCACACACCCAGGCCCACGCCTACGGTGATGAGGATTGAAACGAGGTCGATCTTTTCGGGTTCCAAAGTGACAATTTCTGCCAGGGGGATGGAGGTCAAGGGTGAATTTCTCCTTGTCGTCGGCCCGTGTTCGCCGGGCGCGGAACACTCTGTCCACCTACAACCCTAGCGCCGTAGCGTGACGGTATGCGCATCCTGGTCCTTGGCGGTACCGCCTTCCTGTCCGCAGAAACCGCCCGGCAGGCTGTTGCCGCCGGACATGACGTCACCTGCATTGCCCGTGGCACCTCAATGACCCCGCCCGACGGCGCCACCTGGGTCAGGGGGGACCGCGCCTTGGGCGCGGCGGCCTATGCTGAACTCGACGGCGGATGGGACGCGGTGGTGGAGGTATCGCGGGATCCCGTGCAGGCGGGCGAGGCGTTGGACGTGCTGGGAGCCGCCGCCGCGCACTGGACGTTTGTGTCGAGTTGCTCTGTTTATGCAGACCATTCGATACCCGGCGCGGATGAGGGCGCGGAGCTGCTTGAGCCGCTGCCGGCGGGACAGGCCGGTACCCCGGAGACTTACGGCGAATCCAAATCGGCTATTGAGCAGATGACTCTGGCTGTGGTGGGGGAGAAGGCACACATCGTGCGGGCGGGTCTCATCAGTGGCCCGGGGGACGGCACTGACAGGTACGGATACTGGCCCGCCCGATTCGCTGCTGACACTGACCCGGTGCTGGTTCCTGACATCCCGGATGCCGCAACACAGATCATTGACGTCCGGGATCTTGCCGCCTGGATCCTGCAATCCGCCGGTGGAGGACTGACCGGTACCTACAACGCGCTGGGAGACGTCGTGCGCTTTGAGGACTACCTGGCCGAGTCCCGGCAGGCGGCTGGAACCGGAACCGGGGATGGAGCGGTGCAGGACGTTGTCCGGGCTGGCGAAGGGTGGCTCCTTGAGCACGGCGTCGACTACTGGGCAGGACCGGACTCGCTTCCCTTGTGGTTGCCGGCGGACCATGATGGCTTCCAGGCCCGGTCCAACAAAGCTGCACGTGAGCGCGGAATGGTCCTGCGGCCCTGGCAGGAGACGTTGGCGGCCACGCTCGAGGATGAAAGGAGCCGGGGATTGGACAGGGAACGCAAAGCCGGGCTCAGCCGCGAAACCGAACGACGTCTCGTGGCACTATGGCGGGCCCAACAGACCTAGGCCGCTGCCGGCGTCGTGCGTGGTTCGTGGAGGACCGGGAAGTTGACGCTGCGGGCGATGAAGCAGACCTGGTTGGCTTCATGGTGCAGTTGGGGCATCAACTCGGAATGGCTGGCATCGGCTATGGTGACGTGGGGTTTGAGCGTGACGCTTTCGAATTGACCGCTGCCGTCCCGGTTGAGCTTCATCAGGCCCTCGGCATTGTCCTCGTAGCCGGTGACCACCACCCCGTGCTTGACGGCCACATGGAGAAAAGACAGCATGTGGCACTGCGAGAGGGCAGCGAGCAGCAGCTGCTCCGGGTTGTAGCGTGAACGGTCCCCATGGAAGGTGGGATCAGCGGAGCCCTGAAGGGTGGGCAGACCCGGGATCTCCACGTCGTGGTCCCGTGAATAGGCCCGGTAGCCGGCCGTGCCCTCACCCAGGTTTCCGGTCCAGCGGACTGTCAGAGCGTAATGGTGTTCGTTGAGGCCCATGCGGACAGTCTAGCCAGCAGGCATCGACTGTCCGCAGTGACCTCGTCAGGTGCGGGCCTAGACGTCGGCAGCCCGTGCGCGGAGAGCACGGGCCACGCCGTCACGGTGCTCCAGCATCATCCGGCGAAGGGCCGCGCTGTCCTCCGGAAGCGCCGCCAGGAACTCGTCCGTACGGTCCACCGTTGCCTGCGTCGTAAGCTGCGCGGGGTAGAGTCCCACCACGATCTGCTGCGCCAGGGCGTGAGTGCGCTCCTTGACGATTCCAGGCACGGCGTCAAAGTACTTTTCGGCGTAGGGCTCCAGCAAGTCAGTGGTGGGGACCCGCATGAACCCGGCCACGGCTGACGCCTGCAGCGCGTTGGAGAGTTCTCCGGTGACAACGATCGCGTCCCACGCTGCAGCTTTGGCTTCAGCAGTGGGGATGGCAGCCTTTGCTTGGGCGGCTGCATTTTGACCGTTGGAGGTGTTGTCGCGGGCAAGTTCGGCGTCGATGCGTTCCTGGCCTTGGCGCCCGCCGGCCACCAGTGCGGTCAGGAGCTCCCAGCGCATGTCCTGGTCCACCGTGAGGCCTTCCAGGGTTTCGGCTCCGTCCAGCAGCGCCTGGATGCGGTCCAGCTGGCGCCCGCCGCGCGCGAGTTGGGCAAAGGACTTGGCGAACTGCAGCTGGGCATCCGAGCCCGCTTCCACCGAGGATGCAAGCTCCCACAGCTTTTCTGCGGCCGCGATGGTGACCTCGGCTTTGTGTTCGGCGGCCACGTAATAGGTCAAGGTGGTGGCCAGCTGGCGAAGTTGGACCAGAATGACCGAGGAATCCGTTTCATGGGCAATGTTGGCCAGGACCAGGTCCACGTAACCACGGGCGGGGGTTTCGCCGTCGCGCGCCGCATCCCAGGCCGAGCCCCATACCAAGGTGCGCGGCAGGCTGGCTGAGAAGTCCTTCAGGTGGGCCGTGGCGGTGGCAAGGGAGTGCGGGTCGAGGCGGACCTTGGCGTAGGCGAGGTCGTCGTCATTGAGCAGGATGAGGTCCGGACGTGCCTTGCCCATCAAGGCAGGGACCTCCGTGCGGGGGCCATCGACATCAAGCTCCTCCCGGTGGGACCGTTCCAGCTTGCCGTCACCGGAGAGCGAGTAGAAGCCAACCGCGAGGCGGTGCGGACGGAGGGTTGGCTGTTCGTCGATCGCGGTCTGCAGAATCGCGAATCCGGTGATGATGCCGTCAGCGTCAACGCTGACCTCGGGAGCCAGGGTGTTGACGCCTGAAGTTTCAAGCCAGAGCTTGCCCCACCCATCCAGGTCGCGGCCGCTGGCCGCCTCAAGCTCCACCAGGAGATCGGTGAGCTCAGTGTTCTTCCAGGCGTGCTTGGCGAAGTAGCTGCGGACGCCGGCCATGAACTGCTCCGGACCTACCCAGGCCACCAACTGCCGGAGCACGGAAGCCCCCTTGGCATAGGTGATGCCATCGAAGTTCACCTCCACGTCTTCGAGGTTGTTGATTTCCGCGAAGATCGGGTGGGTGGTGGGCAGTTGGTCCTGCTTGTACGCCCAGGACTTTTCCACCGAGGCGAAAGTGGTCCAGGCGCGGTCGAATTCCGTGTTTTCCACAGCGGCCAGGTGCGACATGTATTCGGCGAAGGACTCGTTGAGCCAGAGATCGTTCCACCACCGCATGGTCACCAGGTCCCCGAACCACATGTGGGCCAGTTCGTGCAGCACGGTGATGGCACGCCGTTCGACCTGGGCGCCGGTGACCTTTCCACGGAATACGTAGCCCTCCAGGATGGTCACGGCGCCGGCGTTTTCCATGGCCCCGGCGTTGAACTCGGGGACGAACAACTGATCGTACTTTTCAAACGGGTAGGGGCAGCCGAACTGTGCTTCGAAGAACTCAAATCCTTGACGGGTCAGGGTGAAGATGTTGTCCGCATCGAGGTACTGCATCAGCGACTTGCGGGCAAAGACTCCCAGCGGCACAACCCGCCCGTCGGCGCTGGTGACTTCGGAACGGACCGACTGATACGGTCCGGCGATCAACGCAGTGACGTACGAGGACAGGCGGGGAGTAGGCGCGAATGCCCACACGGACCGGGCGCCGCCGTCTTCTCCGGCAGGAGCTTCAACGGGAACCGGCGTGGGGGAGTTGGAGATGACATCCCAATGCGACGGCGCTGTGACGTTAAAAGTGAAGGTTGCTTTCAGGTCGGGCTGCTCAAAGACGGCGAACATACGCCGGGAGTCCGGAACCTCGAACTGCGTGTAGAGGTACACCTCGCCGTCCACGGGGTCAACGAAACGGTGCAGTCCCTCGCCCGTGTTCATGTAGGGAGCGTCGGCGACCACCACCAGCTCGTTGTCGGCGGCGAGGTCCGGGAGGTGGATACGGATACCGTCCGAAACTTCCGCGGGGTCCAGATCGGTTCCGTTCAAGGTCACGCTGTGGACGGCCTGGGTGATGGCATCAATGAAGGTGGTGGATCCCGGGGCCGCGGAGAACTTCACCACCGTGGTGGAACCGAAGACCTCAGGGCCTTTGGTCAGGTCCAGAGTGACGTTGTACGACTCGACATTGAGCAGTCGGGCGCGGATCGCGGCTTCGTCGCGCGTGAGGTTCAGGCCTGGCAAGTGGTGCCTCCGGAAGATTTGGGATGCCCGGCCACTCGAGGCCGGACGCTGGTGTGAAGCCATTCTTTCACTCCACGGCCCGAAGGCAAGGAGGGAACACCACAGTGTCGCCCCACGGAGTAGCGTTGGATTATGGGATCGTTCCGGGACACTCTCGACTTCCGCGCACTGAGGTTTGCGGTTGCCTTTCCTTTGCTCCTCGCCGTCGGATTCGTGGTGTGCGCCCAAATGCTGCGCAACGATCTTCCCAACCCCGTTGCCGTGATGTGGAACGCCGACGGCGGCAGCTCGTTCGCGCCGTTCGGCGCCTATGTGACCGGCGGTGCAGCCCTCATCACCTTCTGCGGATGGGCGGTATTCCTCCAGGCGGTGTCCATCACCAGGCCTGTTGTCATGAGGCGCGTCATGATGGGCCTGGGACTGACAGTGAGCCTTTTCATCACCACGGTGGTGGCAGCCGGACTGGTGGGACAGTCCGGGCTGGGGGACGCGCGCGAGTCCCATGTGGACCCGATCGTGCTGGCCATGGGCAGTGGCGCCGCGGTGGCCCTGGGCGTCGTGATGATGTTCGCCTTCAAGCCGGACCCGCGCTGGACCCGCGAGGACGACGTTGCCCTCCAAGAGGAACTGACCCTGCTCGCGGACCCGGACCTGGCCCGCGACACGCTTCGCCTGTGGGTGCATGCCCGGAGCTCGGTTTTCATCATGATCATTGTCTCCGCCGTTTTTCCGGCGGCCTTGATTGCGGTCGCCGTCCCTTGGCTCGGCGCCTTGGTCGCCGTGGCTGCTTTGGTAGGCGCCGGCTTCCTGTTTGCCCGCGTGCGGGCGGACAGGGGAGGCCTGCAGGTGTTTGCCGGTGGCATCGTGCGCGTCTTGACCGTCCCCGCCGTCGAGATCGCCGGGGCGGCTCCGGCGGACGTCAAAGCGGCTGATTATGGGGGGTGGGGTTGGCGGCATCACGACGACGCCACGGCAATGCTGGTCAGCAGCGGGCCTGCCGTCGTCGTAAGGAAACTTAACGGGGGACGGGTGGCTCTCAGTGCCGGCTCCCAGGCCTCAGCTGACAAGCTGGCGGGGATACTCAACCGGGCGGCCCACCGGGCCCGGGATGATGGACAGTCCCAACAACCCCGGTAGCGGTACCCTAGGTAGCGCATCCCTCACCGCCGCGCCCCGGCCAGACGCCGTCCCCGCGCGCCAGAAAGAACGGACTTCCTGTGACTACACCCCGCGTCCACATCGCTACTGACCATGCCGGCATGGAACTGAGTGCCCACCTGGTCAGCCACCTCACGGCCAAGGGCTATGAAGTGGTGGATCACGGACCCAAGGAGTACGACGCCCTGGACGACTACCCCTCTTTCTGCATCAACGCCGGCGTTGCTGTCGTGGCGGATCAGGAAGCCGGCATCCACGCCCTGGGAATCGTCTTGGGTGGTTCGGGAAATGGTGAGCAAATTGCCGCCAACAAGGTCAAGGGTGTCCGCGCTGCGCTCGCCTGGAACCTTTCCACCGCAAAGCTGGCCCGGGAGCACAACGACGCCAACGTCGTCGCGGTTGGAGGCCGCCAGCACTCGGTTGAAGAAGCTACCGAGCTCATTGAAGCCTTCCTTGAGGAACCGTTCAGCAACGATGAACGCCATGTCCGCCGGATCGGAAAAATCGCGGTGTACGAAACCACCGGCGAAATCGTCGAGTAGTGCCTGAAGGACATTCGGTCCATAGGTTGGCCCGCCAATTCCAGGATGTTTTTGGCGGCCGCCGCCTGGCCGTTTCCAGCCCGCAGGGTCGGTTCACCCACGGCGCGCAGGTGCTGAGCGGGCACACCATGGTTGAGTCGAGGGCCCACGGGAAGCAGTTGTTCCTCAGGTTTGACCACGATCTCTTCCTTCACGTCCATCTGGGCCTGTACGGTGCGTGGAACTTCGGCGGGGACAGTTCCTTCAAGGGTGCCTCCAGCATCGGTGCGCCACGACGCATCGGTGAGCGGGAAACAGGGCCGGCACAGGACGAAGCGGCGTTAGGTGAAACGGAGTACACAGGCCCGCCTGCACCGGTGGGCGCCGTCCGTGTCCGACTCGTTTCAGACCATGGCTGGGCCGACCTCCGTGGCGCCACGACGTGTGCCGCCATTACGGCGGCGGAAGTTGCCGTCGTCATGGAACGGTTGGGTCCGGACCCGTTGCACAACCACCCCGGCGACCGAGGGGAATTCATCCGCCGCCTGCGCCGCCGGAAAACGGCGGTGGCCCTGTTGCTGATGGATCAGTCCGTCCTGGCCGGCGTGGGCAATATTTATCGAGCGGAAGTGCTGTTCCGGCAAGCCGTCGATCCCTGGACGCCGGGCAGCTCCCTTGACGAGGAAACGGCAGGGCGTCTGTGGGACGACACCGTGGCCACCATGTCCGACGGTGTTCGTGACGGACGGATTGTTACGACGCCTTCCGCGCTGTGGAGTGGTGGCGGTGTCGTAGCGCCCGACGCCGACGCCCACTTTGTCTACAAGCGGGACGGCATGCCCTGCCGGGCCTGCGGGACGCCGGTGGGCATGACGGAAATCGGTGCGCGCAAGCTGTACTGGTGTCCGGGCTGCCAGGTGTAGCAGCAACAAAAAACGCCCCGATCCGAGGATCGGGGCGTTTTCCCTTGGAGGGGACGACGGGAATCG
The DNA here is from genome assembly GCF_017357425.1 of Arthrobacter sp. D5-1. NCBI lineage: Bacteria > Bacillati > Actinomycetota > Actinomycetes > Micrococcales > Micrococcaceae > Arthrobacter > Arthrobacter sp. D5-1. The sequence goes on along the minus strand of NZ_CP014571.1, from coordinate 2,743,576 downwards.
AACCCGCGTAATCAGTTTGGAAGACTGAGGCTTTACCATTAAGCTACGTCCCCAGGACGGATCTCCTTTTTTCAGGACATCTTCCCGGTGGCTGTTCAAGCCGGGTACAACTAAACCTAATTCCGGCGGCGGTGTCAAATGTGCATTCCTGGCTCGCTTGCCCGTAGACTGTCCTGTGCGTTCGGGGTGTAGCTCAGCTTGGCTAGAGCGCCTGCTTTGGGAGCAGGAAGTCGCAGGTTCAAATCCTGTCACCCCGACTCTGTGTTTGTGTCCGCCTCAGGGACGCGACAGAACCCCATACCCACAAAATCAGGAGTACTTAGACTGTGAAGAGCGCTGTCGAGAACCTCACCGCAACGCGGGTCAAGCTCAACGTTGAGGTTCCCTTTGAGGAACTGAAGCCGAGCATCGATGCCGCGTACAAGACCGTTGCTTCGCAGATCCAGGTTCCCGGATTCCGCAAGGGCAAAGTTCCCACCAAGCTGATCGACCAGCGCGTTGGCCGCGGCTACGTCCTGGAGACGGCCATCAACGATGGCCTCAATGGCTGGTACCAGGCTGCAGTTCAGGAAACGGGCGTTCGCCCCCTGAGCCGTCCCGAGGTTGAAATCACCGAGGTTCCCGACCCCACCTCCACCGATGGTGAACTCAAGTTCCAGGTGGAAATCGATGTCCGCCCCGAGATCGAGCTGCCGGACTACGCCGGCATCAAGGTCGAGGTGGCTGCCGCTGAATCCTCCGAAGCTGACGTCGAGAAGTCCCTTGACGAACTGCGTGGCCGTTTCGGCACGCTGAAGTCCGTTGAGCGCCCCGCCAAGAACGATGACTTCCTGACCATCGACATCACCGCCACCATTGACGGCAAAGAGATCGATTCCGCGGCAGGCCTGTCCTACCAGGTTGGCGCGGGCACCATGCTCGAAGGCCTCGATGAAGCCGTGACCGGCCTTTCAGCCGACGAAGAGGCAATCTTCGACACCACGTTGGTGGGCGGCGACCACGCCGGTGAGTCCGCTCAGGTGAAGGTTGTTGTCAAGGCCGTCAAGGAGCGCGAGCTCCCCGAGGCCAACGATGACTTTGCACAGCTTGCCTCCGAGTTCGACACCCTTGCCGAGCTCCGCGAGGACCTCGCCAAGCAGGCTTCCGACTCCAAGGTTGTGGAGCAGGGCGTTGAGGCACGCGACAAGGTCCTGGACAAGCTCGTTGAGCTCGTAGAGGTTCCGGTTCCGGATTCCGTGGTCGAAGAGCAGATCGAAGCGCACTTCAACCCGGAGAACGCCCACGGCGAAGGTGACCACGACACCGAGGAACACCGCGCCGAGGTCAAGGCCAACACCGAGCGTGCGTTCCAGAACGAGATCATCCTTGACGCCATCGCGGACAAGGAAGAAGTGGATGTCAGCCAGAACGAGCTGATCGACTACATCGTCACCACCGCAAGCCAGTACGGCATGGACCCCAACCAGTTCGCCCAGATCATTGATCAGAGCGGCCAGGTCCCCATGATGGTTTCCGAGGTCCGACGCCGCAAGGCGCTGGCAGTTGTGCTCGGCCAGGCAGAGGTTGTCGACTCCGAGGGCAACAAGGTTGACCTCACCGACTTCGTTCGTCCTGCCGGTGAAGCAGCAGCCGAAGAGGCCGCCGCAGTCGAGGCAACCGACGAGGCCGACGCTGCAGCAAGCGACGACCCCGCAGCAGTGAAGTTCTAGTCAACGACTTCAACCGGCCCCGGATCTTCTGATCCGGGGCCGGTTTGCTTTTAAGGCTGAACATTGGTGCTGAACGCAGACGTGCGCCGTCAGCGAACAGCGCGATTCCGGCGAACAAATCACCGCGGAAAACGGTTAGTGTCCAAGTAGTGAAGTTCAGTGAGGTCACTGGCACCAGCGAGAGGTAAGTACTTATGTCACAGCAATCAGAGGCTCCCCGGATGGCAACTGTCGATCCCGCAGCCCAGGACAACTACATCTACAACCGCCTGCTGAAAGAGCGCATTATCTGGCTCGGCTCTGAAGTCCGTGACGAGAATGCCAACGCCATCTGCTCCCAGCTCCTCCTCCTCTCGGCCGAAGACCCGGAGAAGGACATCTACTTGTACATCAACTCCCCGGGTGGGTCCGTGACGGCCGGCATGGCCATCTACGACACCATGCAGTTCATTCCGAACGACGTCGTCACCGTCGCCACGGGTTTGGCTGCCTCGATGGGCCAGTTCCTCCTGTCGTCCGGCACCAAGGGCAAGCGTTACGCCACGCCCAACGCCCGCATCCTGATGCACCAGCCTTCCGGCGGCATCGGCGGCACGGCCTCGGACATCAAGATCCAGGCTGAACTGATCCTGCACATGAAAAAGGTCATGGCGGAACTCACGGCTGAGCAGACCGGTCAGTCCGTAGAGACCATCCTCAAGGACAATGACCGCGACAAGTGGTTCACTGCCGCCGAGGCGTTGGAATATGGCTTCTTCGACAAGATCTCGGCGCACGCCGGTTCTGTTGCCGGTGGTGGCGGAACGGCCAACCAGTCGGGCGCAGAGCCGAACTCCGAAAACTAACCGGCACAAAGAACCACTGAAACCCCAGGAGTAAAGAACATGAATTACAACTTCGGATGGTCTGCCGGTAATCTCCCGTCCAGCCGTTACGTCCTGCCCCAGTTCGAGGAGCGCACGCCTTACGGCTTCAAGCGCCAGGACCCGTACACCAAGCTGTTCGAGGACCGCATCATCTTCCTCGGTGTCCAGGTTGACGACGCCTCCGCCGATGACATCATGGCCCAGTTGCTGGTCCTTGAGTCAACCGACCCGGACCGCGACATCACCTTGTACATCAACTCGCCAGGTGGTTCGTTCACTGCCATGACGGCCATCTACGACACCATGCAGTACATCCGTCCGGAAATCCAGACGGTATGCCTGGGCCAGGCTGCCAGTGCAGCTGCAGTCCTGCTCGCTGCCGGTACCCCGGGCAAGCGACTGGCACTCCCGAACGCACGTGTTCTGATCCACCAGCCGGCTCTCTCCGGTGGCCAGGGTGGCCAGGCCTCGGACCTCGAAATCCAGGCTGCGGAAGTCATGCGCATGCGTACCTGGCTTGAGGACACGCTGGCACACCACTCCGGCCGCACGTCCGAGCAGGTGAACAACGACATCGAGCGTGACAAGATCCTCACTGCTGCTGATGCCTTGAGCTACGGCCTGATCGATCAGGTTCTTGACTCCCGGAAGATCAAGCCGCAGGCAATCACCCGGTAGCACACGGAATTCGACGCCGGTGCGGTTCACGAAATATGGACCGCACCGGCGTTCTGTTTCCACCCAAGCAGCTCATTGTGACCTAGAGTGGATCTTGTCACGGTGGTGCCAACCGCGGCTTGGCCGCACACTTGAGTACGGCGCGGAGCCGCATCACCCGCATGCAACGAAGGGATTCCCACATGGCTCGGATTGGCGAGAGCACGGATCTGCTGAAGTGTTCTTTCTGCGGAAAGAGCCAAAAGCAGGTACGGAAGCTGATAGCCGGGCCCGGTGTCTACATCTGTGATGAATGCATCGAGCTGTGCAACGAGATCATTGAAGAGGAACTCGCTGAAGTTTCCGATCTCGGCAGTTTCGAACTGCCCAAGCCCCGTGAGATTTTCGACTTCCTGCAGGAATACGTCATTGGCCAGGAACCGGCCAAGCGGTCGCTGGCAGTGGCTGTCTACAACCACTACAAGCGGATCCAGGCCGGCCATGCACCCAAGACCGGCAGCCTCGGTGAGGGATCGCATCACGAGGACGTGGAGATCGCAAAGTCCAACATCCTCCTGATCGGCCCCACCGGCTGTGGCAAGACCTATCTCGCCCAGACGTTGGCCCGTCGACTCAATGTTCCCTTTGCCGTAGCCGATGCGACTGCACTGACGGAGGCCGGCTACGTCGGCGAGGATGTGGAGAACATCCTGCTTAAGCTCATCCAGGCCGCGGACTATGACGTGAAGAAGGCCGAGCAAGGCATCATCTACATTGACGAGATCGATAAGATCTCGCGTAAGAGTGAGAATCCTTCGATCACCCGTGACGTATCCGGTGAAGGTGTGCAGCAGGCGCTCTTGAAGATTCTTGAGGGAACCGTTGCATCCGTGCCCCCTCAAGGCGGCCGCAAACACCCGCATCAGGAATTCATCCAGATCGACACCACCAACGTGCTCTTCATCGTGGCCGGCGCTTTTGCGGGCCTTGAGGACATTATTGGTTCACGGTCCGGGCGTAAGGGCATCGGCTTTGGTTCACCCCTGAACGAGGCCCGGGACAACGTGGACAGCTACGGCGAAGTGATGCCGGAGGACCTGCTGAAGTTCGGCCTCATTCCGGAATTCATTGGCCGGCTCCCGGTGATCACCACTGTCTCCAACCTGGACCGGCCCGCCCTCATCCAGATTCTGTCCACCCCCAAGAACGCGCTGGTGAAGCAGTACCAGAAGATGTTCCAGCTGGACGGCGTGGATTTGCAGTTCGAAGACGACGCACTGGACTCCATCGCGGATCAAGCGCTCGAACGCGGCACTGGTGCCCGTGGACTCCGGGCCATCATGGAAGAAGTGTTGCTGCCCGTCATGTTCGATCTCCCCAGCAGGGACGACATAGCCACGGTGGTCATCACAGCTGATGTTGTTTTGAAGAAAGCCCAGCCCACCATGATTGCCCACGACGTGGTGGCCAAGCGCCGGAATAAGTCGGCCTAGCAGCCTGTTGGCCTAGGCAAGGAGCGGTTCCGTTGGACCGCTTGCCGCCACACGTATCCCACCTTTTCCGAGGAGTTCCCTATGCCCGAAAAGTCCACGCCCGAACAGACCGTCAACAAAGCCGATTTTTGGTTTGATCCTGTTTGCCCGTTTGCCTGGATCACGTCGCGCTGGATTGGTGAGGTTGAGGAGGTACGTGGCATCCAGACTGAATGGCACGTGATGAGCCTCTCCGTCCTCAACGAGGGCCGGGACCTTCCTGCCGACTACCGGGCAATGATGGATGACAGCTGGGGTCCTGTCCGCGTGATCATCGCCGCCCAGGAACTTCACGGCGCGAACTACGTCAAGCCGCTGTATGACGCCATGGGAGAGCAGATCCACCACGAGGGCAACAAGGACCGGGCATCGGTCATCCAGAAGGCCCTTGCCGAGGTAGGCCTGCCGGCTGATCTGGCACGCTTCGCTGACTCGGAGGAGTATGATGCCCAACTGCGCTCGAGCCACGAGGCGGGGATCTCATTGGTAGGCCAGGATGTTGGAACTCCCGTAGTTGCCTTCAATGGGACTGCTTTCTTCGGTCCCGTACTGACCCGTATTCCCCGCGGTGAAGAAGCCGGTAAGATCTGGGACGCCACGGTGACCTTGGCCGGCTACCCGCACTTCTTCGAGTTGAAGCGCAGCCGCAGCGAAAGCCCCGAATTCAACTAGTTTCCCGAACCCAAGAGGCTTCCCAACCTCAACCAGCAGGTTACTTCAGGAACCGGGATGTCCGTCGGTCAGCAAGGATCTTTCCGTTGGTCTGGCAGGTGGCACAGTATTGCAGGGAGGTGTCCGCAAAGGACACCTCCCTTACTACGTCCCCGCATACCGGACAGGGAAGTCCGGTCCGCGCGTGCACTCGGAAGTTGCTGCGTTTGGTGTCCTTGAGTTCGCTGGACGGCTTGCCTGCCGCTGCGTTGACAGCTCCCACCAGGATCTCCTGCATGGCCTCGTAGAGCCGCGCCACTGTGGCCTGGTCCAGGGACTTGGCACTGGCGAAAGGAGAGATTTTTGCTGCGTGCAGGATTTCGTCACTGTACGCGTTTCCTATGCCGGCAATGACGCCCTGGCTCCGAAGCAAGCCCTTGATCTGTTGGGAACTGGATCCAAGGATCGACGCCAACGCGGCAAGGTCGAAGTCGGGGCTGAGGGGCTCCGGTCCCAAGGTGGCGATTCCCGGCACTTCCTGGGGATCCCGCACCACATAGATGGCCAGGCTTTTCTTGGTTCCGGCTTCCGTGAGGTCCACGCCGATGTGGGCTTCGTCGGCAGGACGGTGCAGCAGGAGCCTTGCAGAGATGTTGCTTTTGCCCATCCGCAGTCCGGCAGACGAAGGGTGCTCGGTGTAGCGGACCCAACCGGCCTTGGCCAGATGGAAAACAAAGTACAGGCCGTCAACATCAACGCACACGAACTTACCGAGGCGTTGTACACCCTGAACGGTTCTGCCTTCCAGGACGCTGTACGGAGGATCAGCAGTCTTCAGTGCGGAGAAGGAGTTGATGCGGACCTCGTTGAGCACGGCTCCACTGAGTTGGGTGTCCAGATACATGCACAGGCCGTGCACTTCGGGGAGTTCCGGCATGCTCAATACTCTGCCACAGGTAGCCCCCGGAGCGCAGGAGAACTACAGGTTTGTAGTTCTTCCAGGGGTCTTGTGCATTGCATTCAGCGGGACAACAATGGTTCTTACCCACTTCGAAAGAAGAGGGACACGGAAACCAAAGATTCAGTGATTGCAACCAACGCAGCCTTTGGCAAAGTTGGAAGCAGGCTACCAGTGATGAGGTAGGAAGACCTGAAATTCCTAGGATTCCGCCAGACTGTCAAGACATCACCAGACAGCCGAAAAGTCGAAGCCCCACCAACGGCAAAACGCTGATGGGGCTTCCCCTTTGCCCTGAATCAATGGGCGCAGTGACTTCCGGGACTACGACTGGGACGCGGACGTCTCCTCGGCAGGCGCCAGGACAACGTCGCTGACGGTCAGTTCGCCTTCACCGGACTGGAGCGTGATTTCCTGTGCGTTGGCGGCTGCCTTCAAGTCGCCCAGGCCGGCCTTCAGTTGGGCCACCAGAACCTCCGAGGCCGTGATCGAGGCAGAGACCACCTCTGTGCGCTGCTTGACCTTTGCCTCGGACTTCGCTTTGCGGATACCGCTGAGAGCAATGCCCACTGTGCCAAGCATGGTGGTGTCGCCGTCGGTGATTTCCAAGGCGGCGGGCCACTCTGCACGGTGGACGGACCCTGCGCGCCACCAGCCCCAGACCTCTTCGGTGGCGAAGGGCAGGAACGGTGCGAAGAGACGCAGGAGCGAGTCCAGCGTTGTCGCCAGCGCAGCAAGGACCGAGGCCTGCTCAGTCTCGCCGGCGGCACCATAGGCGCGGTCCTTGATGAGCTCTACGTAATCGTCCGTGAACTGCCAGAAGAAGGATTCGGTGATCTGGAGTGCGCGGGCGTAGTCGTAGTTCTCAAACGCCTTGGTGGACTGGGCAACGACGTCGGACAGTTGCGCGAGCAGCGCACGGTCCAGCGGGTTGGTCAGCACCGAGAGGTCACCGGAGACCACGGAGTTCTCGGTGGCACCAAGGTTGAGCACGAACTTGGAGGCGTTCAGCAGCTTGATGGCCAGGCGACGGCCGATCTTCATCTGCGCTATTTCGTAGGCAGTGTCTGCGCCAAGCTTGGCCGAGGCGGCCCAGTAACGGACGGCGTCGGAACCGTACTCGTTGAGCACATCCGTGGGCACCACAACGTTGCCCTTGGACTTGGACATCTTCTTGCGGTCCGGGTCCAGGATCCAGCCGGAGATGGCCGCATGCTTCCACGGGGCATTCTTCTGCAGGGCATCAGCGCGGACAGCCGACGAGAACAGCCAGGTGCGGATGATGTCGTGGCCCTGCGGACGGAGGTCGAAGGGGTAGACCTTGGAGAACAGGTCCTCGTCACGGCTCCAGCCGCCCACAATCTGCGGGGTGAGAGAGGACGTGGCCCAGGTATCCAGGACGTCGGCGTCACCTGTGAAGCCATTGGCTTGGTCACGCTGCGCTTCGTCGAAGCCGGGAGCAGCGTCCGCAGCGGGATCCACGGGCAGCATGTCGTCCGAGGGCAGGATGGGGTTGTCGTAATCCGGGTTGCCCTGGGCATCCAGCGGGTACCAGACGGGGATGGGCACGCCAAAGAAGCGCTGGCGGGAAACCAGCCAGTCACCGTTCAGGCCGGCGATCCAGTTCTCGTAGCGGGAGCGCATAAAGGCCGGGTGGAAGGTGATTTCCTGGCCTCGACCGATCAGGCGTTCGCGGCGTTCCTCATCGCGGCCACCGTTGCGGATGTACCACTGACGTGACGTGACAACCTCGAGGGGCTTGTCGCCTTTTTCGAAGAAGTTCACCGGGTGGGTGATCTTCTTCGGTTCGCCGTCCAGCAGGTCCGCTGCCTTGAGCAGTTCAACTACGGCTTCCTTGGCGGAAAAAGCGGTCTTGCCCGCGATCGCAGCGTAGGCTTCCTTGCCTGCCTCGGTGGTGATCCATTCCGGGATGTCGGCAATGATGCGGCCGTCGCGGCCCATGATGGCACGCGTGGGCAACTGCAGTTCGCGCCACCAGGTGACGTCGGTGAGGTCGCCGAAAGTACACACCATGGCAATGCCGGAGCCCTTATCCGCCTTGGCGAGGGGGTGGGCCTTGACCTCAAGCTCGACGTCGAACAGCGGGGACTTCACGGTCTTGCCAAACAGCGGCTGGTACCGTTCGTCGTCGGGGTTTGCCACCAGGGCCGCGCAGGCAGCCAGCAGTTCCGGGCGGGTGGTCTCGATGAAGATCTTTTCGCCGTCTTCAGTGAAGAACGGGTAGCGGTAGTACGCGCCTGCAACTTCGCGGTCCTCAAGTTCGGCCTGTGCAACAGCCGTGCGGAACGTCACATCCCAAAGCGTGGGAGCTTCGGCCATGTAGGCGTCACCGGCAGAGAGGTTGGTAAGGAAGGCGCGCTGGGAGACCGCACGTGAAGTGTCGTCAATGGTGCGGTACGTCAGGTCCCAGTCCACGGACAAGCCGAGGGTCTGGAACAGGTTCTCGAAGACCTTCTCGTCCTCAACGGCGAGTTCCTCACACAGTTCGATGAAGTTCCGGCGCGAGACGACGTCGAAGTCGCGCTGGTTCTTGGCCGGCTGTGCGGGCGGCGTGTAGTCGGCCTGATAGGGGATGGCCGGATCGCAACGCACACCGTAGTAGTTCTGGACGCGGCGCTCGGTGGGCAAGCCGTTGTCGTCCCAGCCCATGGGGTAGAAGACGTTTTTCCCGGTCATTCGCATGTACCGGGCCTGGACGTCAGTCTGGGTAAAGGAGAACATGTGGCCCACGTGGAGCGAGCCGGATGCCGTGGGCGGGGGAGTGTCGATCGAGTAGACCTGCTCCCGGGTGGTGTCCGGGTTGAACTTATAGGTTCCTTCAGCCAGCCAGCGCTGCGTCAAGGCAGCCTCAAGGCCTTCAAGGGCCGGCTTGTCGGGAACGTTGATGGGGTTGGTGGCGGGCGTGTCTGTACCCTGCGTTGATTCAGCCATGGATCAATTGTTTCATGGCCTGGCGTTACAGCCCGCCGGGGAATGACTGCGCACCCCCGGATAAGGTGGTGCCATGACTTCGGCAGCGCACAGCACCCCCTCAGGACAGAATTCCGGCACAAACAGGACGGCCGTGGTGACCGGTGCAAGCACCGGCATCGGTGAAGCCACCGTGAGGGCCCTGGCTTCCTCGGGTTGGACGGTATTCGCGGTGGCGCGCAGGGCCGACAGGCTCGAGGCCCTGGGTGCTGAGACCGGCGCTGTGCCGTTCCCTGCTGACATCACCAACGACGACGACGTCGCCGCCTTGCTGGAGGCCGTGACCACGTCCGGAGGTGCTGACACCCTCATCAACATCGCCGGCGGTGCACGTGGCGCGGACACCATCGCCAACGCCGACACCGGGGATTGGGAATGGATGTACCAGGTCAACGTGTTGGGGACCATGAAGATCACCCGGGCGTTCCTGCCCATGTTGCGGGACCACGGCGAAGGTACGGTCCTGAACCTGACCTCCACTGCCGGCCTGTCGGCGTATGAGGGCGGTGCCGGCTACAACGCCGCCAAGTTTGCCCAGCACGCCATGACCAACGCCTTGCGCCTGGAAGAGGTGGGCAACAACATCCGGGTCATCGAGGTGGCTCCGGGACTGGTGCAAACGGAGGAGTTCGCCCTCAACCGGCTGGGCGACAAGGACGCGGCCGCGAAGGTGTATGCCGGCGTCGAGAAACCCCTGACGGCCGCGGACGTGGCGGACGTCGTGAAGTACGCCGTCTCCTTGCCGCATCACATCAACCTCGACGAGATCGTCGTTCGTCCTGTGGCACAGGCAGCCAACCACAAGCTGATCCGCAGGGAAAGTTAACCGGCCGGAATGCTGAGCGTTGCCAGGATGGCGGCGTGGTCGGTGCCCGGAACGTGGAGGACCGCGTAGCCGCTGTTGCTGATCCGGGGCGAGGTGACCATGTGGTCGATGACAATGCCCGGCAGCGGCTGTCCCTCCATGGGCCACGTCGGGGAGAACCGCCCACCGGAAGCAATGCCGACGTCAACGAGCTTCGTGCCCGTTTGCTGACCACCCAAGGCGTTATCGAGCAACGAACGGAACTCGGCGTGATCGTACGTTGCGTTGTAGTCGCCCACCAACAGATGGTTCCCGGGCCGGGAAGCCTGCCGGGACAGCTTGTCCAGATCGCTGCGCCACTGCCCGATCCGCTCATCAACCGGTGGAAGGGTATGGACGTTGGTGAGGTTCAGCGCCGCCGTGGAACCAGCACCGGCATCCGTGACCTGTACCCGGGTCACGTCCATCCGGAACGGGGTGTCAGGGAGCAGCCCCACGGCCTCCAGCGGGAACACGGAGTACACCGCGCCGCCGGACGCGTCGTCATTGGGTTGGCTGAGGAGATTCGGCAGCACGTGCTCCAGGCCCGCTGAGCTGAGGGCGTCTTCAAGCCGTTGGGTGTGTTCCTGGATCGTCAGCAACTGGACACCGTTCTCACGGACCAGCCTCACAATGGTCGCCGCGTCCGCCTCGCCATACTCGGAGTTGAGGCTCATCACCTTCAGCGAAGCCGTGGCCGTCCCTGCCGGCAGTGCTTCCGCTTTTCCGCTGTCCAAAGGGAACAGCCAGAAGAGTTGAACCGCCAACAGCGCCGCCGTCGTGAGGATGACCCACCACCGCCGCCCCACCACAGCAAGCACCAGCGCAAGCGCCGCGGGCAGCACCATCCAGGGTGTGAAGGACAGCAACTGCACCACAACGAGGGGCCATTCAGCAGGGATGGCACGGAAAATCGACAGCCCCGCTACCGGCAGCGACACCACCAGGCCCAGTGCCGACCACGCGATGGACGCGGACTGCCGGGGGCGGCTTTCCTGAAGTGCAGGAGCGGGAAGCATCATGGGGATGAGTCTATGTATCAGCAGCGCCACCGGACTCCATCCATAGGATGAACTCCGGGTAGAGGGAGGCGCCAGGCTGCCGCTAGACTTGGGGGAGCAGCTTTGACCCGGCCATCACCGGTGAGCTTCCGGAAGAACAGCTCTGACCACCTGCAAAGGTGGCAGGCGCCCAGTAGAACCGGACGGGTAAGCCCGTCACAGCAGTAATGAGAGGCCGGAATATCCGTTCCGGTAAGTGAGGTGGTACCGCGGTACCTGCGCAGCCGACAGGCAGCACAGAAGCCGTCCTCGCATCCTGACAGTCAACCAGCTATCACAGGATATGAGATGACCCACTACCCCAAGGCCTCAGCGTCTTCGTCCGGCACGCACGGCGTGTCCGCTTCCGTGAAGTTCCCGGAAATCGAAGAGCGCATCCTCAAATACTGGGATGAAGATGGCACCTTCCAAGCCAGCATCGACCAGCGCGACAGCGACCTTCCCGGTGGGACAGCCGGAAGCAACGAATTCGTCTTCTACGATGGCCCTCCTTTCGCCAACGGCCTGCCCCACTACGGCCACCTGCTGACCGGCTACGCCAAGGACCTCGTAGGCCGCTACCAGACCCAGCGCGGCAAGCGCGTGGAACGCCGCTTCGGTTGGGACACCCACGGGCTCCCCGCAGAGCTCGAAGCCATGAAGCAACTGGGTATGACGGACAAGACCCAGATCGAAGCCATGGGCATCGACAAATTCAACGACGCCTGCCGCGCCTCCGTCATGAAGTACGCCAATGAGTGGAAGGCCTACGTCACCCGCCAGGCCCGCTGGGTGGATTTCGACAACGACTACAAGACCCTCAATGTCGAGTACATGGAGTCGGTGCTCTGGGCTTTCAAGCAGCTGCACGAGAAGGGCCTGACCTACAACGGTTACCGCGTCCTCCCTTACTGCTGGAAGGACGAGACGCCGCTGTCCAACCACGAACTCCGCATGGACGACGACGTCTACAAGAACCGCCAGGACCAGACTGTCACCGTGACGTTCCCCATCAAGGCAGGAGAGTCCGAACTCTCCAAGGCTCTTGAAGGTGTGCAGGCGCTTGCCTGGACCACCACGCCCTGGACGCTGCCCACCAACCTGGCGCTCGCCGTCGGGCCTGACATCTCCTACGCCGTCCTGCCCGCAGGACCCAACGGCGTAAAGGCGGCCTCCGCTGAGGCGCCGGTCACCGGCAGCTTCCTGCTCGCTGCTGACCTTGTGGGCTCCTACGCCAAGGACCTGGGGTACGGTGACGGTGCCGACGGCGTCGCTGCCGCAACTGCCGCCGTTGTCTCCACCCACTCAGGCTCCGAGTTGGCAGGCCTTGAGTATGAGCCGCTGTGGAACGACTTTGCGGATACTGAGAAGTACGGGACGCAGAATGCCTGGCGATTCCTGGTGGCGGACTACGTCACCACCACCGACGGTACGGGCATCGTCCACCAGGCTCCGGCCTATGGTGAGGATGACCAGAAGGTCTGTGAAGACGCCGGTATCCCTGTGGTCCTCTCCGTGGATGAAGGCGCCAAGTTCCTGCCGCTGTTTGCCCATGGCGAGCTGGCCTCGATCGTTGGCCTGCAGGTTTTCGACGCGAACAAGCCCATCACCCAGGTGCTCCGCGCCGATGGCCGGTTGGTCCGCCAGGCCAGCTACGAGCACAGCTACCCGCACTGCTGGCGTTGCCGGAACCCCCTGATCTACCGCGCAGTGTCATCCTGGTATGTGGAGGTCACCAAGTTCAAAGACCGCATGTCCGAGCTCAACCAGGAGATCAACTGGATCCCGGGCAACGTCAAGGACGGCCAGTTCGGCAAGTGGCTGGACAACGCCCGCGACTGGTCCATCAGCCGCAACCGCTACTGGGGCTCACCCATCCCCGTTTGGCAGTCGGATGATCCCGAGTACCCGCGCACCGACGTCTACGGTTCGCTGGCGGAACTGGAAGCCGACTTCGGCCGCCTCCCGGTCAACAACGAAGGCCAAGTGGACCTGCACCGTCCGTTCATCGATGAACTGACCCGCCCCAACCCGGACGACCCCACAGGTCAATCCACCATGCGCCGCGTCGAGGACGTCCTGGACGTCTGGTTCGACTCCGGCTCCATGCCGTACGGACAGGTGCACTACCCGTTCCAAAACGAAGAGTGGTTTGACACCCACAACCCGGCGGACTTCATTGTGGAGTACATCGGACAGACGCGCGGCTGGTTCTACATGCTGCACATCCTGTCCACCGCTCTGTTTGATCGCCCGGCATTCCGCAATGTGATCAGTCACGGCATCGTACTGGGCTCCGACGGCCAGAAAATGTCCAAGAGCCTGCGCAACTACCCGGACGTGTCCGAGGTCCTGGACCGCGACGGTTCCGACGCCATGCGCTGGTTCCTCATGTCCAGCCCCATCCTTCGCGGTGGGAACCTCGTGGTGACCGAGCAAGGTATCCGCGATGGCGTCCGTCAGGTCATCCTGCCGCTGTGGAACGTCTACAGCTTCTTCACGCTGTACACCAACGCATCGAACGGGGGTTCCGGTTACGAGGCGAAGCTGCGCTACGACGGCTACGCCGACACGCTGGACCAATACCTCCTGGCCAACACCGGAGACTTGGTCCGGAACATCACGTCAAGCCTGGACAGCTACGACATCTCGGGTGCCTGCGATCAACTGCGCAGCTACCTGGACATGCTCACCAACTGGTACGTCCGGCGCAGCCGCCAGCGCTTCTTCGACGAGAATGTTGACGCCTTTGACGCGCTCTACACTGCGTTGGAAGCCGTGTGCCGGGTGTCGGCATCGTTGTTGCCGCTGGTCTCCGAGGAGATCTGGCGTGGTCTCACGGGTGGCCGCTCCGTACACCTGGCTGACTGGCCGGACGCGTCCTTGTTCCCTGCCAACGCCGGGCTGGTGGAGGCCATGGACCGTGTGCAGCAGATCTGCTCCACTGGTTCCAGCTTGCGCAAGGGAGCCAACCTGCGCGTCCGCCTGCCGCTGCAGGAACTGACTGTTGTGGCACCTGGAGCAGACGCGCTGGAAGGCTTTGCCGCCGTCGTCGCCGATGAACTGAACCTGCGGTCCGTCCGCCTGCTGGACGCGGCAACTGCCTCGCCTGAGGAATTCGGCATCGAGCAGAAGCTGGTGGTCAACGCCCGCGCTGCCGGACCTCGCCTGGGCAAGAACGTCCAACAGGCCATCAAGGGATCCAAGTCCGGAGATTGGTCTGTCAATGATGCCGGTGTTGTGGTTGCCGGTGGCCTCGAGCTCGAACCGCACGAGTACACGCTGGAGACTGTGGTTGCGGAAGCCGCCGATGGCGGCAGCTCGGCAGTAGCGGTACTTCCTGGCGGTGGCTTTGTGGTCCTCAACACCGAGGTCACCCCGGAGCTTGCGGCAGAAGGGCTGGCCCGGGACATGGTCCGCGCCATCCAGCAAGCCCGCAAGGACGCTGGACTCAACGTGAGCGACCGCATCCGGACGTCTGTGGAGGCCGCACAGGATGTCGTTGACGCCCTGAAAGCCAATGCGGAGCTCGTCAAGACAGAAACGCTGACCCTTGAGCTGGAGGTTCTGCTGGCCGGCGTCGACGAACCGCAGGTCACGGTCACCAAGGCAGGAGCCTGACCATGACTGACGAATTCTCAGTAGAAAGCGTCTACGCCGAACTTCTGGGCCGTGCTCCGGAAAACAAGATGGAACCGCGCCTGGCCCCCTTGTTCCGTGCCATGGATGTACTGGGGGAGCCGAACAAGGCGTACCCGATCATTCACATCACCGGTACCAACGGCAAAACGTCAACGGCCCGCATGATCGAGGCCGGACTCCGTGCCCACGGACTGAGCACGGGCCGCTATACCAGCCCGCACTTGTCCAAGGTCACCGAGCGCATCAGCATCGACGGCGAGCCTGTGCCCGACGCGACGTTCGTGCGCATCTGGGACGAAATCCGCCCCTACCTGGAAATCGTGGACAGCGAGCTCGAGGCCGACAACCAGCCCCGGCTGACCTACTTTGAGTGCCTCACAATCCTGGGCTTTGCTGTGTTCGCGGACCAGCCGGTTGATGTTGCCGTGATCGAAGTCGGGTTGGGTGGCATCACCGACGCCACCAACGTGGGCGACGGTCAAGTCTCGGTCATCACGCCGATCTCTTTGGACCACACGGATCTCCTGGGCGACACCACCGAGGACATCGCTTATGAGAAGGCCGGCATCATCAAACCCGGCGGGTTCCTGGTCAGCGCCGCCCAGCCGGTGGACGCCGCGCAGGTCCTGTTGGAGAAAGCCCGCGAAGTGGACGTGCCGTTCCGGTTCGAGGGCGTTGAATTTGGCGTTGAGTCCCGCGCAGTGGCCGTGGGTGGCCAGGTGCTCACCATCCAGGGATTGGCCGGCCGCTATGAGGACCTGCTGCTTCCGCTCCATGGGGCCCACCAGGCTGAAAATGCTGCCGTCGCCGTTGCAGCACTGGAAGCTTTCTTCGGCGGGGGAGAGAAGGAACTCGACGCAGAGGTGCTGACGGAAGCGTTCGGCAACGTGACGTCGCCAGGGCGGCTGGAGGTTGTCCGCACGGCGCCTACCGTAGTGGTTGACGCTGCGCACAATCCGGATGGCATCCGCGTCTCAGCTGAGGCCATCCAGGAGGCCTTCAGTTTCAGCAAGCTCGTAGTGGTGGTAGGAGTCCTGCGCGAGAAAGACGCGGAGGAAATCCTGAAGACCCTCAGGGATTCCCTCGGTGGACTTGCCGGAGAATTCTGCTTCACGCAATCCAACTCGGCGCGTGCCGTTCCCGCAGCGGAACTGGCCGAACTCGCCGTCGACCTTGGCTTCGGCGAGGACAACATCCACATTGCGGAGAAGCTCGATGACGCCCTTGAATGGGCCGTGGAGCGTGCGGAATCCAACGACGACCTCGCAGGCGGCGTCCTGGTGACCGGCTCCATCACCGTGGTGGCCGAGGCCAGGATCCTGCTCGGAAAGGCCGGTGCCTAAGCATGGCAAAAATGACCAAGGCGCAGCGTGAATGGCGCCCCGGCATGCCCAAGAAGCGCCGCTCCACCAAAGTGATGTTCGCATCCACCGTGCTCCTCCTCGAAGCCTTCGTCGCGTTCTTCGGCACGCTGGCGGTCTTCGGGTTGAGGCGCGGGGAGGTGGCCCCCGGCATCATCCTGGGCGTGGGCATCGCCCTGAGTGTTGTGCTGGTCCTCGCCTGCGCTGTGTTGTCCAAGCCTTGGGGGATCGCCGTTGGCTGGGCGCTGCAGCTGGTGCTGATCCTGACGGGCTTTGCAGAGCCAACAATGTTCATTGTGGGCATCCTGTTCGCCATCTGCTGGTGGTACGGGATCAGGGCCGGCATGAGGATTGACCGTGAAGTAGCCCAGCGGGACCGTGAACAGGCCGAATGGGATGCTGCCCACGGTGACGAAGCAGACCCGCAAACCCCGTAAACTGGCTGGGAAAACCACCGACCAACCACATTGGAGCAACTGTGAGCATTGAACGGACCCTCGTCCTGGTCAAGCCCGACGGCGTCGCCCGCAACCTGGGCGGAACCATCCTCGCCCGGATCGAAGCCAAGGGTTACACCCTGGCGGAACTGAAGAAGGTCAACGCATCCCGCGAGCTGCTGGAGCAGCACTATGAGGAGCACGTGGGCAAGCCGTTCTACGAGCCACTGGTTGAATTCATGCTGAGCGGACCGGTCATCGCGGCGGTCTTCGAGGGCCACCGTGTCATTGAGGGCTTCCGTTCGCTGGCTGGAACCACTGATCCCACCACGGCAGCGCCGGGCACCATTCGTGGTGACTTCGGCCGCGACTGGGGCCTGGCAGTCCAGCAGAACCTCGTCCACGGCTCGGATTCCGTTGACTCGGCTGAGCGCGAAATCAAGATCTGGTTCGCGGGCTAGTCACGCATCACCGAAACTATGGAAAAGGCCAATGTTCATCACGAACATTGGCCTTTTCTGTCGTCCCGCGGGAGGTTTTCCTAAGCGGAGGACCCCACGAAGATGTGAATGAACGAGAAGAAGATGGTAGCGGCGACGGCAACGTACAGGAGCGCCACAATGATCCAGCCGGATTCGCCCAGCAGCTTTGCCAAGGCCGGTGGCGCCTTGATGACTCCGTGGGTGACATTGCGGATGGTTACCCACACGAACAACGGGATCATGGCAGCCCACACCACCATGCAGAACGGGCAGAGCACGTGGATGGCGTAGAGGGCCTGCGACCACAGCCAGACAACGAACGCGAAGCCAAGGGTAACGCCTGCCTGGAGGCCCAGCCAGTAGCCTCGTGAGAACTTGGCCCCCGCGAGGATACCCATCGCCGTGGTGATGATGACGGCAAAGGCCACGATGCCGATGAACATGTTGGGGAACCCGAACACGGAACTCTGCGGTGTCTGCATGACCGCCCCGCAGGAAACCCAGGGATTCACATCGCAGACGGTTACGTGGTTGGGGTCCTTGAGTACTTCAAGCTTCTCCAATACCAAGGCTCCGGATGCCACCCATCCGATCACACCGGTGACCAGCAGCAGCCAGGCAAAGGGTTTGTCACGGACAGTCCGGGGGAGTGGATCCTGGTGGGGACCTGCCTGCGTGGAGAAATCCTCCACGGCGTTGGTGGATTGGTTGGCCAGGTTTCCCCTGGCTGTGCTCGGCATCGCGGATCTGGTCCTTTTCAATGTACGGTCCGGCCATGCCGGTATGGGCTCTTGGGAGGATTGTAACTCCGGAGGCTGGACGGTGCCCCCAAGCTTCCGGTTGGCGCCTGTTCCCCGGAGCTGCGACACAGCGGCCTACCGTGGGAAGGTGAACAGGTGTGAGAGAATGAACATAGCCGGAGCCCGATCCACATTCGGAATCCGGTCCGGTGACTTTGTTCCCAAGACCGCCAGTATGAGCTGGGCATGCCTGGATCACGTGATCCTTGGTGGGCCCGCCATGACAATGGACGGCACCTGGTTGTGGCAGCAGAACAACGGGTTTCAGAACAAGGGCACCGGCTTTCCAGGGCTGCCGCACCCCAATGATGGTGCGAACCGGAGAGCATACTACCGACTTCTGTCAACGCCTGCGGGTTTTGACAATATTTGCCCCACTGGGCGCCGGATGTGGCGGTGTCGCTGGGGCAGGAGTGTTGCCACATATGGATAATGACCAGGTTGTAGCCGTTAATGATGAGGCAGCTCCCGCGGAAACTGCGGAAGCGCCAAAGAAAGCCACCCGGACCCGGCGCAAGGCTGCGCCCAAAGTTGCAGCTGACGCCGAGGCGCAGGCCGCAGCAGCGCCTGTCGTTGAATCGACGGAGGCCCCTGAGGCAACGGAGGCCCCCGTTGCGCCGGTACGACGTACCCGCTCACGCAAGAAAGCAGAACCCGCTGAGCCACTGCCCGGTTTGGGTGAGGACGTCGCTGCCGCGCCGGAAGCCGCTGTAGAGACCCAGCCCGAAGCCGTCGCCGGGCCTGCCCCCGAAAAGCCGGTCCGCCGTCGTCGTACTGCCAAGCCCAAGGTTGAAGCGGAGGCGCCTGCCGCCGACGAAGCACCTGTTGCTGCGGAAACCACAGTTGAAACCACGACGCCGGACGCCGCCTCCCCGCAGGCGTCGCCTGCTGCTGAAGCAGATACCCTTGATGCGGCTCCTGTTGAGGCAACCCCCGAAGAGGAGGAAGCCGCCGCTGCAGGCTCTGCTTCGCTCTTCCTGGAGCCCGTGTCCATCACGTCCATGATCTTCCAGGCTCCGGACCTCACCACTGTTCCCCGCGTTGTCGCGGTGGAAGAGAAGGAAGAGGATTCTGAGGAAGAAGCTGAAACCGGTGCCGAGGATGAGCTGGAAGATGCCGGCAGTCGTCGCCGCCGCCGTAGCCGTGGCCGCCGTGGCCGCCGCGGGACCGAACGCGAAGAAAGTGAAGCCGGAGAGGGCGCCGAGTCTGACGATGAGGAAACTCCCGCTGCTGAAGCCTCCGACGAAGGGGTGACCTCGCGTCGCCGTCGTCGTCGCCGCCGTGGCGACCAGGACCTTGAACTGACCGGCGGCTCGGACGACGATCCGCCCAACACAGTCACCCGCGTCCGCGCTCCCCGCCCCATCACGGAAACTGCTCCCTCGAATCGCGTGACCAGCGTCAAGGGCTCCACCAGGCTTGAGGCCAAGAAGCAGCGCCGCCGTGAATCCCGCGAGACCGGACGCCGCCGCCAGGTCATCACCGAGGCCGAATTCCTGGCCCGCCGCGAATCAGTGGACCGCCAGATGATTGTCCGCCAGCGCGACGACAGAATTCAGATCGGCGTCCTGGAAGATGGCGTGCTTGCCGAGCATTTTGTCTCCAAGACCCAGCAGGACTCCCTGATCGGCAACGTTTACCTGGGCAAGGTCCAGAACGTCCTGCCGTCCATGGAAGCTGCCTTCGTGGATATCGGACGCGGCCGCAACGCCGTGTTGTACGCCGGTGAAGTGAACTGGGACGCGGTCAACCTCGAGGGCCAGCCGCGCCGGATCGAGAATGCGCTGAAGTCCGGCGATTCCGTTCTGGTCCAGGTCACCAAGGACCCTGTAGGCCACAAGGGTGCCCGCCTGACAAGCCAGATCTCCCTGCCCGGCCGCTACCTGGTGTACGTGCCCGGTGGTTCCATGACCGGCATTTCACGCAAGCTGCCCGACGTCGAACGCAACCGCCTCAAGCGCATCCTGAAGGACCGTTTGCCGGAAAACGCCGGCGTCATTGTCCGCACGGCTGCTGAAGGTGCGTCGGAAGAAGAACTGACGCATGACATCAACCGCCTGCGCGCCCAGTGGGAAGGCATCGAAGGCCAGGCCTCCTCCACCAAGGTCCTGGCACCGGAACTGCTCTACGGCGAACCCGACCTGACCATCAAGGTGGTCCGTGACGTCTTCAATGAAGACTTCTCCAAACTGATCGTTTCCGGCGACGACGCCTGGGACACCATTGAGGCTTACGTAACCTACGTTGCCCCCGACCTTGTGGGCCGCCTCGAGAAGTGGACCAAGGACCAGGACATCTTCGGTGCCTGGCGCATTGACGAGCAGATCCACAAGGCACTGGAACGCAAGGTCTTCCTCCCATCCGGTGGTTCGCTGGTCATCGACCGCACCGAAGCCATGACCGTGGTGGACGTCAACACCGGTAAGTTCACCGGCAGCGGTGGAAACCTTGAAGAAACCGTCACCAAGAACAACCTCGAAGCTGCTGAGGAAGTAGTTCGCCAGCTTCGCCTGCGTGACATCGGCGGCATCATTGTCATCGACTTCATCGACATGGTCCTTGAGTCCAACCGCGACCTCGTCCTCCGCCGTATGGTTGAGTGCCTTGGCCGCGACCGCACCAAGCACCAAGTGGCTGAAGTGACGTCACTGGGCCTTGTCCAGATGACCCGCAAGCGCATGGGTACCGGCCTCCTTGAGGTCTTCGGTGAGCAGTGCGAGCACTGTGCGGGCCGCGGCGTGGTCACCCACGATGAACCGGTGGAGCACCGTCGCGCCAACGTTGTGGCTGCCGAGCACCACCGCCCCCACACTGAGGCGCAGCAACCCACAGCCCGAACAGAACGCAAGCGCCGCCGTGGCAAGGGCGGGGGACAGGCTGTGGCCGAGGCTCCCGCGCAGGTCCACAGCACTGCTTCCGCCCCTGCCGCACCTCCCGCGGCTTCCGAGCCGCAGGATCCTGCCAAGCAGGCCAAGGCAGAGGCAACCCGCGCTGCGCTGGCGACGATCGCTGCTGCCGCCCACGCTGCCCACCTCCACGATGACGAAGTTCACCGTGCAGAAGAGCAAGCACGGGCGGCCGGCCAGCACCAGGCGCCTGCCGCATCACAGCCGGAGGCCGGAGAGCACTCCGACCCCGAATCAGACCGGGAAGCATCGGTTCGTGACACACGGTCCACACCGGTTCTGCGATTCGGCGGCGAAGAAGTGGCCTTGCCTTTCGGGGAACACCACGAGGAACCGCCTGCCGCCAAGCCTGCCATGAGCCTGGATCTCCTGGCCGAAGCGTTCTCCCACCTTGGCGCAGCACCCGAGGCGAAGCCCGAAACCGTGGTTCCTTCCAAGGCAGCCGCTGCACCTGCAGCCGCCGTGGCGGGGCCCGTGGACGAGGACCCTGAAGCTGCTTCGGCGTCGAAGTCCCGCCGGGGGCGCCGCAACCGCAGTGCGAGCCGCGCCCAGGGTGCAGCCAACGAGACCAGCGTTGAGCACCACGAGGTAACTGCTACCGCAGCGCGTGGAACTGCACACCAGGCCAAAGCACCGGCGGAGCCTGCCAAGAAGGCAGCGTCCGAGGAACCCATCATCCTTGGGGTTGGTGTTCCCGCTTCGGAGCTCTAGGACCTGATCTGCAAGGGCCCCGCAGTAACCGCCACAGGCGGGTACTGCGGGGCCTTTGCTGTCTGCTCACAGCGGTCATAACCGGTCTTCTGCGGAGTGCAGTTCCCGAGGCATGCTGCTTCCCGGTTACGCTGGGGATTGACACGGGGTGCCGGGCATAGGGCCGGCTGAGATCCAGACCCGTTGAACCTGTCCGGTTAGCACCGGCGAAGGGATGTCCCCATGACGTCATCGTCGTATTCTTCTGTGTACCCTCTGGCTGTTTGCGGCCGGGAAACGCCCCGCGTACTGAGTATCGCGGGCTCGGACCCCTCCGGCGGTGCCGGTATCCAAGCTGACCTGAAGAGCATTGCTGCGCAGGGCGGCTACGGCATGGCGGCGATCACCGCGTTGACGGCCCAAAACACGCTGGGCGTCAGTGCTGTCCATGTTCCTCCGGTGGAGTTCCTGCGACAGCAGTTGGAGTCCATCAGCACGGACATCGCCATCGATGCCGTCAAGATCGGCATGCTGGGTGACGCTGCGGTGATCGATGAGGTCCGCAGCTGGCTTGAGTCGGTGCGTCCCGGCGTCGTGGTCCTTGACCCGGTGATGGTGGCCACCAGCGGCGACCGCCTCCTGCGGGGGTCTGCCGAGCAGGCCCTGCGCGCTCTGCTGCCGTTGGCGGACCTTATTACCCCGAACCTCCCGGAGCTTGCCATGCTGTTGGGGGAGCCTGAAGCTGCTGACTGGGATTCGGCGTTGAACCAGGGCAAGCGACTGGCTGCTGAGTGCGGCACCACGGTCCTGGTGAAGGGCGGACACCTGGCAGGGGCGGAATGCCCGGATGCCCTGGTTAACACCAGCGGCCTCCTGCGGCAGGACGTCATCGAGGTAGCCGGACCCCGCGTGGAAACGAAGAACAGCCACGGCACGGGCTGTTCGTTGTCGTCGGCTCTGGCCACGGTCCAGGCCCGCACCGGCGATTGGGAAGCTTCCCTGCGCGAAGTCAAGCCGTGGTTGCTTCAGGCGCTGCTGCATTCGGACAGCCTCGACGTAGGCCAGGGAAACGGGCCGGTCCACCATTTCCACCACCATCAGGTCCTGAGGCCGGGGCAATTCGCCGCGGCGCTGTGGAAGGAAGCTGCTCCGGAGCTCGAGGCAATCTACAAGCTCAGCTTTATTGACGGCCTGCAATCGGGCGACCTCCCGGAGGCTGCGTTCAATTACTACCTCGCGCAGGACGCCCTCTACCTCAACGGGTATTCCAGGGTCCTGGCGCGTGCGGGCGCTCTTGCCCCCACGGAGGAGGAGCAACTGTTCTGGGCCAAAGCGTCACAGCAGTGCCTTGAGGTCGAATCGGAACTGCACAGGAACTGGCTCAGCACCCGAGAGGCATCCTCGGTGACCGGACCCGTCACTAAGTCCTACGTGGACCACCTGCTGGCGTCCTCGGCCACCGGGAGCTACTCCGTGGTGCTGGCGGCCATCCTGCCGTGCTACTGGCTCTACGCAGAGGTGGGCCAGCGGCTCCATGCATCTTTCGTGGAGGCGGGATCCCCGGCGGCGCATCCCTACGCGGACTGGCTCAGGACTTACGCCGATGAAGAGTTTGCTGCAGCCACCAGGAATGCGATCAATTTCACGGACGCCGCTGCAGCGGCAGCTTCCGAGGGGGAGCGGGTATCAATGGTGGAGGCTTTTGCCCAGTCCTGCCGCTACGAAACTGCATTCTTCGACGCTCCCCGGCTGTTCGCCTGACCGTTCCTGCCCGGGCTTTTTATCTCCGGGTTTCAAACCGCCCCAGCGCGTCGCGGGTCAAATCACGTTAATCGCCCCAAACCCTGTAGGCTGTATGGGCACGGTGCCGGGAGAGTCCGTTACAACTGGTGATGCAAGTCACGTGGTAGCCTCCGGACCCGGCCTCATTTGCAGCCGAGGGTCAAACTAGCGTAATCTTGATCTTCGGTGCTTACGCCAACACTTGGGTTATGCCCCTTGGAATTGTTCAAGGGATGACTCGCGGACTTCGATCAGAAGTCCACGGCGTTGAGGCACAGCGCGAACCAAGCCTGATTTCGGTTCCAGGTTCCGCACGCAAATTTAGTTATAAACGTCGAGAGAAGTGAGTACCCAAGTGGTGTACGCGATTGTCCGCGCAGGCGGCCGCCAAGAAAAAGTTTCCGTTGGAGACTACGTAACGCTTAACCGCGTCCCCGGTGGAGCCGGCAGCACGCTTGAGCTGCCCGCCTTGCTCCTGGTTGACGGCGATAAGGTCACCTCCGCAGCTGCGGAACTGGCCAACGTCAAGGTGACGGCTGAGATCCTCGAGGACCTCCGTGGTCCGAAGATCGTCATCCAGAAGTTCAAGAACAAGACCGGCTACCGGAAGCGTCAGGGTCACCGTCAGGAACTGACCAAGATCAAGATCACCAGCATCGCGTAACTTTCGTTACCCGCTGTTCAGGTTTTTCAGTTTCCCCAGAAATTTAGAGGCAGGCATTTCACATGGCACACAAAAAAGGCGCGAGTTCCACTCGCAACGGTCGTGACTCCAACGCACAGTACCTGGGCGTCAAGCGCTTCGGTGGTCAGGTAGTCTCCGCAGGCGAAATCATCGTTCGCCAGCGTGGCACGCACTTCCACCCCGGTGCAGGCGTTGGTCGCGGTGGCGACGACACCCTGTTCGCCCTGCAGGCCGGCTCGGTTGAGTTTGGTACTCGCCGCGGACGTCGCGTAGTGAACATCGTTGCTGCTGCAGCTGCAGAGTAACAACAAGTTCTGAACCGGTGGAGCGGGCCAAACGGCCCGCTCCACCGTTCTTTTAACCGCATTACAATCGACTAGGGCGCTTTAGCGCACTGGTTTTGCAACAGCGCTGGCAACAGCAACAAACGCTGTAAGTAAGACAGCAACTGAGGAGATCCACGTGGCGAGCTTTGTAGACCGGGTAGTCCTGCACGTATCCGGCGGAACCGGCGGCCACGGCTGTGTCTCTGTAAAGCGGGAGAAGTTCAAGCCCCTCGGTGGCCCCGACGGCGGCAACGGCGGCAATGGCGGCGATGTCATCCTCCGGGTGTCCGCCCAGACCACCACGCTGCTGGACTACCACCATGCACCCCACCGCCACGCCACCAATGGTGGCCCGGGCATGGGCGACTGGCGCGGTGGCAAGAACGGCGAGACCCTGATTCTTCCGGTCCCCGACGGCACCGTCGTCAAGACCAAGGACGGCGAAGTCCTGGCCGACCTCGTGGGTGAGGGTACTGAATACGTCGCAGCTGCCGGCGGCCAAGGCGGCCTGGGCAACGCTTCCCTTTCCTCCCAGAAGCGCCGAGCGCCGGGCTTTGCCCTGTTGGGCATCGAAGGCGAATCCAGCGACATCGTCCTGGAACTGAAGTCCATTGCGGACATCGCGTTGGTCGGCTTCCCCTCTGCCGGCAAGTCCAGCCTGATCGCAGCCATGTCTGCTGCCCGGCCGAAGATCGCCGATTACCCGTTCACCACCCTCATTCCCAACCTGGGCGTGGTCCAGGCGGGAGAAGTCCGTTTCACCATTGCCGATGTCCCCGGTTTGATCGAGGGTGCCAGCGAAGGCAAGGGACTCGGGCACAACTTCCTGCGGCACGTTGAACGGTGTGCGGCATTGGTGCACGTCCTTGACTGCGGAACCCTGGAGTCGGACCGGGATCCCCTGTCCGATCTCGCCATCATTGAGGCCGAGCTGGAGAAGTACGCGGTTGACATGAGTTACGCCGGTGTTGACGGCGAAGTTGTTCCCCTGAACGAGCGCCCCAAGCTGGTTGTCCTCAATAAGGTTGACCTGCCCGATGGCAAGGACATGGCTGAGTTCGTTCGTCCCGACCTGGAAGCGCGGGGTTACCGCGTGTTCGAAGTCTCGGCAACCAGCCACGAGGGCCTGCGCCAGCTCGGATTTGCCATGGCGGAGATCGTCAAGGCAGCGCGCGATGCCGTGGCAATCGCACCCCCCATGGTTGCACCGCCGGTTCTGCGGCCCCGTGCGGTCAACGAGTCCGGTTTCAAGATCCGCCGCGAAGAAAAGAACCTCGAGCCGCTGTTCCGCGTTCTGGGCGAAAAGCCTGTGCGCTGGGTCAAGCAGACCGACTTCACCAACGAGGAAGCCATCGGCTATCTTGCCGACCGTCTGGCTAAGCTGGGCGTGGAAACTGAGCTCTTCAAGGTTGGCGCCAAGCCTGGCGACACCGTGGTCATCGGTGAAGACGACGGCGTGGTGTTCGACTGGGAGCCCACCATGATGGCCGGCGCCGAACTCCTGGCAACCCCCCGCGGTACCGACATCCGCGTTGCGGACATTGGCGACCGTCCTACACGTTCGCAGAAGCGCGATGAGCAGATTGAGCGCCGCGAAGCCAAGGCCGCCGCCCGTGCCGAGCTTGAAGCAGAACGCAAGGCCGGCATCTGGACCGAATCCGTCAGCGGCCGCCGCGCACAGACCGTGAGGGAGAGCACCCTGGACGCCGGTGATGACGACTAGGACCGTCGACGTTCCGGCCACGGGCGAAGGCCTTGAACGCCAGGCCCTCGCCACCGCCAAGCGGATTGTGGTCAAGGTGGGGTCCTCTTCCTTGACCAGCATCAAGGGCGGTATCTCCGAGAAATCCCTTGCGGGACTGGTGGACGCCCTGGCGGACAAGCGCAACGCCGGCACCGAGATCATTCTGGTCTCTTCGGGGGCCATCGCTGCGGGCCTGGCACCTTTGGGACTGGCCAAGCGACCCAAGGACCTGGCAACGCAACAGGCTGCCGCCAGTGTAGGCCAAGGATTGCTGATGGCCCGCTACACACAGGCATTCAGTGCCCACGGCGTCACCGTCAGCCAAGTGCTGCTGACCGCGGATGACCTCATGCGCCGCACGCAGCACACCAACGCTTTCAGGGCGTTGGACCGCCTGCTCAACCTTGGCGTGGTGCCAGTGGTCAACGAGAACGACACCGTGGCCACGCACGAGATCCGCTTCGGTGACAACGACCGGCTGGCCGCTTTGGTAGCCCACCTGGTCCGCGCGGATGCGCTGGTACTGCTGTCCGACGTCGATGCCCTCTATGACGGTCCGCCGTCCCAGGGTGCCAAGCGTATTCCGTTGGTTCAGGGTCCTCAGGACCTTGAGGACGTCACCATCGGCAAGGCCGGTAAGGCCGGCGTCGGAACCGGTGGAATGATGACCAAGGTCGAGGCGGCGTCGATCGCTGCCGGCTCGGGTATCCACGCTTTGGTGACGTCAACGGCCAATGCCGCGGCCGCCTTGGCGGGGGAGGACGTGGGGACTTGGTTCTCCGTCAATGGCAACCGCAAGCCGGTGCGCCTCCTGTGGCTGGCGCACCTGGCGACGGTTCAGGGACGCTTAATGCTCGACGACGGCGCTGTTAAAGCAGTCCGCGAACGGCACAGGTCACTCCTTCCCGCGGGCATTTCGGAGGTCAGCGGTGACTTCGAAGCCGGCGATCCCGTGGAAATGGTTGCCCATGACGGAACCGTGCTGGCGCGTGGGCTGGTGAACTACTCTTCGGAGGAACTTCCGCGCATGCTGGGCCGCACTACCCAGGAGCTCGGCCAGGCGATGGGCCGGGGTTACGACCGCGAAGTTGTTCATGTTGATGATCTGGTGCTCCTGCGGACGCCCCGCTCATCTAAACTTGGAGCATGACTGAAGCGCTGACCCCTGATGCCCCTGTGATCTCCGACGTTTCCGGTGTTGCCGGACAAACGCCGGAGAACCCTGTGGCAGGCGGCGCTCCGCTCTCCCCGGAGGATGTCCAGGCCGCCGTTCATGCCATTGCCGACCGTTCCCGCAAGGCTGCCCGCCGGATGGGCCAGGCGAACCGTGCCTGGAAGGATCGTGCGCTCCGTGCCATTGGAACAGCCTTGGTGGAGAACCGGAAGCATGTTTTGGAGGCCAACGCCAAGGACGTTGCCGCAGGCCGCGCCAATGGCACGTCCGCAGCGCTCCTGGACCGCCTCACGCTGACTCCTGCCCGGATCGATGGCTTGGTTGCGGCCCTGGAGAATCTGGCAGGCCTGCCGGATCCCGTAGGCAACGTAGTCCGCGGACAGACGCTCCCCAACGGCCTGCGCCTGCGCCAGGTCAACGTACCCATGGGCGTTGTGGCCGCCATTTATGAGGCCCGCCCGAACGTGACCGTTGATATCGCCGGCTTGGCCCTCAAGAGCGGCAACGCCGTGATTCTTCGTGGCGGGTCAGCTGCGGCGAACACCAATGAGGCTTTGGTGCGGATCCTTCGGGAAGCACTGGATTCGGTGGGCCTGCCGGCCGATGCTGTCCAGACCGTGGACCAGTACGGCCGCGAAGGTGCCAACGTGCTGATGCGTGCTCGCGGGCGCGTGGACGTCCTCATTCCGCGGGGCGGGCGGGACCTCATCCAGACGGTGGTCACCAACTCTGCCGTACCCGTTATTGAGACCGGCGAAGGCAACGTCCACATCTTCATCGACGAGTCCGCGAATGAAGAAATGGCTGTGGAGATCCTCCTCAATGCCAAAACACAGCGTCCCAGCGTCTGCAACACAGTTGAGACCCTGCTGGTGCACTCGGGCTCAACGGTGCTTCCTGCTGTTGCCAAGGCATTGCGGTCACAAGGGGTGACGCTCCATGTGGACGAGAGGATCGCCGCTGCCTTGGGCAGGGACGTCGAAACCGTTCCCGCTGACGACGACGATTGGGCCACCGAATACATGGACCTGGATCTTGCAGTGGCCATGGTGGACAGCCTGGATGAGGCCGTCAACCACATTCGCACGTGGACCACGGGACACACTGAAGCGATCCTCACCAACAACCTTGCCAACGCCGAGAAGTTCATCGCAGAGGTTGATTCCGCTGCCGTGATCGTCAATGCCTCCACGCGCTTTACCGACGGCGGTGAACTGGGCCTCGGCGCCGAGGTGGGCATTTCGACACAAAAGCTGCACGCCCGGGGTCCCATGGGCCTCACGGAGTTGACCACCACCAAGTGGATCGTCCAGGGTGAAGGCCAAGTCCGCAGCTAGCAACGCTGTAACATAGAACAGAAGTCCGGAACGTCGGGATGCCCCGCCGTGCAAACATTTGAGAACCAACTAGGGGAGAAGATGCTGTTTCAGCAGATCGCCACGTCCATTGCCGCCCAAACTGAAGGCGGCGGCCACGAGGAACTCGCACCCCTGTGGGCAGAGCCGTGGGTCTTCGGCATCGTGATGTTTGCCCTGATGCTGGTCCTCCTGTTCGTCACCCTGTCCTACACCAACCTGGGCAACCGCCACGAGGCTGTTGAAGAGCACGCTGATCCGCACCGCCAGCACCCGAACAAGCACACCCACGGGCAGGGCCACTAACATTATTGCCGCAACACCACGTGGGGAGTCGGGGCGCAGGCTTCGGCTGGGCGTGATGGGTGGAACATTTGATCCAATCCATCACGGCCACCTTGTGGCTGCCAGTGAAGTAGCAGCCAAGTTCGGACTCGACGAAGTGGTTTTCGTGCCGACGGGACAGCCGTGGCAGAAGTCGCACAAACTTGTCAGCGAGCCGGAGCACCGGTACCTGATGACAGTGATTGCCACGGCATCCAACCCACGGTTCACTGTCAGCCGGGTTGACGTTGACCGTCCCGGCCCAACGTTCACCATAGACACCCTGCGTGATTTGCGGGCCCAGCGTCCTGACGCGGACCTGTTCTTCATCACCGGTGCGGACGCCTTGGCCCAGATCCTGTCCTGGAAAGATGTGGACGAGTTGTGGTCGTTGGCGCACTTCGTCGGGGTGACCCGTCCCGGACATGAACTGAACGACCTCGGACGGACTGATGACGTCAGCTTGCTCGAAGTTCCGGCTATGGCGATCTCCTCAACGGATTGCCGGATCCGCGTGGGCGCAGGCAATCCCGTCTGGTACCTGGTGCCGGACGGAGTGGTGCAATACATCGCAAAATATGGTCTGTACGCGCCCCAGCCCGTGGCAGGGGAGCTGACGCCCGCACTGTCCGGATCAGACGACCAAGCACGTACTGAATGAGTTTTGAATGAGCAGCCAGGAACAGCGACCCATCCGCAGCAGGCGTGAGCTTCGCCGCGCCCGGGAAGAACAGTCGGGCGCCGCCGCGCAGCCGGATGCCGCCGCGCAGCCGGATGCCACTGCGCAGCCGAATGCCACTGCGCACCCGGATGCCACTGCGCAGCCGGACGCGCAACCAGAAGCCACCGCGGAACCGACGGCGCAGCCGAAACCTGCCGCGGAGCCCAAGGTGCCGGCAAAAGCCGGCGTGGATTCCAAGGCCCCCACCACAAGTGCCGTTGCTGGTGCTGACCGTCCGGCTGGGTCTGACCGCCCCGCTGCCCGTAACCGCCGTGCCGCTGATGGTCCGGTGGATGCTGTAGGAACCGCCGCGCAAGAGCGATCCTCGCAGGTCCGGGCACGTGACCGTGCAGCCCTGCGGACCATCAAGGAACTCGCGGACAAGGAAGAACAGCTCTCCGGAGGTGGGCCTCCCACGCGGCGCCAGCTGCGGCTTCAGCAGCTCCAGGCCGAAGTTGCCACGTCAATGAACCCGATCGTTCCAGAGCCGGGTTCCGCGCAGGAAGCTGCAAAGCCGGGTGCTCCAACTGATGACGCCGGAAACGCCGACGCTACGAAGTCCGCGACCACCAAGCCCGGCATGGCAAAGCCCGAGGTTGCCACAGCCGGGGACGGCAACGAAACTCCCGCAGAGAAGACCACGCCTAAGGACAAAGCTCCGGATGCCGCCACGGAGTCCGGAATGTCCGTTGAGCAGGCCCTTGCAGTCCGTGAGTTGATCGCGGCGCAGGTTCAGAACCAGACGTCCAAGCTGGAACACATCGCCGAGCAGGATCCGCTGGCTGTTGATCCAGCGGTGTTGGCGGAGCAGATTGCCCTTGCCGAACGTGCGGCGGTGTTGAACAAACGAGCTGCAGCCAAGCAGAAGCTTGCCGAGCAGAACAAGGCTGAGCAGGGCAAGGTCGAGCAGGCAAAGTCTCCGGCGGCCACGTCAGGCCCTTCCACGGCCAACAACCTGGCCATGGTGACTCCTTTGGAGTTCGTCAAGGTTCCTGGTGTTGAGCGTCCGGTCATGAAGCGTCCCAGTACCACGTTCGTGCCGTTGATCACCTCGGCAGGTCCAACTCTGGATGACCCGTCGCAGGTCAAGAAGCCAGGATCCCGAGGCCGCGCAGGAGTTCTTGCCCGGGCGGAAGCTGTAGCCAGGTCCGCCAGGAAGAAGCCTGCTGCACCTGTGGAGCGCAGCGAAGAGACGCAGCGCCCGCCCGTTTCTGCCAGTACGGCTTACGGACTTGATCCGTTGGACGTCAATACTGCAGGACTGGCACGGGCTCAGCGCAACAGGCTCCTGCAATACGGTGTTTTGGCCATGGGCCTGGTTGCGCTCATCGTCGGCATCATCATGATCACCAGCGGCTAGTTCCGCTTTATCCCGGCAAACGCCAAACCAAGGCCACCGGCCACAACAAGGAGTCCCCGTGTCTGCACATGAACAATCCATCACCCTCGCCCGTCACGCAGCGCGTGCAGCGGCCGATAAGCTCGCCGAAGACATTGTTGCGCTTGATGTGAGCGAGCGCTTGGCGCTTACTGACATCTTCCTTATCGCGTCTGCTCCCACTGAGCGCCAGGTTAACGCAATCGTCGATGGCATCGAGGAAGAACTGCTCAAGCAGGATCTCCGTCCCGTGCGTCGTGAGGGCCGCTCCGAAGGCCGTTGGGTCTTGCTGGATTATGCGGACATCGTAATCCACGTCCAGCACGCAGAAGATCGCGTGTTCTATGCACTGGAGCGCCTCTGGAAGGACTGCCCTGTGGTGGATCTGGAGCTCGGTGACGATGCCTCCGCCAAGGCTGTTTCCGCGGAGGACTCAGAGCACTAGAAGCTACGGCAACCGAATATGCCCGATTTGGAATTTTCGGAAATGCTGTTCTAAGATATTTGAGTTGCTTCGGCGCGGATGGCTGAAATGCTGAACGTGAAGCAGCAAGAATATGGGGCTGTGGCGCAGCTGGTAGCGCACCTGCATGGCATGCAGGGGGTCAGGGGTTCGAGTCCCCTCAGCTCCACCATCAAGGGTCCTGCTTTCGTCAAGGAAAGCAGGACCTTTCTTGTACCCGGAGTCAATTGATCCAGCTGGCTGTACCGGGCTCACGCAGTTGGGTGATCAGCGGGTCATGGAACCTGCGGCTGGGTGCTAGCGCCTGATGTCAGGGTTGGCAGCATGAATTCCCACATTTGTTCGATCCTGGCCATAACGTCGGCGCGCGCGGTGAGAACCTCGGAAACCATCTGGACTCCGGTGAAGGATGCAATCAGGTATCGGGCAAAGGCAGCGGCATCCAGATCGGCGCGGACATCCCCCTCCGTCTGGGCTTGAGCCAATAACTGGTGGGTGGTGTTGATCCAGTCCTGATACGGGGCGGAAACGTCAGCTTGGAATGCGGAGGCTTCAAAGGTGAGCCGGATACCACCTTGGACTATCGGTTCATCCAACAACTGCTGCCCGAACATTCTGCAGAGGGTGATGATTTTTTCCAGCGCAGTGTTGTTGGAGCCGGCGATCTCCGAGCCCGCCGACTGGACCAAGGCGTGTTGTTCGTCGATGACCGCCAGGGCAAGCTCCCGCTTGGACGTGAAATGGAAATAGAGGGCGCCCTTGGTCACGCCCGCGCGCTTGGTGATGTCAGCCAGGCTGGCGTTTCCGTACCCAATCTCAGCGAAGACGCGCGCTGCGCCTTCAATGACTGCCAGTCGGGTGTCCTGCGCACGTTGCTGCATCGGTAGTGGCTGACCTTTCGAGCGATGTGGTGGGGTCGGATGATCTGTCAGGGGATGCTGGCAGTGGCACCTCCGGAACCCCATAACGCTATCACCGGGCGCGGCCGGGTCAGTCAAATAAACCGACTGGACGGTTTGGTTTCTGGAGGTATCGATCTTAGACTTCATGGGGGCGGAGCTGGATGACAGCACGCTCCCAGGCAGCCGGTTTGGGGGGAGGCGCGGTGGATTCGTCCAGCGCGCCTCGGCTGCCGGGTTTCATTGATAAGCCACGGCCCGGGGGTGACGCAGTTCACGGTTGGCCGATTTCGCTTCTCGACGGATTGTGGTTAGTATTGACGAGTTGCTTCGACGGGAAGAGAAAAACTTCACCGGAAAATCAACAAATCCGGGGCTGTGGCGCAGCTGGTAGCGCACCTGCATGGCATGCAGGGGGTCAGGGGTTCGAGTCCCCTCAGCTCCACTTCGGAAAAAGACCCCGCTCACTTGAGCGGGGTCTTTTTGCATGTACTGAAACCCGATCTCCTTATCCAGGGGGGCGGGCGAACTCGGCGCCGCTGACGAACTCGACACCTTGGAACGGTTCGTCGCCTACAACGTGGGCATTGTGGCCCGGCGGGATCGTGTAGGAGTCGCCGGCAGAGATACTGATCTGGCCGCCGTCGTCGGTTTCAACGTCCAACTTGCCGGAAACGCAGAATCCCACGTGGCTCAACTGGCAGGAGTCGGTGCCCACCACAGGTTTGATGCAGTCAGCCCAGGTCCAACCGGGCTCAAAGGTCATACGGCCGATTGTGTATTCTCCTACGGTGACGAGGTCCAGAACGGTCTTATCCGGGCGGCGCGTTTCGTCGGGAGAGTTGTGGGACTTTACTTCAAGGTTCGTGACAACATTGACACTCATGGCTTCTCGCAGGGAGGGGGAGCCGGATGATGGATGGTCCCGGTGCCTGGCTCCCTTGTCACCGCGACGTGTGCCGGCCGCCTCTGTGATGGTTCTACCAAACTGACGGGACAGCCAGGTGTTTAGGTGCTGCACTTTCAGGTTCCTCCCAAGCACTGGCAAAGTCGAGTCAAAAACGCAACGAAAGTGAGAACCTCCATCGTGACGGCATTGGAACTGGAAACCCTGTTTGGCTCCTTGAGCAGGCTCCCGGACGTCGAAGCGGAGAATTTGCAGGCTTACGACGCCACTGACCGGATTTTGCTGGAAACAGCGGCAGAAATGGTAGGCCAGGAAACCGGGGTTGTCGTCATTGGCGACCGTTACGGTGCCCTGACGCTGGGTGCGCTGGTGCGACTCGGCGTCGGGCATGTCCGTGTTCACCAAGACCTTGTCACGGGGCGGCTCGCGTTGGAGCGCAACGCAGCTGCAGCAGGTCTCGAGGGCCGTTTCACACAGCACGGTTTAGGCCCGGAATTGCTCGGCAATGCAGGGCTGGTACTGGTTCAATTGCCGAAGTCGCTCGCTGAGTTGGAGGAAACCGCCGAAGCCGTTGCGCGGTTCGCGGCGCCGGATACGGTGATGTTGGCAGGCGGCCGTGTCAAACATATGTCCACCGGGATGAATTCAGTCCTGGAGAAGTACTTCTCCTCTGTCCAACCGCAACTCGCCCGTCAGAAATCCAGGGTGCTCATTGCCCGGGATCCCCAACCGGTTCCGGACACACCACCATTCCCCGTTGTGGAACCATTGCAGGAGTTGGGAATCACGGTCTGC
Source organism: Arthrobacter sp. D5-1 (assembly GCF_017357425.1). Lineage (NCBI taxonomy): Bacteria > Bacillati > Actinomycetota > Actinomycetes > Micrococcales > Micrococcaceae > Arthrobacter > Arthrobacter sp. D5-1. The sequence continues at coordinate 2,709,457 of NZ_CP014571.1, read as the reverse complement.
GCTCATGGCGCAGTCTTCTCCGGAGCCCGCCTGGATATTGGAACGCGTTACCTGCTGACCTTCCTGGACCGGATGCCGGCTGCCCGCCGCGTGGTGGACCTGGGATGTGGCACGGGGATCCTGGCCACTATGTATGCACGGCGCCATGAGGAGGCGAACGTGGTGGCAACGGACCAATCCGCTGCTGCTGTTGCCTCGGCCCGGGGTACGGCGGCGGCCAATGGTGTGGGGGATCGGGTGGCCGTCCTTCATGATGACGCGATGTCCACGCTTGCACCCGGCAGCGCGGACCTCATCCTGCTGAACCCGCCGTTTCATGTAGGGGCAAGTGTCCATGCAGGCGCTGCGCTGAAGATGTTCCAGGCCGCCGGACGTGTGCTGGCGCCAGGTGGGGAGTTGTGGACCGTCTACAACAGTCACTTGCAGTACCGGGGTGCGCTGGAACGGCTTATTGGACCTACGTCGGAGGAAGGCCGCAACCCCAAATTCACGGTGACACGCAGCCTCAAATCCTGAGGTCACCGTCATCAAGGGCCGGTGCAGGAAGCTGTCACATACAATTCAGTGGCATCGTTACCAACCCCTGACTTCGTCGCCAGCGTGTGCTCGTACCTGTGGGGCTGTGGGTATCGTACGATGCAGACAGAGACTAAACCCGACCAAGTTTTTCCGAATGACGAGGGGCATCAGTGACTGAGATCCGGCAGCCGACACCGAGGCGCGGAACGAATCTACCCCGTATGGGGGACTTCAATCTGACCGTCATTCTGGAGGCGATCCGGCGGTCAGCGCAGGGACTCAGCCGCGTGGAGCTGGCACAGATTGTTGGACTTTCCCCCCAAACCATTTCCAATATTTCCCGGCGCCTGCTGGATCAAAAGCTGATCGTCGAAGCCGGCAAGGAAGGATCGGGGCCGGGCAAGCCGCGGACCATCCTTCGGTTGAACCCGGCTGGGATGTACGCCGTCGGTGTCCATCTGGACCCGGCCGTCATCACTTTCGTGGTCCTTGACCTGTTGGGCGACGTCGTCAGGCATTCCCGGATGTCCACCCCTGGCGGGGACCCCGCCGGCGTGATCACCAGCATCGCCGCGCAAATCAAGGTCCTGGTCGAAGAATCGGGCGTGGACGCATCCAAGATCGCTGGTCTTGGCGTTGCCGTCCCTGGACCGATTGACCTGGATGAAGGCTCTGTAGTGGAGCCGCCCCTGCTGACCAGGTGGAATCGGGTGCGTATCCGCGAGGCCCTGAGCGAAGCCACCGGGCTGGAGACCCTGGTTGACAAGGACGTCACCAGTGCAGCTGTTGCTGAGACCTGGGCCGGAGGCGCGAGCGGCGCCGGCAGCTTTGTTTTTATGTACATGGGTACCGGCATCGGTTGCGGAATCGTGCTCAACGATGAAGTAGTGCGTGGAACCTCCGGCAACGCCGGCGAAATCGGCCACATCGTGGTTGATCCTTCCGGACCTTTGTGCGATTGCGGACTGCACGGATGCGTTAAGTCCTCCTGCATCCCTCAGGTCCTGGTGGCCGAAGCCGAAGCAGCCGGTGTCCTGGACGGTCACCGTGAGGGGGCAGACGGCCCCGAGGTCCAGGAACGTTTTGCAGCGCTGTGCGACCAAGCCGACGCCGGGAACCAAAAAGCCATTGCCATTCTGGACAAATCGGCCACCCTTGTGGCTCGTGCCGTGTCCGTAGTGACCAATACCCTGGATGTGGAGCGCGTGGTTTTCGGTGGACCCTTCTGGGGCCGTATGTCGCCCTACTTCCTGGAGCGGGTTCCGGAACTGCTGGACAGGAACAATGCCGCCCGCATGATCCATGACCTGGAAGTTGTAGGCACGGGAGTGGGCGAGGACGTGGGCGCCATCGGTGCAGCATGTCTCGTCCTGGAGCACATGCTGGCACCGCGGGCCCAGCGGCTCCTTCTGGAAGGCTGAATCAGCACGACGTTTGACGGATTGGAGCACCATGGGCCGCCCGATGAAGTTAGCCGGTATCAAACACGTGGCGCGGAAGTTTGCCGCCATCGCTTCAGCCACCGCCGTCTTTGTGGCAGCCAGCTCCTGTTCGCCTGCGCCTGACGCGGCCGGGAACAAGACGCTGAAGATCGTCTATCAGAAGACGGATGCCTTTACTGCCCTCGACGCAGTCATGCAGGACGCCAAGAAGGAGTTCGAGGCAGCCAACTCCGGGGTTGCCGTTGAGCTTCAGCCCATCCAGGCCAACGACGACGACTACGGAACCAAGCTTGCCCTGGCCCAGCGTTCCGCGGAAACGGCACCGGATGTCTTCTACGAGGACACCTTCAAGGTCCGTTCGGACGTCGACGCCGGGTACCTCCTTAAGCTTGATGGCTACCTTGAGAAGTGGGACGACTGGTCCCTGTTCAATGAAGCAGCCAAAGTGGCCGGCCGGGCAGATGACGGCAGTATTTATGCGGTGCCGCTCGGTACGGACACCAGAGCCATTTGGTACAACAAGACAGTCCTTCAAAAGGCGGGCATTTCCTTGCCCTGGCAGCCAAAGACCTGGGATGACATCCTGACCACGGCCCGCGCAGTGAAGGCATCCGATCCCAACGTGATCGCCTTCAACATGTACGCAGGCAAGGGGACCGGCGAGGGCACAGTCATGCAGGGCTTCTATGAACTCCTCTACGGGACAGACAGCACCTTGTATGACGAGAACGCCAGGAAGTGGGTAGTCGGGTCCCAGGGATTTACTGACTCACTGGCGTTCTTGAAGACCCTCTACGACGAAAAACTCGCAGTGAGCCCCGCCGAGGCCTTGGATGCCAACGTCTGGAAGAAAGTCTTTGGCGAGTGGTTCCCGCAAGGCAAACTGGCGGCCACCGTGGAAGGTTCCTACACGCCGTCGTTCTGGCAAAAGGGTGGGGCGTACGAGTGGGCAGGATATGAGCAGGACATGGGCGTCGCGATGTTCCCCACCAGGAATGGCCAGGAGCCCGGAGGCGTCAGTATGTCCGGCGGCTGGACGCTTGCGGTGGGTGCGAAGAGCAAGAACCCTGACCTTGCCTTCCAGTTCCTCACCACTGCTCTGAACAAGAAGAACGCGTTGGCGTACGACATCAACAATTCGCAGATTGCCGTCCGGACCGATGTCGCCGCGGAAGCGGATTATTTGGCAGCCAACCCGTTCGTCAAGGATGTCTCGGACCTGGTGGCCGTAACGCATTACCGGCCCGCCACTGCTGACTATCCGAAGATTTCCACTGCAGTCCAAGTGGCCACGGAGTCAGTAATAACGGGCAAGCAAAGCCCCGAGGATGCCGCGGCAGAATACGATGCCACCGTCCGAAAGCTTGTGGGTGAGGACAAGGTCCTGGAGAAATGACCATCCGCCGCGTCCTGCGGCTCCTGCCGGTAGTTCCGTCGATTCTGCTGCTCCTGCTTTTCCTCGTGGCCCCGGTGGCTTGGTCCTTTTATGCGTCCTTCACCAATGCGTCGTTGACGGGCAAAGCGGCGCAGGACCCGCAGTGGGTGGGCGCCGACAACTACGCCCGGATGTTCAGCGATGACTCGTTTCCGCTGTCGGCCTGGCTGACCGTGGTCTTTGTCGCGGCGTCGGCGGTGTTGGGGCAGAATGTGCTGGGCCTGCTGATTGCGCTGCTGATGACGCGTTCACGGAAGGTGGTCTCTTCCGTGGTGGGTACGGCAGTTGTTGCGGCCTGGGTCCTCCCGGAAATTGTGGCTGCGTTTGCCGCCTATGCCTACTTCAACCGGGAAGGAACTCTGAACCAACTGGCCGGCATCGTAGGTGTCGACGGCGTGGACTGGCTGTATTCGTTCCCCCTGGTGGCGATCATCCTGGCCAATACCTGGCGCGGCACCGCTTTTTCCATGCTGGTGTACCGGGCGGCTTTGGCAGACGTACCCCGGGACATTTCCGAAGCTGCGCTCATGGACGGCGCCCGGGGGTGGCAAAGGCTCACTTTCATTACCCTGCCTCTGATCCGAAGCAGTATCACCACCAACCTGATGTTGATTACGCTGCAGACGCTGGCCGTTTTCACCCTCATCTGGGTGATGACGGCGGGCGGTCCTGCCAACGCCAGCACCACTTTGCCGGTCTTGGCGTACCAGGAGGCGTTCAAGTTTGGTGACATCGGCTATGGAACGGCGGTGGCGTCGGTCCTGATCCTGCTGGGCATGGTGTTCGGTGCGCTCTACGTTCGGCTCCTGAGGGAGCGTCGCCCGTGACCACCAAGGGACTGCGAGCGCGGGAGAAGGCACCAGGCACGACGACGGGCGGCACCGCCCGTTCCAGGGCCAGGTTGGGTGCGGATATCGCCTTGGCCGTGATCGGTGTCTGCTTTGTGGCGCCTTTATTGTGGTTGCTGCTGGCCGCCGTCGATCCCCAGGCCGGATACCAGACCAAGGTGCCATCGGCGCCGTCGACCGCCAACTTCAGTGCGGTGCTGACTCCTGAGCTGCTGTTTCAGCCGTTGGCCAACAGCTTGTGGTTGTCTGCCGGTACGGCTGTGGTGAACCTTCTTGCTGCTGTGTTGGCCGCTTATCCGTTGTCCAGATATCAGTCCCGGTTCAACAAGCCGTTCATGTATACGGTGCTGTTCGGCACCTCGCTGCCGGTGACGGCCATTATGGTGCCCGTGTATGGGTTGTTCGTCCAATTGCACCTGTTGGATTCCATGGCAGCCACTATTTTCTTCATGGCGACCACTACTTTGCCCATGGCGATCTGGATGACCAAGAACTTCATGGACTCGGTTCCTTTGGAACTGGAGGAGGCGGCCTGGATGGACGGGGCGTCAGCCATGGCGGCGTTGCGTACCATCGTCCTGCCGCTGATGAGGCCGGGGCTGGGCGTGGTGTTCATCTTTGTCTTCATCCAGGCGTGGGGAAACTTCTTTGTTCCCTTCATCCTGTTGTTGTCACCGGGCAAGCAACCGGCGGCGGTGTCCATCTTCAGTTTCTTCGGTCAGCACGGAGCGGTCGCTTACGGCCAGTTGGCAGCGTTTTCCATCCTGTACTCGGTCCCGGTGCTGCTGCTCTACGCGTTGGTGTCCCGGGGCATGGGGAACTCTTTTGCCCTGTCTGGGGCTATGAAGGGTTAGCGGCGCTCAGTCGATGTCCTCGATGATCTCGCCGTACGGTATGGACTCGTCCAGGTGGGCCTGATGTCCGGTAGAGCCTGTGTTGTAGGTGATCCGGACCCCGTGGCGCTCGTCGGCGGCTGATTGCAGGAGGACGGGCCGAACGGCGTCGATGACGTGCTGGTCCTGTGCGGCGAGGTACTTCTGATAGGCGGCTGGTAGCTGATGCATGGCAAAAGGATAGACCTCGGAGGGCTGCATGGGGAGGGGTCCCCATTGCGGCCCTGGACAGGTCAGGCTTGGATAGAGTGGCCCATGCAGGCGGAAGCACTGATGCCCGGCTTTTTGGCCGGCCGCCTGCCGGGAGACGTCAGACGCCAGCGAGGGGACCACGAGTGCAACAGACCACTGCCACGGCCGGAATCGATGCACCGGACATGGCCCGTGCCCAACAACTCGTGGGCAGCATCATCCGGAGTTTTGAGAACAAAGTGGTGGGCCAGGCCAGGCTTCGCGAGACCTTGGTCATCGGGTTGTTGACGGGCGGCCACGTGCTGCTAGAAAGTGTGCCGGGCCTGGCCAAGACCACTGCGGCCCAGGCCATCGCGGAATCGGTCAGCGCGGAGTTCCGCCGGATCCAGTGCACTCCGGACCTGTTGCCCAGTGACATCGCCGGCACGCAGATATTCGATGCTGCCAAAGGAACCTTCATCACGCAGCTGGGCCCGGTCCACGCCAACATCGTGCTCCTGGATGAGATCAACAGATCCAGCGCGAAGACCCAGAGTGCCATGCTCGAGGCCATGCAGGAACGGCAGACCTCCATCGGTGGCGAGTCCTACCCTTTGCCGCAGCCGTTCCTGGTGCTGGCTACACAGAACCCGATTGAGCAGGAAGGGACGTACCGGCTCCCCGAGGCCCAAATGGACCGTTTCATGCTCAAGGATGTCCTGGACTACCCGAGTCCGGCCGAGGAAGCCGAAGTCATCCGCCGGATTGACGCCGGTGTGTTCGATGCCGACCAGAAGCCGCCGGCTGCTGCCTCACTGGACGCTGTTGTCCAGGTCCAGGAACTCGTGCGACGGGTCTACATCGACCCCGCGATCGTCAGGTACATCGTGGGCCTTGCCTACGTCACCCGCAATGCTTCCCAATATCTGGAGCCCAAGCTCGCCAACCTGGTGGAGTTCGGCGCCAGCCCCAGGGCCAGCATTGCCTTCAGCCAGGCAGCCAGGGCCCTGGCCTTGCTGAACGGCCGAGACCACGTCATTCCCGAGGACGTCAAAAACCTCGCCCACCGGATCCTGCGGCACCGCATCATTCTCGGGTTCGATGCTGTGGTTGAAGGCGTCCCGGTGGAAACTGTCATTGATGCCGTCGTGGCGTCTGTCCAGACACCGTAGCGGGGACTACGCGTGCCCAGCCTGCTTCGCCGGGTTAAGTCGAAGATGTTGATCTTCGCCCACCGGAGGACACTGACCCTGCTCGATGGTGAATACGGCTCCGTTTTCACAGGCCGCAGCCTGGACTTTGATGAACTGCGGGCCTACGTTCCTGGAGATGAAGTCAGGGATATTGATTGGAAAGCCACCGCACGGCACGGATCGCCCCTGGTCAAGCGGTATGTGGCGGTTCGCCGTCACTCGGTGCTGTTGCTGGTGGATACCGGACGGACCATGGCTGCCCAGGCTTTGTCTGGTGAATCCAAGAAGGACATCGCTGTGCAGGCAGCCGGAGTGCTGGGGTATCTGGCGTGTCGCCACGGTGACGACGTCGGCCTCCTGCACGGGAACGAGACCACAACCCGGTATGTACCTCCCCGCAGCGGCGAGGAGCACCTGGAACGCTTGCTGCAGGAGGTCGATGCGGGCGTCGTCCTGGACGGGCCGCCCAGTTCCCTCGCGGAGCAACTCGACTACGTCCTGAGATACCTGAAGGGACGCCTGCTCGTGGTTGCCGTGACGGACGAGTTCATGCCCGATGCCCGTACTGAGGGGCTGATGCGCAGGCTTCGGGCCAGGCACGAAGTCCTGTGGCTGACAGTGCGGGACGCGAACCTCACACCGGTGGCAGACAAAGGTGCCACGAACAGTACGGATGTGGGCACCGGGCAGGGAATCCCCGCGCTGCTGGCCGCCGACAGCAAGATCCAGGCAGCCTATGAAGCTGCCATGGTGGAACGCGGAGAACGTCGCAGCTCCATCTTCCGCCGATTGGGCATAGCCGAGGAACAAACCTCAGGCAGTGCGGACGTCCTGCCTGCCGTCTTTGCACTCCTTGAGAAGCACCGTTCGGGTGGGCCAACTGCCAGGGGTTCCGGTGGAGGTGGCAATCGTGCAGGATGATGCCGGCTTCTACGCGCCACTGCAGTATCAGCCGCAATGGTTCTGGGCCGGCCTGCTGATAGTGGTGGTGGTGGGTGCTTGGTATGCCTGGATCTTCCGGCCCATTCGCCGGAGACCACCAGCCGGACAAGGACCGCCACAGCAGGACCTGGACGCCCTGCGTTCTGCGTGCCTCGCGGCCATCACCGCCACAGCAGAAGACGCCGACGCCGGACGGATACCAGTGCGCGACGCCCACCAAAGACTTAGCTTCCTCGTGCGGGAGTTCGCCGGGGCAGCCACGGGGCTACCCGTCACGTCCATGACGCTGGAAGATCTCCGCCGCCAAGGTCTCGAGGAACTTGCTGAAGGAATCGCGGGCATCTACCCCAACGAATTCTCCCGTGTGCCAATCCACCCCGTGGGGCACTCAGCAGAGACTGCGCGACAGGTGGTGATCGGATGGAACTGAGCTACTGGTGGATCCTTCCCCTTGCCGCAGCAGCGGTGGCCATCAGCGCCTGGCTGTACCGCCGTCGTCGTCCTCCACGGACCCGGCCCGTCGCGCACGGAGACCGCCTGACCGACCTGCCGGAGTACCAGCACGCACTACGCAGGTACCGGCTGCGGCTGATGGTGTCAGTGGCGCTGGGTGTCGTATTCCTCGCCGCCACCGCTACAGCTGCCGCCCGGCCCGTCCTGCGCGCCACGGAGCAACCGGAAATCCGGAACAGGGACATCGTGCTCTGCCTGGACGTGTCCGGATCCATGACCAGCACCGATGCCGCCATAGCCACCGTGTTCCAGGAACTCGCCAAGGAATTCGACGGCGAGAGGATCGGCATGGTCATCTTCGACAGCAGCAGCGTGCAACTCTTTCCCCTCACGGACGACTACGACTACGCCGCCGAACAGCTCGCCGAAGCCAAGGAAGCCTTGGACAGCGGGGCAGGATCCTTCTTCGACGGCACGTGGAACGGCGCAGGCTCCTCGCTGATCGGCGACGGCCTGGCGTCCTGCGTGCAGAGCTTTCCCGATGACGCAGGCGCCACCGATGCCCAGCGCTCGCGGTCCGTGGTGTTGGCCACTGACAATTTCCTCTCCGGCGAGCCGATCTTCAGCCTGCAGGAAGCAGCAGCACTGGCAGTCGACAAAAACGTGAAGGTCTATGCCCTGAACCCCAGCGACATGGACTACGGCAACCAACCTGATGAACCCGGTGCCCAACTCAGGGCTGCCGCTGAGGGTACCCAGGGCGCCTACTTCACCGTGGACGGCGCTGAGGCCGTGCCGGGCATTGTGGGGAAAGTGCAGGAAACAGAAGCCACCAGCTACCGGGCAGCTCCTCAGTCGGTAGTAGCCGATGCTCCCGCCTGGCCGCTCGGGATCGCCCTGCTTGCCGGAACGGGCATGCTGGTGCTCGGATGGAGGCTGGAACCATGACGTTTGCACCGGTCTTTCCATGGCCCCTGTTGGTCCTGGCCTTCGCCGCCATGCTGATGTTCACCGTGCTGGCCCTGAAACGGAACGCGAGGCCGGCAGCGTTGCGGGGCGCCGCCGTCGTGCTTCTGCTCCTTGCCGCGCTCCGGCCGGGTTGGCCCGGTGGACAGGCCAACACCGCCACCGCGGAGATGGACGTCTTCTTCGTGGTGGACACCAGCACCAGCATGGCAGCCGAAGACTACAACGGCTCCACTACCCGCCTGACGGGGGCCCAACGTGATGTCATGGCGATAGCCAAGGAGCTTGCCGGTGCCAAATTCTCCCTGATCACGTTCGACAACCAGGCCACCGTCCGAATGCCCCTCACCCGCGACGCCACCGCGCTGCAGACTGCTATGACCACGCTCCAACCCCAAAACGCCCGATACGCCAAGGGAAGCAGCGTCACCGGTGCGGCACAGCTCCTCAAAGACCGGCTTGCCGCGGCCAAGGAGCAACACCCGGGCAGGCCTGCTCTGGTCTTCTACGCCGGCGATGGCGAGAACACCAGCGCCGAGCGGCCAGCGGCCATGGACGCCGCCAACGTAGCCGGGGGAGCAGTCCTTGGATACGGCACCCCTCAGGGAGGACGCATGAAGGAAACCCCGGATGCCGACGCCGACTACCTCAAGGACCGCAGCTCCGACACCACGCAGGACGCCGTTTCACGCATCGACGAAGACCAACTCCGCGCTATCGCCGAGCAACTCCGCCTCCCCTACGCACACCGGACCGGGACAGAGCCGCCGTCGGACATGCTTGCAAAAGCCCAGCCAGGTGTCCTCACTATCAGCGACGCGGACACCCCCGGACGCATTGAGCTCTACTGGCTCCTCGCCCTGGCTGCCTTCCTGCTGGCATTGCACGAACCACTGCGCCACCTCGCCGCACTCCTGAACCTCCGGCCTGCAGCAGCAAAGGAGCGCACCCCATGACCCACGACGTACGACGACGGCGACTCCGCCTTGCGCTGTGGTCCGCGCCGGCGGCCCTGCTGGCGCTCGCAGTTGCCGCGAAACTCCTGGGTGTGGGCGTCCTGGGTGGTGCAGCCGCGGAGTCCTACGCAGCCGGTCAGGAAAATGACGTTGCCCGGGCTGCCTCCTGGCTCCATGTAGCCAACTTCGTGGAGCCGCACAAGGCGTCGTTCGCCTCCGGGGACGCCCGGGTGCTGGCCGGTGACTTCGCCGCTGCACGGGAAGAGTTCGAGACGGCTTTGCGGCTCGGCCCAGGTGATGACGAGTGCAAAGTCCGGGTCAACCTTGTCCTGAGCATCGAGAAATTGGGGGACGCGGCAGGGGACGGTGACGCTGCGGCCCGGCTGCTTGCGGAAGGACTTGCTGTCGCCGAAGCATCACCGCCGCAATGCCATGCTGTTGGTCCCGCCAACGCCGCAGGGGAGGGCGCAGCCCTTGACGCGGCGGAGGACCGGCTCACGAACAAAATCGCCGAAGGAAAGACGCAACGCGGCACGGCGCAGCAGCCTTCCGGGGAATCCCCGTCCACGCCTCCACAGGAACAGCTCAAACAGTTGGAGGAGAGCGCGCAACGAGCCCAACGGGAACGCTCGGAGGGGCAGGAACGCGGAGAATACCTGCGCAGTCCTGACGATGGCCCTCGCGTTGACAGGCCATGGTGAACCTATGGGTGAACAAAGTTCACGAATCCTTGGACTCACATCGGACAACAGCGACGGCGGCCGGCCACCATAAGGGCCGGTTCTAGCGGTCGTTGCAACACCCAGAATTTTTGGGAGTTGCAACGACCGTGTCGTCTTTAAAGAAGGTACCGGTAAACCGGCGGATGTACGCGCCTGAGCTAAGGACTCAGTTCTTTCAAGCCCTTGATCGTCTTGGCAGCGTCACTGCCGCAGCTTCGGAACTTGGACTGAATCGGGTGACTTGTTACCAGTGGTGCCGGAAGGCTGGCGTCCGGAACGAGAAGGTCGTCAGGACGCAGTACGCGCCAGAGCAGAAGGAAGAGTTCTTCACGGTCCTCCGGCGCGTGGAGAGCGTGACTCTGGCCGCTGCCGAACTTGGTTTGAACGTCAATACCTGCCACCGCTGGGCCTCGGAAGCGGGAATTGCCAGCAAAGCCCCAGGATCCGACCGGCGGGAAAAATTCCTCCGGCTGCGGAAGGTCGGAATGAGCCGAAGCGAAGCCATCACCGCCGTAGGTGTCAATCCTAAGACCGCCCGGGAGTGGGAACGCGGGATCAGGAAGTCTGGTGGGCGACGCATTTATCCGGATGGCCGGGTGGTCGATTACAAACGTGGTGTGACCACTAAGACCTCTTCCACCGGCACACCAGGAGTGGTGCCGGTGGAAGTATCAGCGTTAGAGAAACCTATTGACCCGCGATACCTCAATGTTCAGGAACGGGAATTGATCCGGGATCTGCAGGCAGCTGGCTCCTCGGTGAGGGCGATCGCCCGCACCATCGGCAGATCGCCTTCAACAGTCAGCCGGGAGCTGGCACGAAATACCGACCCCCTCCTGGGCTACTTGCCCCACGGAGCGCATCGCAAGGCAGCTACCCGGCGGAGGCGGCCCAAGTCCGCCAAACTGGCCATCGAGTCGGGCCTGCGCAACTACGTGAAAGACAAGTTGCTCCTACGCTGGTCTCCAGAGCAGATCAGCCACACCCTGGTCGAAGAATTCCCCGACAGACCGGAGATGCGCGTGAGCACCGAGACCATTTATCAGGCCCTCTACCTCCAGGCACGGGGCGGACTCAAACGCGAGGTCCAGGCAGCGCTACGCACCGGCCGGACCCGCCGGAAACCCCACCGCACGGACGAGCAGCGCACCCCCAGATTCGTCGACCCGATGATCATGATTTCCGAACGACCACCCGAGATCGAGGACCGCGCGGTGCCCGGCCATTGGGAGGGCGACCTCATCACCGGGGCCCTGAACCAGTCCGCGATCGCGACCTTAGTCGAGCGCACCACCCGATACGTGATGCTCGTCCACCTCCCGGGCGACCACACCGCCGAAACTGTCCGCGACGGCCTCATCAAAACAATGGCGACATTGCCGGCACACCTGCGAGGCTCCCTGACCTGGGACCAAGGCGCCGAAATGGCAGCCCACAAATCCTTCACCCTCGCCACCGACATGCAGGTCTATTTTTGCGACCCCGCCAGCCCCTGGCAACGCGGCTCAAACGAAAACACCAACGGCCTGCTACGCCAATACTTCCCCAAAGGCACCGACCTATCCGCCTACGGACCCGAAGACCTCGAACACGTCGCCCAGGAACTCAACGGCCGCCCACGCAAAACGCTCGGCTGGAAAACCCCAGCCGAGCGCCTACGTGATTTACTACTAACCACCTAACCAACAGGTGTTGCAACGACTCCTAGAAACCGCCAAGGTGACCGGCCGCCGTCGTTCGCTGTTAAGTGTTGCTGGCTACTCCCAGAGGATTTCGTCATCCACCACGCCGTCTTCGTCGGCTGCGACCACCAGGAGTTCGTCCGTGAAATGAGATCCGAGGGTGAAGTCCAGCACAAAATACCGCTCTGGCTGTCCGGGGTAGATGGCCACGTGGCCGAGCTTGAGGGCCTTCAGGAATACATCATTGGTTAGTTGGCCCTTGTCCCGGACGCCGAAGACCGATTCCAGCTGCTCGTCCTTGAGCTGTGAGCTATGGAAATGCAGGAATTGCTGGGGATTGGTGCCGTCCTGGTCAAGCTCTTCGGCAATCATTTCCCTGACCTGGTCCACGAGTTCGGGCAGGAAGCGCAACCTGTAGTCCACCTTGCGCATGGCGGCCTCATCGAAGTGGTCGTGCGCGGTGACATTGAGGTCCAGCTCCAACTGGTTGCCGGCGAGTTCGTGTCTTGCGACGAAGCAATGTTCACGCCCGTGGTTGAGCTCGATCTCCCCAAAATGTTTGCTCGCTACCTTGCCCATGTGATCAATCTAACCCCATCAACCGGCGGGTTCCAGCACTTGGGGATATTTCACCGGCGCCGTTGCGGGGCCTTGACAGGCGCGGTTTTCAAGGGGTGAAGTCCGCTCTTACCCGACGTCTCCCGGAGGGTGTCGGCCAGCAGTTGTGTGAACAACTGCACTTGCGCCGTCCGCTTTTCGTTGATGAGCAGTGCGAAGACGTTGCGCGCCAGCCGAATGTCCGGGACGTCAAGGACCACGACGCCGGATGGCCGGTTCCGGAGCGCCAGTTCCGGTACCAGCGAGGCACCCAGGCCGGCGGCGGTCATCTCCAAGCTGGCGTGGAAGTCGTCGCTGTACGCCACCACCCGTGGATGGAGGTTGCAGCTGGCGAACAGGCGCTCGATCACCAGGGCGTCGCTGGTGCCGGGGTGGTGGACGATCCACGGCATGTCGGACAGGTGAGCGGCTTCTATCTCGGCGTCCTCCCGGATTTTCCAGGATGCAGGCAGCACCACCCTGAAGTCGTCGTCGCCGATCCACTGCCGTTCCAGGGAGTGTGGCCAGGCCAGTCCGGACTGCCCCACCTGGTAGACCAGCGCCACGTCCAGTTCGCCGCCGCTGCGCAGTCCCTGGATGGTTTGGGCGGGCTCCGCCACGGAGACGCGGAGCTCAATGCCCAGCCCGTTCCACCGATCGTTCCGGAGGATTTCCGGCAACACGTAGGTGGCAAGGCTGGGGAAGATGCCAAGCCTCAGTTCCTGCGCGGGGGAGTCGTTGGTTCGTGAAGCGGCAGCCATGAGGGCTTCGACGTCTGTCAGTACCTTCGATGCGTGCCGGGTCATGGTCACGGCAGCTTCCGTGGGGACAACGCTCCGCGCCGAACGTTGGAAAAGCTCGACGCCGGTATCGCGTTCCAGCGCGGCCATCTGTTGGGAGACTGCCGAGGCTGTGTAGCCAAGCTGGGCGGCGGCAGCAGCGAAGGAACCCAAGCGGGTTACTTCCATCAGCGTCCGGAGGTGGAGGAGATTGACCATCAGCAGATTTTAGCTGTTCGCCACGCCACATTTTCAAAGTGTCACGACACGCCGTATCCGGGCGACACGCTGGAGATTAAATGTGGCTAAGTAGTCCACAGGGTGTGGATGACATCTCTCAATTTGGCGGAATCACGGACATTTTGAGGGCCCTCGCCTGTGGACGAGCGGTGGATTGAATGACATACTTGTAATACATCATCTTGGGGTTCCAGTTCGACGCTTGCACTACATGTAGTATCGATTTACGGATTGAGCGGGAAACCAGCACAAGACAAAATCAGAGCGTGTTGGCTGTCACGGCAGCCCGCGGGCCGGTATCGGATTCAGTAGCTAGTTCCGGTTGAGCCCGCCAGATACGAAGAGCGACAGACTTCAACTAAGGGGACAGGGATCATGACCGTAACGGTTTACACCAAGCCGGCCTGTGTTCAGTGCAACGCAACCTACCGGGCACTCGACAAGAAGGGCATTGCCTACCAGAGTGTCGACATCTCCCAGGATGCCGAGGCCCTCGAGCGCCTCAAGGCACTGGGCTACATGCAGGCTCCGGTCGTCGTAACCGAGCAGGACCACTGGTCTGGTTTCCGCCCGGACAAGATCGAGGAACTGGCCCAGGCCGTTTCCTCCGTGGCCTAAGTTTCATCCAAACTTCGCCACCACAGCACACTAAGAATTCCTATGTAGTCGAGGTGACTCCCATGGCACCGCTGGCAGCGGCACCCGTACGCGATGCTGCAGAAGCTGTGACCACGAGGAGTCACCTCATCTACTTTTCCTCGACCTCCGAGAACACCAAACGATTCGTCGAAAAATTGGGTACGGATGCGGCGCGCATCCCGCTATACGCCCAGGATGCTCCGCTTCGAGCCCTCGAACCCTTCGTCCTTGTACTGCCCACTTACGGCGGAACAAACGGCGAAGGTTCCGTGCCGAAGCAAGTCATCAGATTTCTCAACGATTCCAGGAACAGGGAACTGATCCGCGGTGTTATCGGAGCAGGGAACACCAATTTCGCGGACAACTACTGCGCGGCGGGAGACATCATCTCCGTCAAGTGCAAAGTGCCGCATCTTTACAAATTTGAACTCATGGGAACGCCGGAAGACGTTCAGCGGGTCAACGAAGGGCTGGAAAAGTTTTGGACACAACTGTCGCAGAAACAGAAGTAACCGGGGGCGCTGTGGACACGGTCAAGAAGCCGCTGCCTGAGGCTTTCAAGGGCTTGGGTTATCACGAGCTCAACGCCATGCTGAACCTGTATGGCCCCAACGGCGAGATCCAGTTCGAAGCCGACCGTGAGGCTGCGCACCAGTACTTCCTGCAGCACGTGAACAACAACACGGTGTTCTTCCACGATCTGGAAGAGAAGCTCGATTACCTGGTGAAGAACCAGTACTACGAGCGCGAAACTCTTGACCAGTACACGATGAACTTCATCCGCGACCTCTTCAACCGCGCGTACAAGAAGAAGTTCCGCTTCGAAACCTTCCTTGGTGCCTTCAAGTTCTACACGTCCTACACGCTGAAGACTTTCGACGGCAAGCGTTTCCTGGAGCGCTACGAAGACCGCGTCTGCATGGTTGCCCTTCACTTGGCACGCGGCGACGAAGACCTGGCCAACCGCCTCGTCGATGAGATCATTGACGGCCGCTTCCAGCCGGCTACGCCTACGTTCCTCAATGCCGGCAAGGCACAGCGCGGCGAGCTCGTCTCCTGCTTCCTGCTCCGCATCGAAGACAACATGGAGTCGATCGCCCGCGCCATCAACTCCGCGCTCCAGCTCTCCAAGCGTGGCGGCGGTGTAGCGCTCTCTCTCACCAACATCCGTGAACACGGTGCTCCGATCAAGCAGATCGAAAACCAGTCCTCCGGCGTCATCCCCGTGATGAAGCTCCTCGAAGACAGCTTCTCCTACGCAAACCAGCTCGGTGCCCGCCAGGGTGCAGGTGCCGTATACCTGCACGCACACCACCCGGACATCCACCGCTTCCTGGACACCAAGCGTGAGAACGCCGACGAGAAGATCCGTATCAAGACGCTCTCCTTGGGTGTTGTGGTTCCGGACATCACGTTCGAACTGGCCAAGAAGAACGAGGACATGTACCTCTTCTCCCCGTACGACGTCGAGAAGGTCTACGGTGTCCCGTTCTCCGATATTTCGGTGACCGAGAAGTACTACGAGATGGTTGACGATTCGCGGATCAAGAAGACCAAGATCTCTGCCCGGGAGTTCTTCCAGACCCTCGCGGAGATCCAGTTCGAGTCCGGCTACCCGTACATCATGTTCGAGGACACCGTGAACCGGGCCAACCCGATCGACGGCAAGATCACCATGAGCAACCTCTGCTCGGAGATCCTCCAGGTTTCCTCGCCGTCCATCTACGCCGAAGACCTCAGCTACGAGACCGTGGGCAAGGACATTTCCTGCAACCTCGGTTCCATGAACATCGCCAAGACCATGGATTCGCCGGACTTTGGTCGTTCCATTGAGACGTCCATCCGCGCCCTCAGCGCTGTGTCCGACATGTCCTACATCAACTCGGTGCCGTCCATCGCACAGGGCAACGCCCAGAGCCACGCGATCGGCCTTGGCCAGATGAACCTTCACGGTTACCTTGCCCGCGAGCACGTCCACTACGGTTCCGAAGAGGGCCTGGACTTCACCAACATCTACTTCTACACGGTGCTGTTCCACGCTCTGCGCGCTTCCAACCGTCTGGCCATCGAGACCGGCCAGAAGTTCGGCGGCTTCGAGAAGTCCACCTATGCTTCGGGTGAATTCTTCGACAAGTACACCGAGCAGGAATGGGTCCCGGCAACGGAACGCGTCTCCGAGCTCTTCGCCGGCCACCACATCCCCACGCAGGATGACTGGCGCGAGCTGAAGGCCTCGGTCATGGAGCACGGTATCTACAACCAGAATCTCCAGGCCGTACCGCCTACCGGTTCCATCAGCTACATCAACAACTCCACGTCGTCGATCCACCCGGTGGCCGCCAAGATCGAAATCCGCAAGGAAGGCAAGATCGGCCGCGTCTACTACCCGGCTCCGTACCTGACCAACGACAACCTGGAGTACTACCAGGACGCCTACGAAATCGGCTACGAGAAGATCATCGACACCTACGCCGCTGCCACGCAGCACGTGGATCAAGGCCTGTCCCTGACGCTGTTCTTCAAGGACACCGCCACCACGCGTGACATCAACAAGGCCCAGATCTACGCATGGCGCAAGGGCATCAAGACCCTCTACTACATCCGTCTCCGCCAGCTCGCGCTGGAGGGCACTGAGGTGGAAGGTTGCGTCAGCTGCATGCTGTAATCAGCCTTTATCGGTTGATTAGTTGCGGCCCCGGCTGCACTCAAAACTAAAGAGTACGACGGCGGGTTTCCACCCGCCGTCGTAGGCTTATCTCAAGAAAACCATCGCTTTAAGGGGATGAAATGACCGAAAAGGTCAAGCTGCTGACACACGTCGAGGCCATCAACTGGAACAAAATCCAGGACGACAAGGACGTGGAAGTCTGGAACCGGCTGGTCAACAACTTCTGGCTCCCGGAAAAGGTGCCGCTGTCCAACGACGTCCAGTCGTGGCACACCCTGACGCCGGATGAGCAGCAGCTCACCATGCGCGTTTTTACCGGCCTCACGCTCCTGGACACGATCCAGGGCACGGTTGGCGCCGTTTCGCTGATCCCGGATGCAATCACCCCGCACGAAGAAGCCGTTTACACGAACATCGCCTTCATGGAGTCGGTGCACGCCAAGTCCTACTCGTCCATCTTCTCCACCCTGTGCTCCACCAAGGAGATTGACGACGCTTTCCGCTGGTCACTCGAAAACGAGAACCTGCAGAAGAAGGCGCAGATCGTCATGGATTACTACCAGGGCGACGATCCCCTGAAGCGCAAGGTTGCCTCCACGCTGCTGGAGAGCTTCCTGTTCTACTCGGGCTTCTACCTGCCCATGTACTGGTCCTCGCGCGCCAAGCTCACGAACACGGCCGACCTCATCCGCCTCATCATCCGTGACGAGGCCGTGCATGGCTACTACATCGGCTACAAGTTCCAGAAGGGCCTGGAGAAGGTTTCCGAGGCCCGCAAGCAGGAAATCAAGGACTACACGTTCGAGCTGCTCTTCGAGCTGTACGAAAACGAAGTCCAGTACACCCACGACCTCTATGACGGAGTCGGCCTGGCCGAAGACGTCAAGAAGTTCCTGCACTACAACGCCAACAAGGCGCTCATGAACCTCGGCTACGAGGCCATGTTCCCGGCGTCCGTTACCGACGTGAACCCGGCCATCCTGTCGGCCCTGTCCCCGAACGCCGACGAGAACCACGACTTCTTCTCCGGCTCGGGCTCCTCCTACGTGATTGGCAAGGCTGTCAACACGGAGGATGAGGACTGGGAGTTCTAAGCAGCAGTTGTTTTTATTGAGGGCGGGCAGCGAGCAATCGCTGTCCGCCTTTCTTGTGTCTGGATCATGTTCTGGAGGGTCGGTGTCCGGGGAGTGGTGGGGCTTTGGAGTGGTAGGTGTGTCCGGTGGGTGTGCTGATGTGCAGGGTGTGGGTGTCTGCGGGCAGGGGTGTGGCGTTCCAGCCGGGGTTTTCCTTGGTGTGGTTGCACGCTTCGCAGAGCCCTGCGGCGTTGTCCAGGGTGGTGGTTCCGCCGGAGTGCCAGGGCACGATGTGGTCGATGTGCCGGATGGGCGCGTCGCAGTACGGGGTGCGGCAGGTATGGTCCCGGGTTTGGATGAATCGCCGGTGTCGGTGTGGGAAGAGCCGGGCTTTGGAGTCCATGGCCAGCAGTTCCCCGCTGCCGGGCGCGGTGTAGAGCCGCCGGACCCAGACCGCGAAGTCCTGACCCTGCCCTGTCGCGGCTTTCGTCCCGCCCCGGCCGTGTGTCTCTTCAGCGCCGATCAGGGTTCTGGCCCATTCCGCGGGGACGATGCCGTAGCCCTGCAGCCTGGCCGGTTCGCTGTCTCCCTGAAAGAGGGTGCGGTCGGTCATGACGAGGTCCAGGTTGATGCCCGTAAACCCAGCCCGGGTGCCGGTGACACGTTCGACCAGGGTGTCGGCCATGACCTGCCCACGGCCCCGGGGATCCCCACTGGAACGGGCAGCATCAGCGGACCGGGTCAACGCCGCATACACCGCCACCCCTTGGGCGACCGGGAGCAGCGCGGTCAGGTACGTCATGGTGTCCGGTGCCGGGCGCAGACTCACCATCCGTTCGCTCGCGGCGTGGCTGGCCCGCTGCGCCACCGACCGAGGATCGCGCCGGTACGCGGCGGCCTTCACGGCAGCGACCAGGGCCCGGTCACCGAAACCCTCGAAAGTCCCGGCATCGGGAGCGAGTTCCTCATCCACCGCGGCCCGGTCCTCAACACTGAGGCAGGCTGTTTCCTTCACCAGCAGTGTGGCCCGCCACTCGTTCAACAGGCCCTTGTTCAACGCCGCCAGCGTGTGTGGCATCTCCATCACCAGGGCCTTGGCAAGGCCCAACAACCTCGAGCCCCGGTTCGGTGATTCCCGCCGCGCCAACGCCACCTGCGCACCCACACCCTTGCCACGCTCCGCCGCAGGGACTCCGGCCTCGGCCTGTTCAGCCCGCTGCGCCAGATCAAACGCCACAGCAATCTGCGCCTGCAAACCGGAGATGGCTGACTTCATTTCCTCCAACACCCGCAACTGATCGATCAGGTCACCGCTGACAGTGCTGGGCTGAACTGAACTGCCGGCCTGAGCCACCCCTCGAGACAGAGCTGGAATAGGCACAGCAGAGACCGCCGCCCTCGCTTGCCCGTCCCGGATCTGCTTCATGTCCCTACTCTCGCAGGGGGTACCGACATTATTAGGCGCTTTCGGTCAGGCGGCTCTGAACCATCCCAGCCTTGTCCGCGTCTTTACATCAGGGGAAGATCATCATCATCGTCGGGAGGTTCGCCATGGTGCAGCTGGGGAAGTTCGAAAAGTACTTGATCGAAGAGTTCTACGATGACTACCGGTCGGGGGATATGTCGCATGTGACCTTCACCCGGCGGGTGGCGTTCATCATGGGCAGCATGACGGCGGCTGCGGCGGCCATGACCTTGGTGGGCTGCGCGCCTGAGGAGGTACCGCGAACCACGGATCCGATGCCCACGCCATCGCCAACAACCATGGCAGGATCTCAAGGGCCAGCCACCACCGCCGTCCCCAATGCCAAGAGCCCACTGTCCGTTCCGGAGGGCGCGGCAGGTCTGACATCGGCCACCGTGAAGTTCGACTCCAACGGGACCGAAATCAGCGGTTACCTCGCAAGGCCCGAGGGCGGCCAACCTGGTCCCGCCGTGTTGATCTGCCACGAAAACCGCGGCCTCACCCCGCATATCCAGGACGTTGCCCGTCGCTTCGCCAAGGAAGGCTACGTGGCGCTGGCCCTGGACCTCCTCAGCAGGGAAGGCGGAACGGCGACCATGGATCCCGACGCCGTTCCGGGAGCCCTGACGCAGGCGGGCGCCGCACGCCACGTGGGCGACTTCAAAGCTGCCTTCGATTACCTCAACGGCCAGGACTTCGTCGAAGAGGGCCGCATCGCCATGATTGGCTTCTGCTTCGGCGGCGGCATCACGTGGCAGGCGAGCACCGAGATCCAAGGTCTAAAAGCCACCTCAGCGTTCTACGGTCCAGCCCCTGATCTGGCCAAAGTCTCCGCCATCAAGCCGGCAGTCTTTGGCGTCTATGCCGAGAACGACGCACGCATCACCGGCGCTATGCCCCAACTCCAGGAAGCCTTGGACGCCACGACGGTCAAGCACCAACTCAAGGTCTACCCCGGAGTAGACCATGCGTTCCACAACGACACCGGTGAGCGCTACGTGGAGGCCCAAGCTACAGCAGCATGGAACGACACCCTGGCCTGGTTCAAGGACAACGTCTAAGCTGCGGCACGCTGGAACCTACCCCTGCAACCGCGCAGCTTCACTCGCCAGCTCTGCCTCCAGGATTTCGATGCTCGGCAGGCTCGCCACCAACTCGTCGGGGAGTGAGTCCGCGAGGGATGTCTTCCACTCCGCAATGCCCACGGGAGCGTTGAACCCACGCAATGCGTACTCGGCCACCACGCTGTTTTTCTCCTTGCACAGCAGTAATCCGATAGTTGGCTTGTCGTCCGGGTGTGCCATGAGGTCGTCCACTGCTGCCATGTACATCCCCAGCTGCCCGAGGAACCCGGGTTCGAACTTCACGGCCTTGAGTTCGATCACCATGTAGCAGCGCAGCTTCAGGTGGTAGAAGAGGAGGTCCGCGAAGAACTCGTCGCCGGCGATCTCCAAGCGCACCTGCTCACCTACAAAAGCGAACCCTTGGCCCAGCTCCAACAGGAATTTCTCCACATGTTTCACCAACTGCAGCTCCAGGTCCCGTTCGGTGTGCCGATCACTCATGGACAGAAAGTCGAAGACGTAGGGATCCTTGGTCGCCTGCTGCGCCAGGTCCGAATCTGCGGGGACCATCGTGGAGGCAAAGTTGGTGATGGCCTGCCCCGAGCGCTCGTGCAAGCGGGTTGAAATCTGATGCGTCAACACGTTGCGGGACCAGCCGTGCTGGGCAGCTGCCGCTGCGTACCAGAGCCGCGTGGCGGCGTCGTCGAGTTTTTCCAGCAGTGCGATCTGGTGGTACCAGGGCAATGTTGCAAGCGGCTCTTGCAACATTGGGAAGTCGGGCCAAGCCTGGGCGAAGCTCTTCATGTAACGGAGGTTTCTGGGGGAGAAGCCTTTCGCTTCCGGGAAGCGGGTCCTGATGTCGGCAGACAAACGGGTGACCACTTTGGCGCCCCAACCCTGCTCGGATTCACGTTCGGCGAGCTGCAGGCCGATGCTCCAGTAGGAATTCAACAACTCGCTGTTGGCCGCTGCCATGGCCCGGGTCCTGCCCACGCGGACTTCCTTCGCCACAGTGTTGAGCAAGGTGGGGTACCAGTCGGGCATGGACGAAGCGGCCGGGACACCCGGAAATGATGCTTCGTTGGCGAGCTCTTGGGACGGCATGGTGCTCCTGTCGGTTGCTGTTGTTGTCACGCTAGGGGGAGGCCCTGACAAAATAGGCAGGTGAGTGAAGCCGGTGAATTCGTGGACCACACCCTGCAGATGGAATCCACCTGGGAGAAAGCTGCTGAAGCCAGTGAACGTCTGGGTGGGGCCCTGAAGGTGTATGGCGCGTCCGTGGGTGCCGTGCGGGGAACGGTGAGGGATACGCTGAAGCGGTACAAGAACCTGGACCATGACGACGTCACCGCCTTGAGTTCGGAGCTCTACGCGGAGCCCGTCTTCGAACGGCGTCTCGCCGCAGTGGTTCTGCTGCAGACCAAAGCAGGCATCCTGGTCAACACTGACCTGACCCGTATTGAAGGTTTCATCAGGCAAGCCGGGACCCGGGAGTTGGTGGATCCCCTGGCCTCAGACGTTGTGAGGCCGTTGGTGGCACGGCTGGAGGGACTCGCGAAGGAACGCGCCGAACGCGTCCTGGAGCGGTGGGCTGCAGATCCGGACCCCGAGCTTCGGCACGCTGCGGCATTGGCGGCAGGCACCGCCACCCCTTGATAAGCACCAGCGACCCGCCTAGCGTTTCCCTCACCACATGCCATTGAGGTGAGAGGCAGGCTGATCGATGAAATCGCTCTGGTTGGACCGGGAGATGCGCTTCACCTCCGACCACATCCCTGAGGAAAAGCACTTCGACACCATAGTGGTAGGCGCCGGGCTCACTGGGATGGTGACGGCCTTGCTGTTGTCACGGTCAGGCCAGCGTGTGGTGGTTTTCGAGGCCAGAACGCTGGGTGCCGTGACCACCGGCAACACCACAGGGAAACTGAGCCTCTTGCAAGGCGGTGTACTGTCCGCTTTGCGTGGCCAGTACCCCCTGAAAGTGGTGCAGGCCTACGTGGAGGCCAACAAGTCCGGCCAAGCCTGGCTGACGCAGTACATGGAGCAGCAGGGCACTCCGTTCCAGCGCCGCACTGCGGTGACGTTCGCAACCACGGACGACGGCGGCCAGCGGCTTCGCAAAGAGGCTGCAGTTTCACGGGACGCAGGTTTGAACGTCCACTTCAGCCGTGATGCCGGCCTGCCGTTCCCCGTAGTGGAAGCGCTGGAGCTCGAAAACCAGATCCAGATCAACCCCATGGACGTGCTGGAAACCCTTGCAAGGGACCTTCGCAGGCATGGCGGCATGATCGTCGAGGATCTGCAGGTTCGGAACGTAAGTTCGGAGCAGCCCTTGGAAGTCTCCACGCAGAAGGGTACCTTCACAGCGGACACCGTGGTGCTGGCTACAGGGACTCCGATCCTGGATCGTGGCCTGTACTTTGCCAAGCTTGAGCCCAACCGGTCCTATGCAGCGGCGCTGAAGATACCGGGAGACATACCTCAGGGCATGTATCTGTCCATCGATTCACCCACCCGGTCCCAACGCACTCAACCCTCTCCCGAGGGCGAATTGCTCCTGGTGGGCGGCTACGGGCATGCGGGCGGCCGGGCCGCGTCGCCGCAGTCGCACCTGGATGACCTGCTCGGATGGGCAACAAAGCATTACCCTGGCGCTGAAGTCACCCACACCTGGTCTGCCCAGGACTACCGGGCCACCAATCTCATGCCCTTCTTTGGCAAACTTCCCCGCGGACAGGGACGGATTTTTTTCGGCACGGGCTATAACAAATGGGGGATGAGCAACGGGGTGGCGGCAGCACTGTCCATCACCTCGGACATTCTGGGAGGCCAGTCCGATTGGGCCACCGTCATCCATCATCGCGTCACCTCGCCGAAAGGCGCGGTTGAGGGTGTCCGGCACAATGCGGACGTTGCCCGCCGGATGATCGAGGACAAAGCCAAGGTCAGGAAAAACCCCGAGATCACCGACGAGACCCGCCCACCGGAGGGGACAGGCGTCGTGGGGTTGTACAAGGGTGAGCCAGCGGCCGTGTCCACTGTGGAAGGGAAAGTCTGCAAGGTCTCCGCCACGTGCACGCACCTGGGCGGCCTCCTGAGCTGGAACGATGCCGAGAAGTCCTGGGATTGTCCGCTGCACGGCTCCCGCTTCACACCAGAGGGCCAGTACTTGGAGGGGCCCGCCACCCGTCCCCTGGAAAAGTCGGTCGGTAAGAAAGAGAACTAGCCCAGCCGGTCCACGCGCCGCTGGGCTTGGTCAGCAGCGCGTCGTTTTTGGGTAGCCTCCCTGACGGAACGTTTCTTCAGGGATTCCGCAGCATCAGCGTCCCTGGTCAGGCCAATAAGTTCTGCTTCGAGCGAGGACAGGCGCTTTTTGGCATCCTCAATCTCGGACTTGAGGCGTGTTCGACGGGCCGAGAGTTCGTTGACGACATCCCAGGCTGAGGATGCCGTTGCCTCGGCCTCCGCGGCTTCCTGGTCTGCGGCGTCGAACTCTTTTTGCGCGTCCTTCAACGCTGCCCGTTGCTTGGCTGCCCGGCGATCCGCCAGCGAGGTGGCTTCTTCCTGCGGCGGCTTTTTCCCGGGCGCCGCGGCCTGGGGAGGGGGTGACTCTTTGGTACGGGACGCGGGTTCCTTCTGTGCTGCCGGTTTCGATGCGACCTCATGTTCGGGGACAACAAGGTCCCCGGGTGCGGCCGCAGCCACCGCATCTGTGAGGTCCACTGCCTCAAAGCCGCTGCCGCTGAGTCCCCGCACCAGCCGGCCTGTGCCGACGGCGGCGGCCGCGCCGACGTCGGCCATGGCGGCCCGGAGCGTTTGTTCCACGTCGGCTGCTGCCGCGGCACTGAGGGGCGTCCCCAGCTCGGTGGCAAGTTCCTTTGCGGCATGCACGGCCGAGGTCAGCTGCCCCTGCCGCTGCTGTCCGAGCTCACGAAACGCTTCTGCGTCTCCGTCCTCCTGGGCGGTTCTGAGAGCAACGCCAAAACGCACGACGCCGTCAATTACCTCAGGCTTGTGAACGGACAGCATGTTGATGGCCCAGGCGCCGGCGGCGGGTTTGGGCAGGCCGGCGATCTCCTTGGCCAGGTCCTTTTCTCCATCATCCTTGGCTTTGCGGGCCAAGGCGGTTCGTTCAGCGGTGAAGTCTTTGGGCGGCACGGCGTACAGCTCTTGGGCGGCATCGCGGAGATCCATGGACTCATCCTAGGGTTCACTGCGCCCCGTCGGTCGGACCGAATCCATAATGCGACGTTGCTTAGGGTAGCCTAAGTCGAGTGGATCAGATCATGAGTTTGCCCTTCGGCGTCGCCCTCGCGGCGCTCTTCGCTATTGTCATGATCCGCGTCAACGTCACGTACTGGATCGGACGCGGTGCCGTGGCCGGGTTCGCCCACACCCGTTTCGGTAGATCCCTGGAGCGTCCCAAAGCAGCCCGCGCGCAAGTCCTCATCCAGCGCTGGGGGCCGTACGCCGTCGTACTTTCCTTCCTGACCATTGGCCTGCAGACGGCCATCAACCTTGCAGCAGGTGCTGCCCGCATGCCGCTTCGCAGATACCTGCCCGCAGCAATTGCCGGTTCGCTCATGTGGGCGTTGCTGTATGCCACCATCGGGCTGGCAGCCTTGGAAGCCTGGCTTGCGGTTGCGGCGGCATCGCCTGTGGGAGCCGGGCTGGGGGTTGCGGTATTGGCCGCCGTCATCGTCTGGGTAGTGGTGGCCCGCAAGCGTCGTTCTGCGGCCAAATCAGCGGATACAGTGGTCTGAGTTCTACTGCTGGATCGGCGAAAGGCTTAGGTTGACTACTGCATTACCGGAACTGGCGGATGGCGATTTCTACTACGAATCGTTGGGTCAGGGCCGTTACAGGTCCACCATCCATGCCCAAGGTGCGTGGAATCCGCATGAGCAACATATGGCCCCGGCGTCGGGCATCATGGCCGACGCCCTTGCCAGGCATGAGCCCCGGGACGATGTCCGTATGGCGCGGATCAGTTATGAAATCCTGGGGCTGATTCCCGGCGGCGAGTTCCAGGTCACCACCTCAACGCTGCGGCCGGGCCGGACCATCGAGCTCATCCAAGCCGAGCTCTCCGCTGGAGGCCGTGTAGCCATCCGTGCCGCTGCATGGCGCATGGTGACCAGCGACACCAGCGCGGTAGCCGCAGTTGAGGACGAGCCCATGCCGGCCCCAGACGAATGCAAGCCGTGGGAGGGTGCAAGTGTGTGGCCTGGCGGCTATATCCGTTCCTTGGAAATGCGCTTGGCGGAGGGCCACCGGCCTGGATCAGGCAAGGTGTGGATCCGCACCCCGCTTCCTCTGACCGACCATGACGACAGCTCGGATCTTGCACGGTTGATGGGTCTGGTGGATACCGCCAACGGCATCGCAGCCAGGGTCCCTCCCGGCGAAAACAGCTACATTTTTCCCAACGTTGACCTCCAGATACACATGTACCGGGCGCCGTCCGGTGAATGGCTGGGCCTGGACAACAAAGTCTCGTTCGGAGCGGACGGCATCGGCCTGACGTCCACGGTGCTGCACGACATCAATGGGCCGTTCGGCAGGGCCGAACAGATCCTGACGTTGAGGAAGAGCTGATGCGGGCCGAAGCACCCGCGGCGCAGCTCACCGCTTACCGCCAGCTGGAATCCATGGGTGCGGCACAAGACCTGGATTTTGCTTTGGAGCTGTTGCAGCGCGCCCGCAGCGGGCAGTTGGGCCCTTCGCTTCGCCTGTACCGTCCGCAGCCAACTGTGGCGTTCGGACAAAGGGACGCGAACCTCCCTGGCTTTCCCGCGGCGGAGGAAGCCTGCAGGGAGCTGGGGTTCGAACCCCTGATCCGGAAAGCCGGCGGACGCGCGGCTGCCTATCATCAGGGGACGTTGGTCATTGACCACATTGAGCCGCATCCGGACGCGATCGTGCGCGCGAAGGCAAGGTTTTCGGAGTTTGGTGAGTTGTTGGCCGGCGCGCTTCGCAGCGTTGGTGTCCACGCCGCGGTCGGCGAGATCCCCGGGGAGTACTGTCCTGGTGAATTCAGCGTCCACGGCGAGGACCCTGATTTTCCCGCTCACAGCATCAAACTGATCGGCACTGCACAGCGGGTGGTCTCCGGTGGGTGGCTCTTCAGCTCCGTGATTGTGGTGGAAAACTCCAAGCCCATCCGTGACGTTTTGACGGCCAGCTACGCCGCCTTGGGCCTTGACTGGGATCCTGCTACCGCGGGCGCCGCCAATGACCTTCTGCCCCACCTGGATGTCCAGACCGTGGAGGATGCAGTCATCGAGGCCTACCGCGGGTACGCGGACGTCGTCGACGGCGACTTCCGGAGCCTGGTGGGCTAGGGACGCGAGCCCCTGCTTTCCAGGCCCCGGAGGCTGACTCGCCTTAGGTCAGTGGCCCCGGGCGATCCACTCGTCCAGATGCGGCTTTTCCGCTCCGATGGTGGTGGAGTCCCCGTGCCCGGTGCGAACCACCGTCTCTTCCGGCAAGCTGAGCAGTTTGGTCCGGATGGAGTCGATGATGGTGGGGAAGTCGCTGTAGGAGCGTCCCGTTGCGCCGGGGCCGCCCTGGAAGAGCGTGTCTCCGCTGAAGAGTGTCCCTTCGCCGGGCAAGTGGAAGGAAACGGATCCCGGCGAGTGTCCGGGCGTGTGGATGGCCTTCAAGTTGGCTCCGGCAACGGTGAACTGGTCGCCGTCCGCAATTGCGGCATCGGGGTCGACGTCCGGGAACACTGCCCGCCACAGCATCCAGTCGTCCTGGTGCAAATGGATGGGTGCTTTGGTGAGATCCGCGAATTCACCGGCTGAGCGGATGTGGTCGTCGTGGCCGTGGGTCAGCAGGATGGCTTTGACGGTGCGGCCGTTGACTGCCTGCAGGATGGCGTCAGGGTTGTGGGCGGGGTCGATGACGAGGCATTCGGAGTCGTCCCCGACAATCCAAACGTTGTTGTCGACGTCCCAGGTGCCGCCGTCGAGCGAGAACGTGCCTGATGTGACCACGTGGTCAATGGTGAGGGTGCTCATAGTTCAACCACCGATCGGAGGACGGCGCCGTGGTGCATTTTGTCGAATGCTTCTTCCACTTGGTCGATGGTGATGCGTTCGGTGACGAAGGCATCGAGGTCCAGCTTGCCCTGCTTGTAGAGGTCCACCAGCATGGGGAAGTCCCGGGAGGGAAGGCAGTCACCGTACCACGATGATTTGAGTGAACCGCCGCGGCCGAACACGTCCAGAAGCGGCAGTTCCAGAGTCATCTCCGGCGTGGGGACGCCTACCAAGACGACGGTTCCTGCGAGGTCGCGGGCGTAGAAGGCCTGCTTGTAGGTCTCGGGACGTCCGACGGCGTCAATCACCACGTCTGCGCCGAAACCACCCGTCAGGGCGCGGATTTCCTCGACGGGGTCGCTGTTGGAGGAATCCACTGTGTGGGTTGCGCCGAGGTCCTTTGCCCGCTCGAGCTTCTTTGCGTCGATGTCGACGGCGATGATGGTGGTGGCGCCTGCGAGCGCGGCACCCGCGATGGCAGCTACGCCCACTCCGCCGCAGCCAATGACGGCAACCGAGTCGCCGCGCTTGACGCCGCCGGTGTTGAGCGCCGCGCCCAAACCTGCCATGACGCCGCAGCCGAGCAGCCCAACGGCGGCGGCATCGGCGTCGGGGTCTACCTTGGTGCATTGACCGGCAGCGACCAGGGTTTTTTCAATGAACGCACCGATGCCCAAGGCGGGTGAGAGTTCCGTGCCGTCTTCGAGGGTCATTTTCTGGGTGGCGTTGTGGGTGTTGAAGCAGTACTGGGCCTGCCCGCGGTTGCAGGCCCGGCAGTTGCCGCAGACTGCACGCCAGTTGAGGACCACGCGGTCGCCGGGGGCTACGTCGGTGACGTCGGGGCCCACTGCGCTGACCACGCCGGTGGCTTCGTGGCCCAGGAGGAACGGGAAGTCGTCGCTGATGCCACCGAGTTTGTAGTGGAGGTCGGTGTGGCAGACGCCGCTGGTGAGGATGTCCACCAGTGCTTCGCCGGGACCGGGCTCGGGAACCAGGATGGTTTCCAGGGTTACGGGTGCGCCTTTGGAGCGGACGACGACACCTTTGACTGCGTGGACCATGGAGATGTTCCTTTCGGGCTCGCGGAGAGCGGGCCCTTAAATGCAGCAGGGCCCGCAACGGATTCCCAATCTGTCTATCACAGGTGGCAGACAGCGTGTGGATTGTTCCGTGCGGGCCCTGGAGCGCTTAGGCGTGGAGCCGGCGGTTATGCGGCGACCAGGCGCTTCTCAACCTCCGAAGCGGAGGGGTTGGTAGCCGCGGTGCCGTCGGGGAAGAGGACGGTGGGGACGGTGCGGTTGCCTCCATTGAGCTGCTCGACGAGTTCGGCAGTGCCATCCACTTCTTCGATGTTGATCTCGGTGTAGCCGATGCCCTTGGCGTCCAGCTGCTTCTTCAGGCGGTTGCAGTAACCGCACCAAGTGGTCGAGAACATGGTGATGGTGCCGGAGTCGGGAGTGAAGTCCACAGAGCTCTCCTCAGTAGTGGTGGTTTGCACGGGTAATTCGTTGTTATCAACGGTAACCTCCCCCCTGATAATTCCCGTACGGCGGGAAGCCGGGTTACGTCACGCGCATGCGCTGGTGCGATGTGGGAGGAAAGGGCAGACTGTTGGCATGTGTGGACGTTATGTAATGGCCCGTGCGGTGGGGGATCTGCTTGCCGATTTCGACGCCGAGCTGGAGAACGAGATCGCCCTGGAAAAGTCGTGGAATGTGGCACCCACCGACGCTGTTCCGATCGTGTTGGAGCGGCTTGTCGATGACAACCTGAAGCGGCAGCTCCACGTTGCCAAGTGGGGCCTGGTGCCATCGTGGGCCAAGGATCCCAAGGGTGGCGCCCGGTTGATCAATGCCCGCAGCGAGACCCTTTTGGAAAAGCCTTCCTTCAAGAAGGCTGCTGTTGCCCGGCGGTGCGCAGTTCCGGCCGATGGCTACTACGAGTGGAAAAAGGGTGAGGGGAAGAACAAGCAGCCCTATTACGTACACCCGGGGGATGGCCAGGGCCTGGTCTTTGCCGGGTTGTATGAATGGTGGCGGGACCAGTCGGCAGCTGATGATGATCCCGGTCGCTGGCTGCTGTCCATGTCCATCCTGACGGCGGACACCCCAACCGCCGAATCTGCCCGGACGCGTCGCAGTGCTTCGGTGTTTGACGAGCTCACTGCCCTTCACGACCGGGTTCCGCTGCCCATGGACACGGAGACCATGGAAGCCTGGTTGGATCCGCGGGAGAAGGATGCTGCGGGGCTGGTGGAGATGGTCCGTTCCAAGGCGCACGACGCCGCCTCCGGGTGGACGTTGGATCCTGTGGGCAGTGCCGTGGGGAACGTCCGCAATAATTCACCGGAGCTCATTGAGCCGGTGGAAGGCCTCTTCTGACGTCAGAGTGCTTCTGTTACCGGGACCCCGGATTGGAAGTCCCGGCCGTCCGCTTCGCTGAAGCCCGTCATCACATGGCCTTTGCTGAGCCCGTGGATGGCCGACATCGGGAAGTTTCCGGTGATGACGTTGCCGGAGTGCTCTACGCCCTTGATGTCGTAGTTTTCCTCGGCGCTCAGGGAGTGGTTGAAGGAGTAGAAGGAGATAGCCTCTCCATTCATGAATTCGATGCCGAGCCTACGCTGTGAGGAGTAATCCTCACTGGCAGCAACAAGGCCCACGACGTAAGCGCCGGAGCCTGGTATGTTCCCATCGATTTCAAACCTTGCCACCAGGTTGTCGTCCGATGCCGTGATGTTGACCTGCTTCAGGAGTGCGTCATTGGTACTCATGCCACAATCCTGCTCTGTGGACCCGCTGCCGTCCACCCCTTGACTTTCATCCTTCCAGCAGGCGCTGAATGTTCCGTGCCACAGATGCCCTGTCAATATCCTGGCCTTTGCGGGCGGTCAGAAGGTGCATGGCAAGGCCATCTCCGTAGTCGGCCACCGACTCGGCCCGTGCCCTGGCGTCCGACACCTTCAGAAAGCCCAGGATGTGGGTCAGTCCGGCGAGCATCCGCTCGTGGCCGGCCGCTACGACCTCGGGCTGGTCCAGGGCAAACGCGAACCTTGCACGGGTGAGGTCTGCATTTTCCAGCGCCAGTCCCATGAGGGCGCCGGTGAGTTGGTCCGCCAAGGCCGCCACCGACGTCGGGGTCTCCCATCCGCCCTGCTGGAGCAGGAGGGTGTCCCGCTCTTCGACGCGGTCGACGGCGGCACTGACCAGTGCGGCGCGGTTGCGGAAATAGTTCGAGGTGGTTCCGACGGCCACGCCGGCTTGGGCGTCGACAGCCCGGTGGGTAAGTCCTTTGAGGCCTTTCGCCGCCACGACGGCGAGGGCGGCGTCGGCAAGTTCTGTTCGGCGGTCCGGCATGGCGAAAGTCTAGCCTCAAACCCTTTCGCCACTACAAATGTAGTAGTACAGTGTGGCCATGGAAAAAGTGGACATCATCGGCGGCGGAATTGCCGGCCTGGCGCTCGCAGGACGGCTGGACCCCGGCCGGTTCGATGTCACGGTGTACGAGCAACGGCCGGAACTGCCCACAGTAGGAACGACCCTGGCCATGTGGAGGGAAGCCCTGGGGGCCTTGTCCGAGCTGGGAATTTTGGGAGCCGCCCGGAGCAGGGGAGCCATCATCAAAGCAGGAGCGCTCCGCAGCCCCTCAGGTGAGCCCATGCTGTCCATGGAAGGGGAGGGGCTCCTGGGGGTGTCACGGCCGGAATTGTTGAGGCTGCTGGACTCTGCCGTCCCGCAAGCCGTCCACCGGGCAACTGGGCGCGTGGACCGACTCCCGGGTGATGCATGGCTGACTGTCGGGGCGGATGGGGTCAACAGTGTGGTCCGGCAGGCTTCCTGGGGATCGCGGAGCGCCGCCAGGCCCACGCCGTTCCTCGCTGTCCGTGGAGTCATTCCAGCAACTCCGTCCATGGAAGACATTGGCGAGTACTGGGGACACGGAGAGATTTTTGGATTGGCACCCACCGGGAGCGGAACCAACTGGTACGCTTCCTTCCGTTCGGACTTCGGCCCGGAGAAAGTGGACGTTGCCCAGGCTCTTGAACTGACACGGAACCGTTATGGCCACTACTCGCCCGCGGTAAGGAAGGTTCTTTCCTTGGCGTCGCCGGACAACTCCCTGGCCCAACGGATTTGGACCACGCCACCCCTGGGGCGTTATGCGCGGGGCAACGTGGTGTTGCTTGGGGATGCCGCCCACGCCATGACACCCAACCTGGGCCGGGGCGCCTGCGAAGCGTTGATCGATGCCGTGACCCTGGGCAAGCTCCTCAATGAAATGCCCAGGGATGCAGCACTCGCCACCTATGGCAGAAAGCGGATACTGCGAACCCAGCAACTTCGCCTGGCATCGTCAATGATGGGCAGCATAGCCCTCGCCCAGGGAATGCAGCCCTGGCGTGATGCCCTGCTGAAGCAGGCAGGCAAGCGGGTAGCCCGGCCCAGGGGGAAGGCAGGAACTTCGAAGTAGGTTTTGTCCCGACCCCGGCGTAAACTGGATTTATTCGAACATACATTCGAATACAAAATCCGGCGCAAACGAGGTGAGGATATGGGGCTGTTCAGCGAGTCCGTGGAGGTCGGCTGCACGGAAACAGGCCAGCCACGCACCGTCCACTGGAAAGGGACGCACTACACAGTCTCCAACGACCCCGTCCGGTGGTACGAGCGACGCCAATGGTGGCTGGAAGAAAGCCGCGCCCCCCTGGGTACCGGAGCAGGACTGGTGGACCACGAAATATGGCGCGTCCAACTCCACCCCCTGGATGCAGTTGCCCCAACTGCAGACCCCATCACCCTTGACCTTGTCCGCCATGTCAGCAGCGGACGATGGCGGCTCCTTCGCATCCACGACGCTGCGCCGGCACAGGCCGTAGAGCCTGACGAAGCAGCGTGAACCCTTGAGCTTCACCCACTTGCACGTCTCCACGGCCTTCAGTGCGCACTATGGCGTCTCCTGGCCCGACGAACTCGCCAAAACAGCCGCAGCAGACGGCGCCACGGCGCTCGCCTGCACGGACCGCGACGGTCTGTACGGCACCATCAAACACCTCAAAGCCTGCATGGACGCCGGTATCGATCCCATCGTCGGTGTGGACCTGGCTGTATTCGATGACGACGGCGACCACCGCACCCAGGTCGCGGGCCGCGTCGTCGTCCTCGCCCACGGAAACAACAACGGCGCCGGCTACCGGGCGCTCTGCCGCCTCATTTCCGACGCCCACGCACGCACCTCAGGCAAGGCCGGGGGAGCGATCCCCGCCGCAGTCACCCGTGGCGAACTGGCCTCAAGGACACTTGACCCCCACACCCTCAAACCCGTGCTGACAGTCATGATCGGACCGGACTCAGATGTGGGTCAGGCCATGGGAGGCAGAAAATACCTCCGGCCAAGAACACTCTTCAAACAATGGATCGACGCAATGCCGCCCGGCACCATCGTCACCGAAGTAGTCACCCACCTCAGCGCCCCTGGAGAACCGCTCAGCACCGCACACGCCGTGCGCATGCTCAAGCTCGCACTCGAATACAACATCCCAGCCGTCCTCAGCAACGCCGTGCGCTACTGTGCCCAGGACGGCGCAGCCACCGCGGACGTCCTGGACTCAGCCCGCACCCTCAAATCCCTCCCCGAACTCTCGGCAGCGCCCATGCTCCAACCAACAGGCCAAGGCTGGCTGAAAAACGCACACCACATGCACCAACTCGGCAAAGAAATCATGGCCGCGGCAGGGCAAGGAAAAGCGGACCTCCACAAACTGCTCGCCAACACCGAAGCGCTCGCTGACAAATGCCGCATCAACCCCATTCTGGACATGGGGTGGAAGAAACCCGTGGTTCCCGAAGCCTCCATCATCGGCATCGACTGCGACCCCATGGTGGAACTCACCCAGCGCTGCCAGTCCGGTATTACCAGAAGGTTCCCGGGCATCGCCGGACAAGCAGAAAAGCAGCTGCGCTCGCGGTTGGAGCATGAACTCGGCATCATCGCCCGGCTGGGTTTTGCCCCCTACTTCCTCACCGTTGCCGAGGTATCCAGGATGATCCTTGATATGGGCGTCAGGGTTGCTGCTAGGGGATCCGGTGCGTCCAGCCTGGTGAACTACCTGATCGATATCAGCCAGGTGGACCCGATCCGTCACGACCTCATCTTTGAACGATTCCTGTCAGGCCGCCGGTCCACCCTGCCCGACATTGATTTAGATGTTGAAAGCGCAGAAAGGCACAACGTCTATCGAAAGATTTTTGACCGCTTCGGAGCCGAGCGCGTCACCCTCATGAGCATGCAGAACGGATACAGGGCAAGGGGGGCTGTCCGGGACGCAGGCCTGGCGCTGGGAATGGATGATGGCGAGATCGGTGAAATTGCCAAACAGTTGTGGAGATTTTCAGCCCGCAAATTCCGTGAAGCACTGGTTGAGAAACCGGAACTGCGCTCCTTTGCAGGCCGGGTTGAGCAAGGAGGCCTGGAAGAAAACCAGCAGCTGGATCTCTTGGTGGACCTTACCGAAAGGTTGGACCGCTTGCCACGGCATATCTCCATGCATCCGTGTGGAGTGATTTTGGGAGATGCGACCCTCCTGGACCGCACCCCTGTGCAGCCCAGCGGATTGGGATTGCCCATGAGCCAGTTCGACAAACACGATATGGATCCCATGGGAATGCTCAAGCTCGATGTCTTGGGCGTGCGAATGCAAAGTGCCATGGCTTTTGCTGTCCGGGAAGTCATTCGCCTTCATCCCTCCAAAGCTGAAGTAGTGGCCGCCGGACGTCATCCTGTGGAACCTGGAGGAACAGGTCCGGACTATATTGCCGACGATGGCAGGATCGATCTCAATGCTGTCCCCTTCGACGACGAACCCACCTATGAGTTGATCCGCAGCACCCACACGCTGGGTTGTTTCCAGATTGAGTCCCCGGGACAGCGGGAGCTCATTGGAAAGATGGCACCCCGGGAATTCAACGACCTCATCATCGATATCTCTCTTTTCAGGCCCGGGCCCATGAAATCAGATATGGTGCGGCCCTTCCTTGAGCACAGGCACGGGTTTGCTCCGGAGATCTATCCTCATCCGGACCTGAAGCCGGTTTTGCAGGAAACCCATGGGGTCACCGTGTTTCATGAGCAGATCCTGAAGACGTTTGATGTCATGACCGGATGCGGACTGGCCAGGGCGGATGAATTCCGCAGGGCTCTGGGAGATGAAGTACATGAGCCTGGAGTGGAGAGCTACTTCCGCCGGGAAGCCATCAGGAATTACACGCCCGAGGTGGTAGACAAGGTCTGGGGAACCCTGAAGGCCTTCGGCAGTTTTGGCTTTTGCAAAGCACACGGTGCTGCCTTTGCCGTGCCCACCTACCAGTCGGCTTGGCTCAAGACCCATCATCCCGAGGCCTTCCTTGCAGGGTTGTGGGAACACGATCCCGGGATGTATCCCAAGCGACTCCTGGTAGCCGAAGCACGCAGGCTGGGTATCCCCATTCTCCCCTTGGACATCAACCGCAGCCATGCAGAATACCGGGTGGAGAAGATCCAGCAAGGTCCCCATCAAGGCAAACTTGGCATCCGCCTGAGCCTAACGGGAATTTATGGGCTGTCAGGGGCTGAGCTGAAAAGGATTGTGGCAGGCCAGCCCTACGATTCCCTGGCAGATCTGCGGGCCCGTGCGAGGGTGAGCAAGCCGAACATCAAGAGGCTTGCCCAACTTGGCGCATTTGATGCCCTCCATCAAGACTCCGGTGGAAAAGCCAACCGGGCAGACCTTGTGCAACACCTGCAGGCACTCCAAAGCAGTCCCACCAAAAAAGCCATCGACGTTATTGAGGGGCAGTTGTCCTTTGCCTTGGGTGATGTTGAGCTAAGGAACCTGGCACCTGAACTTCCTGAACCCTCCATGGTGGACAACGTCAGGGCAGAGCTTGACTTGATGGCCGTCGATGTCAGCGAGCACCTCATGGACAGCCACCGGCCCTTGTTGGACAAGCTGGGTGTCACTACCGCGGATCAGCTCCTCGGTCTCCGCAATGGCACAGAAGTGTTGGTGGCAGGGGTAAGGATCGCAACCCAGACCCCGCCAATGCGCGGCGGCAGGCGCGTGGTCTTCATCAGCATCGATGACGGCACTGGCTGCGTGGATTCTGTCTTCTTCCATGAGGCCCAGGAAGAATCCGGGCCCCTGCTGTTTGGGACACGGTTGCTGCTGATCCGTGGAACCACCAGGCGGACAGGTCCCAAAGGCATCAGCCTCAGCGCCACCAAAGCCTGGGACCTGAGCCGGCCTGAAACCTTGCCCTTTACCGAGCTCCTGCCTGCCGGGGGCGATCCACCGGATGAATACACCCATCGAGGTGCTCTTCATGGCATCTCCAGGAACCTTGCCATCACTGGTTTGGGAAGCTGATGGACGGCTGCTTCAGGCGTCGGCGCGCTGCTTTGGCCGCCCCCGCGGAAGCAGATACGATTGACGGTGGCTGGCTGTGGTCCCCGTACGCCACAAGCTATGAAGCCTTAACTATGAATAGGAGACACCCGTGTCAGATGCCCAACAGATCACCCTCATCGTCGATGGCGAAGAGACCAAGGTGACGGAAGGGACGACCGGCGCGGAACTCTTCTTCGAGCGCCGCGACGTCGTTGTAGCCCGTGTCAATGGCGTTTTGAAGGACCTTGACCAGGTCCTCACTGAAGGCGCAGACGTCGAAGGCGTCACCATCGATTCCCCTGATGGACTCAACGTCCTCCGCCACTCCACCGCCCACGTTATGGCACAGGCAGTGCAGCAGTTGCGCCCCGACGCCAAGCTCGGCATCGGCCCGTACATCACTGACGGCTTCTACTTCGACTTCGACGTCGCTGAGCCGTTCACCCCGGAGGACCTGCGGACCCTGGAAAAGATGATGCAGAAGATCATCAACCAGAACCAGAAGTTCGTCCGCCGCGTGGTCACTGAAGAAGAAGCCCGCCAAGCGATGGCCAACGAGCCCTACAAACTGGAGCTGTTGGGCAAGAAGAACGACGCAACCGACGCCGCGGAAGGCGTCAACGTTGAGGTCGGCGCCGGCGACATCACCATTTACGACAATGTGGACCGTAAGAGTGGCGAGAGCATCTGGTGCGACCTTTGCCGCGGTCCCCACCTGCAGAACACCAAAATCATCTCCAATGCCTTCGCTCTGACGCGTTCTTCGGCGGCCTACTGGCTGGGCAACCAGAACAACCAGCAGCTCCAGCGCATCTACGGAACCGCCTGGCCCACCAAGGAAGCCCTCAAGGCCTACCAGGAGCGGATTGCCGAAGCCGAACGGCGCGACCACCGCAAGCTTGGCGTGGAACTTGACCTCTTCTCCTTCCCGGACGAGCTGGGATCCGGCCTTCCGGTGTTCCACCCCAAGGGCGGCATCATCCGCAAGGCCATGGAGGACTACTCCCGCCAGCGCCACGTGGATGCCGGCTACGAGTTCGTCTACACACCGCACATCACCAAGGGTCACCTTTACGAGGTTTCCGGACACCTTGACTGGTACAAGGACGGTATGTTCCCGGCCATGCAGGTGGACGCCGAATTCAACGAAGACGGCACCGTGCGCAAGCCGGCCCAGGATTACTACCTGAAGCCGATGAACTGCCCCATGCACAACCTGATCTTCCGCTCCCGCGGCCGGTCCTACCGCGAACTTCCGCTGCGCCTGTTCGAATTTGGATCGGTGTACCGCTACGAAAAGTCCGGCGTTGTGCACGGCCTGACGCGCGTCCGTGGCATGACACAGGACGATGCCCACATCTACTGCACCCGCGAGCAGATGAAGGACGAGCTCACCACTACGCTGAACTTTGTCCTGGGCCTCCTCAAGGACTACGGCCTGGATGACTTCTATTTGGAGCTCTCCACCAAGAACGAAGAAAAGTTCGTTGGTGACGACGCTGCCTGGGAGGAAGCCACCCGCACGTTGTCCGAGGTTGCCGCTGCCTCAGGTTTGGAACTGGTGCCGGATCCGGGTGGAGCTGCCTTCTACGGTCCCAAGATCTCCGTCCAGGCGAAGGATGCCCTCGGCAGGACCTGGCAGATGTCCACCATCCAGCTGGACTTCAACCTGCCCGAGCGTTTCGAGCTCGAGTACCAGGCTGCGGACGGAACCCGCCAGCGGCCCGTCATGATCCACCGCGCACTGTTCGGTTCCGTGGAACGCTTCATGGGCGTCCTCACCGAGCACTACGCCGGCGCTTTCCCGGCCTGGCTCGCTCCCGTCCAGGTGGTGGGCATCCCGGTGGCCGAGGCATTCAACGACTACATGTTCGACGTCGTGGGCCAGCTCAAGGCAGCCGGCATCCGGGCCGAAGTGGACATCTCCTCGGACCGCTTCCCCAAGAAGATCCGCACGGCCAGCAAGGACAAGATTCCCTTCGTCCTGATTGCCGGAGGTGAGGATGCCGAGGCGGGCGCAGTTTCATTCCGCTTCCGTGACGGCAGCCAGGACAACGGCGTGCCCGTGGCCGAGGCGGTCCGCAGGATTGTGGACGCCGTCAAGAACCGCGAGAGCTGACGGAACGGACGCAGAGACGGTGCAGGAGAACACAGGCGCGGCAGCTGGGATTCCGGACGACGCCGACGTAACCGATGATTTCGGACTGGCGGGCGTGCCGGACGCATTTCAGCGCCTGTGGACTCCGCACCGCATGGCCTACATCAAGGGCGGGCAGGATCAATTCAAGAACAAGGACGACTGCCCGTTCTGTGTGGGACCCACGCGCTCGGACGAGGAATCCCTGATCGTGTACCGGGGGAGGACCTGCTATGTGGTCCTCAACCTTTTCCCGTACAACCCGGGGCACCTGTTGATTTGTCCCTACCGCCACGTGCCCGACTACACGGACATCACTGTGGAAGAGACTGCCGAATTCGCTGAACTCACACAGACCGCCATGCGGGTCTTGAGGAAAGTATCCAACCCCAGCGGCTTCAACCTGGGCATGAATCAGGGCGTTACCGGCGGCGCAGGAATCGCCGCACATCTTCACCAGCACGTAGTCCCACGCTGGGGCGGGGATGGCAACTTCTTCCCGATCATCGCCCAGACCAAGGCCATCACGCAGACATTGGACGAGGTCCGCAAGCTCGTGGCCGAAGCCTGGCCGGGGGAGTCGAATGCTGAATAGGCATGCGCGCGGCTTTTTCACATCACTTTTCACACCCCTTGCCCGTTGGCTCCTCAAGATCGGGGTTTCCCCTGACGCAGTGACCATGGCAGGTACGGCGGGCGTGATCCTGGGCGGCTTGGTACTGTATCCGCTCGGCCACTTGTGGTGGGGCTCTGTAGTGGTGGCGTTCTTCGCCTTCTCCGACGTCGTTGATGGCATCATGGCGCGGCTCCAAGGCAGGAGTGGCGGCTGGGGCAATTTCCTGGATTCCACCCTGGACCGTCTGGCTGATGGCGCGATCTTTGCCGGCATCACCATCTGGTTCTTCACCCATGGCGAGGATCCCGCGATTGGAACTGCCGCCGTCGTCTGCCTTGTCCTTGGCATGGTTGTCTCCTATGCCAGGGCAAAGGCGGAGTCCTTGGGATATCAGGCCAGCGTTGGCATCGCTGAGCGGGCCGAGCGTTTGGCGTCCGTTCTGCTCATCACCGGACTGACCGGATTGGGGCTTCCGCCCGTGGTGCTGTTCGGGACCTTGATCCTGCTGGCGCTGGCCAGCGTTGTCACCATCATCCAGCGGATGTCCACCGTGCACCGGCAGGCCATGGCCGAGGCCGACGGTACTGCTGCGGGCTAGCGGCTAACAAGCCGCCTGTCCGCAGGGAACTGGCATACGACCAAACTCGTCCCCCGCGGGTTGTGCACCTGTCCTACCACGGCGTCCTTTGTTGCCCGTCGGAGCGGTAATGAATGTACTCCCACCATGGAACGTGCGACTACTATTACTAGTACTTGGTCACCTTGACCTGAAAACCCGGTGTGCTCTGATTGCGGTCGTGTGGCTGCGCGTGCCTCCGGCAAATAGGTCGTTTATCTACCCATAGGGGTTTTTGTGTCTACACCAGATGTAAGCAACGAAGCCGGTTCGTCCGCGAACAGCGTCACGGGCAGCAGCCGCGTTAAGCGGGGCATGGCTGAGATGCTCAAGGGCGGCGTCATTATGGACGTCGTTAACGTCGAACAGGCCCGCATCGCCGAGGATGCCGGTGCCGTCGCCGTCATGGCGCTCGAACGTGTCCCGGCCGATATCCGCGCCCAGGGCGGCGTGTCCCGCATGTCCGATCCGGACATGATCGATGCCATCATCGCCGCCGTGTCCATCCCGGTCATGGCCAAGGCCCGCATCGGCCACTTCGTCGAGGCCCAGGTCCTGCAGTCCCTCGGTGTTGACTACATCGACGAGTCCGAGGTCCTGACCCCGGCGGATTACATCAACCACATCGACAAGTGGAACTTCACCGTTCCGTTCGTCTGTGGTGCCACTAACCTTGGTGAGGCTTTGCGCCGCATCAACGAGGGCGCGGCGATGATCCGTTCCAAGGGCGAGGCCGGTACCGGTGATGTTTCCAACGCCACCGGGCACATGCGCAAGATCCGTTCCGAGATCGCCAAGCTCGCCGCCCTTCCCGAGGACGAGCTGTACGTTGCGGCCAAGGAATTGCAGGCCCCGTACGAGCTGGTCAAGGAAGTTGCCGCCACCGGCAAGCTGCCCGTGGTGCTGTTCACCGCTGGTGGCATCGCCACCCCGGCTGATGCTGCCATGATGATGCAGCTCGGCGCCGACGGTGTGTTCGTTGGTTCCGGTATCTTCAAGTCGGGCAACCCGGCCGAGCGCGCCGCCGCCGTTGTGAAGGCCACCACGTTCCACGACGACCCGGATGTCATCGCCAAGGTCTCCCGCGGCCTGGGCGAAGCCATGGTGGGCATCAACGTCGACGACATTCCCCAGCCCCACCGCCTCGCAGAACGCGGCTGGTAAGAGTTAACCGTACGGCGGCGGCCGGTCACCTTCCGAGGTGACCGGCCGCCGTCGTTTCTATTCCAGTCCCCGTCGTTTCAAGAGGGGTTCCAGTTCTGCGTCGCGGCCCCGGAACGCCCGGAAGGACTCCAGAGGATCACGGCTGTTGCCCCGTGAGAGGAGTTCGGATCGGAAATGGGCGCCGTTGGCCCGTGTCAGGCCGCCGTTCTCCTTGAACCATTCCACAGTGTCCGCATCCAGTACTTCGCTCCAAATGTAGGAGTAGTAGCCGGCTGCGTAGCCCGCGCCGGCAAAGATGTGCTGGAAGTAGCCGGTCCGGTACCGCGGTGGAATCAGCGGATGGGCAACGCCGGCCCCGGCAAGGGCCTTGGCTTCGAACGCTATGACGTCCTCTGGAACGTCCGCCTCAGCCAACACGTGCCAGGCCAGGTCCAACAGGGCAGCTGCAAGGTACTCGGTGGTGGCGAATCCTTCGCCCCACAGCAGTGAGTCATTGAGTTTGTCCACGGTGGCCTGGGGGAGGGGTTCCCCGGTGGAGTAATGACGGGCGTAGTTGGCCAGGACTTCGGGCCACATGATCCACATTTCGTTGACCTGCGACGGGTACTCCACAAAGTCCCGGGGAACGGATGTGCCGGAGAAGCGCGGGTAAGTGACCTCGGAAAACAGCCCGTGCAGTGCATGGCCGAACTCATGGAATACGGTGCGGACCTCGTCGAGGGTCAACAACGTGGGCTCGCCGGGAGCAGGTTTGGTGATGTTGAGGTTGTTGATCACCACCGGCTTTGTTCCCAGCAGGCTGGACTGTTCCACCAGGGAATTCATCCACGCGCCACCACGCTTTGAAGCACGGGTGTAGTAGTCGCCCAGGAACAGTCCGATTCCGTGCCCATCCTCGTCACGCACTTCCCAGATGCGCACGTCCGGGTGGTAGCCATTAAGGTCGGACCGCTCGTGGAAGGTGATGCCGTACAACTGGGTGGCAGCATGGAAGACGCCGTCTGAGAGGACACTTTCCAAGCTGAAATAGGGGCGCAGCGCTTGCTCGTCAACTTCGAACTTCTCTTTACGGACCCTGGCGGAGTAGTAGGCCCAGTCCCATGGCTCCAGGTCATGCCCGGCGGAAGCGGCCAAGGCCTCGGCCTCGGATTGCGCGTTCCGGACCGCGGCAGGGGCCAGCCGGCCAAGCATGGCCTCCACATCGCCGAAATGTGGTGCGGTCTGTTGGTCCACTACAAGCTCGGCATAATTCGTGAAACCCAGAAGGCGTGCCTTCTCCGCGCGCAGCCGGACAGTAGCAGACACGAGGTCCCGCACGTCCATGGCCCCACCGCTGATGCCGCGTGCCAGGGACGCTTCATACAAACGACGCCGGATGGCCCGGTTCTCCAGCGACGCGATAGCGGGCTGGTTGCTGGGCTGGATGAGTGTCAGCAGGTACTTGCCGTCGTGCCCTGCCGCTTTTGCTGCCTCGCTGGCCCCTGTGACGTCTTCGGCCGGCAGCCCGGCCAGGTCTCCGGCGTCGTCGAGCAGGAGCGCAGCGGACTTCATGCCGTCCTTGACCCGCTGGCCGAATTCGGTTCCC
This sequence comes from Arthrobacter sp. D5-1, assembly GCF_017357425.1. Classification (NCBI taxonomy): domain Bacteria; kingdom Bacillati; phylum Actinomycetota; class Actinomycetes; order Micrococcales; family Micrococcaceae; genus Arthrobacter; species Arthrobacter sp. D5-1. The sequence continues at coordinate 2,667,124 of NZ_CP014571.1, read as the reverse complement.
AACCGCGAGAGTTCTGCGTTGACATCCCGCAGGCGTTGTTGTCCAGGGGCATCAAGCTGGATCCCGGACTGCCGGAACTCCTTCAGGTATTCTTCGACCAACCGGGAGGATTCCGGGTCGAGATCGGAGACGTCGATAGCGGCGAACCGTTCATACAGGGCACGGTTCATGTACACGGCGTCCTGGTGCGCTGAGAACTTGGGTGACAACTCGGTCTCCAGGGCCTTGATGTCATCGGAGGCATCGGCCGAAACCACAGTGAAAAACGCTGCAGCAGCCCTGTCCAGAAGGAGCCCGGAGCGTTCCATGGCCACGGCCGTATTCTGGAAGGTTGCCGGTTCGAGGTTGTCCGTGATGGCTTGGATGTCCTGCAGGTGGCTGGCCAAACCGGCATCGACAGCTTCGGCGTAGTGCCCAGGGGTGAGGCTGGCGAACGCCGGAAGTCCATACGGCAGCGGGCTGGGGCTCAGGAGGGGATTGGTCATGAAGTGACTCTTTCACGTAAGAATCGTGTCCTCAAGAGCGGCACGCCCGGGCGTGCAGCGCATCCGCCGTAGGATGAAAACCATGGGGAACATCACATCTGCGGCAGAACGGATCCGTCGTTCACGGGCCATGCTCGTGACAATCACCGCCTTGGCTGCATTGTCGCTGGGCGCCTGTGGCGTCATTGCCGAGACTGATAACCAGGACCGCAGCACGGCGGCCTCTGCTCCCGCGTCGGAGTCCCCAAAGCCAACCCGCACTCCTGCGCCTAACCCCACTCCCGGCAAAGGCCCAGCGTGCCCCGCACTTCGTTGTACCTCCATCACCGTGACCGGCGACATGCTGGTCCACACCCAGTTATGGCAACAGGCAAGGGCCGACGCCGCGGCGGCCGGCCTTCCCGGGTACACATTCGTGCCCCTCCTTGAAGGACAGCGGCGCTATATCCGCAACAGCGACCTCGCCATCTGTCATCAGGAAACACCGGTGGCGACGCCCGAAGGGCCCTTCTCGGCCTATCCGTCCTTCAACGTCCCGCCGCAGATCATCACCGCCTCCAAGGAGGTTGGCTACCAGGCCTGCACCACGGCGAGCAACCACACCATTGACCGAGGGACCGACGGGCTTCTGCGGACGCTCGATGCCCTGGACGCAGCCGGACTCAAGCACACAGGCTCCTACCGGACCGAAGCGGAGTCCAAGGAAATCCTGATGCTCCAAACGGAGGCTGCCAAGGTGGCAGTCATCATCGGTACCTACGGCCACAACGGCCAGATCCCCGAGTACCCGTGGCTGGTGGACGAGCTTGATCCCGCAGCCATGATCGCCAAGGCAACGCAAGCCAAGGCGTTGGGAGCGGACATCGTCCTGGGAGTGATGCACGCAGGCGACGAATATGCCAGCGAAGCCAATGCCCAGCAGCAGGATGTTGCGCACGCGTTGGTGGACAGCGGGCAGTTCACCATGATCTACGGGCACCACACACACTCTGTGCTGCCGATCGAAAACTACAAGGGCACGTGGATTGTGTACGGACTGGGCAACGGTGTCACCGAGCTGTCGCCCTGGTACGTACTCAATAACGAAGGGCTGCTGGTGAGGGCCCAGTTCAGCCAGAACGCCGCCGGTGCGTGGACCGCTTCGGACCTTGCATGGGCACCTTCGGTGATTGTCCGCGATCCCTACCGATGGTGCTCAGTGGCCAGCGACGCTCCACAAGGAGTCTGCGCATCACCGGCAGCCGACGCTGCCACTTACCAACGAACCAAAGAAGTGGTTGAGTCCATGGGCGCCGCGACGGCAGGCGCGCATGAACTGCTGATCACCAAGGAGAAGTAGCGCCTACCGCGGCCGGCGGGCGGCGTGTTCGCGCGCGAGGCGGGCGTAGTCGTCGTCGGGCTTGCCCGGTATGAAGGTGCCGTACTTGCGCTCGGCCGCCGTTCGGATGAGGAAGTCGGCTATCGCGGGGTTCTTCGGCAGCAATGAGCCATGCAGGTAACTGGCCACCACATTGTTGTAGCGCGCACCTTCGTGCCCGTCCTTGCTGTTGTTACCGGCACCTTTGGTGACGGTCCCAAGAGGTTCGACGCCGGGACCCAAGGTGGTCTGTCCGCTGTGGTTTTCGTAGCCCAGAATGTCTCCGAACTCGGTGGACTTCATGATCACGTTTCCAATAAGCCGCTCATCCGTGCCGTGGGTTTCGACGTCGAGGATGCCGATTCCGGGAATGATCGGTCCAGCGCTGGTTTTGAAGAACTTGCCGAAAAGCTGGTAGAGGCCGCAGATCACCAGCATGGGGGCACCGCCATCAGCCAGTTCCCGGAGGTGCTCCGCCCGTGCCTGGAGGTCGTCCTGGATGACAAGTTGTCCGCTGTCCTGTCCGCCTCCACCGACCACAATGTCAATGTCCTCGGGAAATTCGTCACCCACGTTGTACTCCAGCAGCTCCGGTGTGTAGCCGTGCCACTTGATGCGCTGCTGGAGGACCAGGGCGTTGCCCCAGTCGCCATAAATGTTCATCTCGCGGGGGTAGAGCTGGAGGACGCGGAGGGTCCCCTTCCCGGGCTGTGGCGATTCGGGCTGTGTCTCCGGCGTTGGCTGTACTTCCGAGGTCATGAGACCACCTCAACTATGGTGATTTTGGCGAGTTCGCGACGGATCGCGAGCATGGAGGTGTACGTGCAGAAAATTCGTTTGGGTTTGCCGCGGGAGCCGTTGATGAAGGTGCGCAGGGCGGCGGTGATGTCCGGTTCCACCACGCCGAAGGGCACTTCGTCGTACTGCAGCCGCAGCGCCATGTCGTAGGCGCGGACGCCCGTGAGGACTTCCACGCCATCCTCGCGCAATGACTCGAACTCCACGTCCCAAAGCCAGGACATGTCCCTGCCGTCCGCGTAGTTGTCATTGATGGCAATCATGGTGGCGTACCCACCGGCAGGGAAGGACTTGAGCCCGAGCCGGAATCCACTGGGGTTTTTCACCAGGACAAGTTCCAGGGGTTGACCATCCACGGTGAGGCTTTCGCCGCGGCCAAAGGCGGGAGCTACTTCACCCAGGGCTTTGACAAGTTTGGGAGTGTCCACGGGGCCGGTGCCGAGGACCGCGCGCGCCAGCGACAAGGCGGCAGCAGCGTTGAAGATGTTGTAGACCCCACGCAACTTCATCGCGGTACTGACGGTTTCGCCGTCGAACTCGAAATCGGCGTCCTGCGCGCCCACCCGGCGGAGCACGACGTCGGCGTCCGGCAGTTCTACCGGCTCGCCTTCCGCAGCGGCCACCGGAGTTCCCGACGGCGACGGGCCGGAGCCGGTGGTTCGCATTTCGTCGTCGTTCGGGAAGGTGCTGCGCAGCGATTCATCGAGGCCGAAGTACCGAACGGCGGGGTGGTGAAGTGCATCAACGTCGTGAAGGACCTTCGCGATCCGGGCCACGCGGGGATCTTCACGGTTCAGGATCACAGTATCCGTGGTTCTGGAGGCGATGTGCTCCAGTAAGCGGGTAGTCTTATCGATTTCGCCAAAGCGGTCCAATTGGTCACGCAGGACATTGAGCAGGAGGCTGAACCGGGGCTCAACCTTGTTGACGAAATGCACGGCATGCGCTTCGTCGAGTTCCAGGATGGCGATGTCGGCATCGAGCCGTCCGCGCCAGTCAACTTCGCCGAGGAGGGAGGCGGCCACGCCACGGGTGAAGTTGCTGCCGGAACGGTTGGTGAAGACCTTCAGGCCTTGGCTTTCGAGGAGTTCCACCACCATCTTGGTGGTGGTGGTCTTGCCGTTGGTGCCACTGACCACGGCCACGCCGTGGGGGAGTGAGGCCAGCGTTCGCTGCATGAAGCCGGGGTCGATTTTCTCAACCACCAGGCCGGGAAAAGCTGATCCTCCGCCCCGAAGCCGGGACAGTGTGCGGACCAGCTTGCCGAGGGGGACGCTGAAGGAAAGCATGCTCTGTAATATATCCCAGTCATGGCATGGAACCCGGACTGACGGGACTCCCCGGTGGTCGCAGAAGACGCCGCGGCAGGCGCAGCGCACTATGATGGATCAATGACCAACCCCCTTTCCGACGCTTCATCGCGCGTGGGTTCAGGACTCAGGATCGGCGTTCTGGCACTCCAGGGCGACTTCCGCGAGCACATCCACGCTGTGGAGGCCGCTGGAGCCGCCGGCGTGGGCATCCGCCGTCCGTCCGAGCTGGACGATGTTGACGGCCTGATCATCCCCGGCGGCGAATCCACCACCATCGACAAACTGTCACGGATTTTCGAACTGCGCGATCCGATTCAAAAGCGCATCGCAGACGGGCTTCCCGTGTACGGCTCCTGCGCCGGAATGATCCTGCTGGCCGATGAGATCGCCGATCCCGCCAAGGACCTTAACGGAAATCCCCAGCAGACTTTCGGCGGCCTGGACATCACTGTGCGCCGGAACGCTTTTGGGCGCCAGCGTGAATCCTTCGAAACGGATCTCGATTTCAAGGGCCTGGACTTCAGCGCCGGGGAGTCCGGCGTGGATCCCGTTCACGCTGTCTTCATTCGCGGTCCCTGGGTGGAACGGGTAGGTCCGGACGTCGAAATCCTGGCGCAGGTTGATCCCGACCACGCCAGCCACACAGCTGCTTTGCACGGAGTGGCTAGAATTGTTGCAGTGCGCTCCGGCCACCTGCTGGCCACCTCTTTCCATCCGGAAGTGACTGGGGAGAAGCGCGTGCATGAACTCTTTATTCGAATGATCAGAGGAGAAGCGTAAAGCATGTCAGGCCACTCCAAATGGGCGACCACCAAGCATAAGAAAGCCATTATTGATGGCAGGCGTGCAAAGTCGTTCGCAAAACTGATCAAGAACATTGAAGTTGCTGCCCGAATGGGAGGTCCGGACCTCGCCGGCAACCCCGGCCTGGAATTGGCGGTCACCAAGGCAAAGAAGACTTCGGTACCCAACGACAACATTGACCGCGCCATTAAGCGTGGTGCCGGCCTCACTGGTGAGGTAGTCGACTACACGGAAATCATGTACGAAGCACGCGGTCCGCAGGGCTCTGCTCTGCTGATCGAATGTCTGACGGACAACAAGAACCGGGCAGCTTCGGAAGTCCGCCTTGCCATTTCGCGCAACGGCGGCACCATTGCCGACCCCGGTTCGGTCAGTTACCTCTTTGCCCGCAAGGGTGTTGTGGTCCTGCCGAAGAACGGCCTCAGCGAAGACGACATCCTGATGGCTGTGCTGGAAGCTGGCGCTGAGGAAGTGAAGGACAGCGGCGAGAACTGGGAAATCCACTCCGAGCCCTCGGACCTCCAGGCCATCCGCGACGCTCTCAAAGACGCCGGCATCGACTACGAAACTGATGAGGCCGAATTCGTTCCGTCCATGCAGGTGGAACTCGATGTCGATGGTGCCAGGAAGTTCATGAAGCTCGTCGATGCACTGGAAGACCTGGACGACGTCCAGAACGTCTACAGCAATGCGGACTTCAGCGAGGAAGTGCAGGCTGCCCTCGACGCCGACTAGGCGGGGCAGCAACCAATGTTGATTTCAACCAGGAAGGCCCGGACTTGACTCTTCGCGTATTGGGAGTCGATCCGGGCCTTACCCGTTGCGGCATCGGCGTCGTCGATATTGAGCGGAACCGCAGGGCTACCATGGTGGCCGTCGGAGTGGTGGGGACCTCCGCCGACCAGACCTTGGACAAGCGCCTGCTGGTGATTGCCGAAGCGATCGATGAATGGCTGGACCGGCACGAGCCGGACGTCGTCGCCGTCGAACGCGTTTTCTCCCAGCTGAACGTCAGTACGGTAATGGGTGTCGCCCAGGCGTCAGGCGTGGTGATCGCTGCGGCCGCCCGCCGTGGTATCCCGGTGGCCCTGCACACTCCCTCTGAGGTCAAAGCGGCAGTGACCGGCAGTGGCACGGCCAACAAAGATGCTGTCACCAAACTCGTGACCAAGATCCTGCGCCTGGACGCTCCACCCAAGCCGGCCGATGCTGCGGACGCCCTTGCCCTCGCCCTGACCCACGCATGGCGGGCAGGCAACGGTATGGGCGCAGCGGGTGGATCCTCCAGTGCCGGTTCGCTGACTCCGGCGCAGAAGGCCTGGGCCGACGCGGAAGCCAAAGCGCGCCGCGCACGGTGATTCCCCGCCGTCCTTGCTAGGGTATTCGTAGATATGTTCGGATAGTCCGCTTGGGCCACAATCATTCAGGAGCCGGGTCTTGATCAGTTTTCTCCGTGGAACCGTAGCCCACGTGGGTTTGTCCACCGCCGTCATTGACCTCAACGGGGCGGGTATGAGCGTCTTCGCCACCCCCCAAACCCTGAGCCACCTCAAAGTTGGAACCGAAGCCAAGCTCTTCACGTCCATGATCGTCCGTGAGGATTCCCTCACGTTGTTCGGTTTCGCGGATGATGACGAACGTGAAGTCTTCGACGTCTTGCTCAGCGTCAGCGGAGTTGGGCCGAGGCTGGCACTGGCCGTCCTGGCCGTGCACGAGCCTGAAGCAATCCGTGTGGCAGCGCACACCGGCGATGGCAAGGCGTTCACCAAGGTCCCCGGAATCGGGCCCAAGGTGGCCGGCCGGATCGTCCTGGAACTCGCGGGCAAACTGGTTCCGCATGGCACCGGCTCCGCAACCACTGCTGCCCAGACTGCCACCAACGCCGAGTGGAAGCCCCAGGTAGTCGCTGCCATGACCAGCCTGGGGTGGTCCGAGAAGGACGCTACGGGCAGCATCGACAAAGCCATGGCCGACTCTCCGGAACTGGTGGAGGCCGGTAACGTGGCCCAGATCCTCCGCGCCACACTGCGGTGGCTGGGCCAGGACGGCGCACGCGCCGGCAACCGCGTAGGCAGCCGTGGCTGAGCAGTCACTGGTCAACGGGGGAGAGGAACCGGAAGAGCGGGTCATCGAGGCCGCACTCCGTCCTAAGAACCTGCATGATTTTGTCGGCCAGCATCGCGTCCGTAAGCAACTGGCCCTCGTCCTCGAGGCCTCAAAGATGCGCGGACGCAGTGCCGACCACGTCTTGATGTCCGGCCCACCTGGCCTGGGCAAGACAACTCTGGCCATGATCATTGCGGCAGAAATGAACGCGCCCTTGCGTATCAGCAGTGGTCCTGCCATCCAGCATGCCGGAGACCTCGCCGCCATCCTCTCCTCCCTGTCCGAGGGAGAGGTCCTGTTCCTGGATGAAATCCACCGGATGTCCAGGCCGGCAGAGGAAATGCTCTATATGGCCATGGAAGACTTCCGGGTGGACATTGTGGTGGGCAAGGGAGCCGGCGCTACGGCCATTCCCCTGGAGTTGCCCCCGTTTACGCTGGTAGGAGCCACCACCCGTGCCGGCCTCCTGCCGGGACCGTTGCGTGATCGCTTCGGTTTCACAGGTCACCTCGAGTTTTACTCGGTTGCTGAACTGGAGCTTGTCCTTCGCCGATCTGCAGGCCTGCTGGACCTGAAAGTGAACTCGGCCGGGTTTACGGAGATCGCCGGCCGGTCGCGTGGTACTCCACGAATCGCCAACCGTCTCCTTCGCAGGGTTCGAGACTGGGCCCTGGTTCACGGCATTGACCAGATTGACGCCCGGTCTGCTTCAGCGGCCTTGGACATGTATGAAGTGGATGCCAGGGGATTGGACCGGCTGGACCGCTCCGTGCTGGAAGCCCTCATTACCAAGTTCAATGGCGGCCCTGTGGGATTGTCCACCCTGGCGATTGCCGTTGGCGAGGAGCCGGAAACGGTGGAGACCGTAGCCGAGCCGTTTTTGGTGCGTGAAGGACTGCTGGGTCGCACGCCGCGCGGCCGTATCGCCATGGCTTCAGCGTGGACGCACCTCGGTTATGCCGTGCCGGCCGGAGTCTTCGGCCAGGAAGCACTGGCACTCTTCGGCGAGGATGAAAACCACGCCGAAAGCGTAGATACCGTCGGTTAACACGCCGTGTTCAGCTTTTCCCTCTAGACTGGTATGACGCTCGGCACGTTCGAGTCCTTGATCCATGCAGCCGCCCGCGGATCTGCCAGGGACGTTGCCGTGAACCAAAACGTAAGTACAGAACGGAACTTCCCTGTGGATCCAATGACCATATTGCTGTTCGTCATGCTTGGACTCTTTGTCTTCATGATGTTCCGCCGCAACAAGAAGACCCAGCAGCAGCAGGCTGAAATGCAGTCCAAGTTCGCTCCGGGCGTCGACGTCATGACCAGCTTCGGTCTCTTTGGCCGCATCGTCTCCATCGACGAAGCCGAGAACAAGGTTGTCATCGAACTTTCCCCGGGTAACGAGGCCACGGTTCACCGCCAGGCCGTCACCAAGGTAGTCGAAGCGCCCGCTGAGGAAGCCCCGGTTGTACCGGACGACGCTTCTTCCCTGACTACCGCAGATGCTGAAGCTCCTGCCGCAGTTGAGACGCCCGAAGAAACCATTGCGCGCCTCAACAAAGAGGACAAGAAGGACAACTAGGATCGTCAGGCGCGGCACCCCCGCGCAAGGCAACTTCTACGGCAGCTGAGAGCCGCCGGCAGACGCTCACAAGCGTTGGCCGGCGGCTGTCCGGCGATAACAGGAAGATCGATAATGGCACGGACCGGCCCCAAAAATTCAGCCCGCAGGGTGCTGACCTGGCTTGGAGCAATATTCGTTGTACTCACCGCCGTCCTCGGTGGCGGAGTTTTGACTGGGAATGCCAGCTGGGCACCCAAGCTTGCCTTGGACCTCGAGGGCGGTACCCAGATGATCCTGGCGCCCAGGGTTGACGGATCCAGCGAGATCAACGAAGAGCAGCTCAACCAGGCAGTTGCCATCATCCGTCAGCGGGTTGATGGCTCGGGTGTTGCTGAAGCAGAGATCAGCACCCAGTCCGGCCGCAATGTTGTGGTCAGCCTCCCGGGTACACCGTCCAAGGAAACCCGCGACTTGATCCAGGCTTCGGCCGACATGAACTTCCGGCCTGTCATCACCTACGGCGATCCCGCGGCCGTCCCGGTGGAATCACGCACACCGGATGACCAGCTGAACAAGCCGACGGCGGAGCCGGCCAATGCGAGTGATGTCAATTGGATCACCCCCGAAGTCCAGAAGGAATTTGAAGCACTTGACTGCGTCAATCCTTCGACGGAAAGGCGTGAACGCTCCGATCCGGCCAAGCCCCTTGTCACCTGCGAAGCTGCCACAGCCAAGACTCCGGCCCTCAAGTACATCCTTGGACCGGTAGAAGTCCGGGGCCAGGACATCAGCGATTCCACTTTCTCCCAGGTGCAGGGCGCCCAGGGTTCGGTCACCAACTCCTGGGGTGTGAACATCGTCTTCAACGGGGATGCCACCGAGAAGTTCAAGGCCGTCACCGAGCGGCTCAACCAGTACTATGTGGCGGCCCAGGCGCAGGGAACTGAAGATCCCAAATCCCAGTTCGCCATTGTCCTGGACGACAAAGTCATTTCCGCACCGCGTTCCCTGGCAGTGATCACCGACGGACGCCCGCAGATCACGGGTGACTTCACGCAGGCTACTGCCAAAGCGCTGTCCGATCAGCTCCGTTACGGTGCCCTGCCCATCAGCTTCGAGATCCAGTCACAGGAACAGATTTCGGCCACCCTGGGTGGGGACCAGCTCCGGCTCGGGTTGTTGGCCGGCATGATCGGCTTGCTGCTGGTGGTGGTCTATTCCCTCTTCCAATACCGGGCCCTGGGCCTTGTCACCATCGCTTCCTTGGTGGTGGCCGGCGTCTTGACCTATCTGGCCATCGCGATCCTCGGCTGGACCGAGAACTATCGACTCTCCCTCGCCGGCGTGGCTGGCTTGATCGTGGCCATCGGCCAGACCGCTGACTCGTTCATCGTCTACTTCGAGCGTATCCGCGATGAACTGCGCGAAGGCCGCGGACTTGTATCCGCCGTCGAAAACGGCTGGAAGCGGGCCAAGCGAACTGTCCTTGCCTCCAAGGCGGTCAACCTCCTTGCTGCCCTGGTGCTTTACTTCGTGGCTGTCGGCAACGTGCGCGGCTTCGCCTTCACTTTGGGCCTGACAGCCCTCGCCGACCTCTTGGTCGTGTTCATGTTTACCCACCCCATGCTGCAGGTTCTGGCGCGCACCAAGTTCTTCGGGGAAGGCCACCGATTCTCGGGCCTTTCCCCGGACCGTCTTGGGGCAGTTCCCTTGTACCGTGGCGCGGGCCGGCTCCGTACACCTGACGAGAAGCCCCCGGCTGTCCGTGCGCGGAACACCGGCGCAGTGGCTGAAGCTGAACGTCGCATGACCATCGCCGAACGGCGCCTTGCCGAGAAGGGCCAGTTGACTGGTTCATCCAAGGCAACCAAGGAGGAGAAGTAATGACTACGAGCTTCGCAACCTTCGGCCATGAGCTGTACACGGGCAAGCGCTCGTACAACTTCGTCAATTCGAAGAAGATCTGGTTCATCATTGCGGCCGTCGCGGTGGCCCTGTCCATCCTCATTCCGGTGGCCAAGGGCGGTTTCAACCTTGGCATCGAGTTCCGGGGCGGCTCGGAGTTCACCGTCTCCAACGTGAGCACCACGGACGCCAGCCTTGGCGAAAAGGCTGTGCACGACGTCGTACCCGGCGCCATCCCGCGCGTGGCAAACGTCGCGGGCAACACCATGCGGATCCAAACGGACCAGCTCACCGATGATGAGACCAACCGCATCAAGGACGGCCTTACCAGCGCCTATGGCGTTACCGAGAATGAAGTGACGTCCAACTTTGTGGGTCCCACCTGGGGTCAGGATGTCACCAGGCAGGCACTCATCGGCCTGGTGGTGTTCGTTGGTTTGGCGGCTGTCCTGATGGCGCTGTACTTCAGAACCTGGAAGATGTCGTTGTCGGCCCTCGTGGGCATGCTTGTCACAATGTTCACCACAGCGGGTGTCTACGCCTTGAGCGACTTCGAGGTGACGCCGTCGGCCATCATCGGCTTCTTGACGGTCCTGAGCTACTCGCTCTACGACACCGTTGTGGTCTTCGACAAGATCCGCGAGAACACGGCCGATATCTCGACTTCCACCCGCCGTACATTCGCCGAAGAGGTCAACCTGGCCGTCAACCAAACCCTGGTCCGCTCCATCAACACCATGATGGTGGCCGTGCTCCCGGTGGCAGCGATCCTCTTCATCGGCGCCGGTCTCCTGGGTGCGGGCACGCTGCGTGACCTCTCGCTGGCGTTGTTCGTCGGTATCCTCATCGGTACGGCAGCCACCATCTTCATCGCGGCGCCCCTGTACGCCTGGTTGCGCCAAGGTGAACCGGAACTCGTAAAGCAGGCCAAGAAGGTAGCCCACCGCCGGGCCGAGGTCACCGTCTAGGCTCTGGCAACTCCTCTGTTTGACCAAGGAGCCGGTCCCCGCAGTTACGCGGGGACCGGCTCTTTGACTTGCCCGTCCCGTGCGTCATGTGCTGCCCATTTGCAGAAGCATTCACTGACGGGAATAGACTTAGAGAATTATTCGGTTGTGAGGGGTACTTCTGTGGAAGAACGTGCGACGTCGGCACCACCGGCGGGCGGGGAAGACGGCCACAATGCTGTGGCGGTTCCAGCAACAAGCATGGCTGGACGGACTGCGGGAGCTGTTCCGGTGGATACCCCAGGCGCGCGTCCAACCTTCCCGGGCCGTCGGGAGCGTACACGTTCCCGTTTGGCCCGTCTGACCGGTCGTGGCGTGGCTCCGTATTCTCCGATCCTCGAACCTTTGCTGCGGACAGTGCGGGCCAACAACCCCAAAGAGGACTTTGACCTGATCCAGCGGGCCTTCGCCGTTGCGGAGCGAAGCCACCAGGGCCAGAAACGCAAGAGTGGTGATCCCTACATCACCCATCCGGTTGCCGTGGCCACCATCCTGGCTGAACTCGGAATGACAGGAACCACCCTGGCAGCGGCGTTGCTTCACGACACCGTGGAGGACACGCCCTACACACTCGCTGACCTGACGAGGGATTTTGGTCCCGAGGTTGCCATGCTGGTGGACGGCGTGACCAAGCTGGACAAGGTCAGCTTTGGCGAAGCCGCGCAATCAGAGACCGTCCGCAAGATGGTTGTGGCCATGGCCAAGGACATCCGTGTCTTGATGATCAAGTTGGCCGACCGCCTGCACAACGCCCGTACGTGGCGCTTTGTCTCCGCTGAGTCTTCCTCCCGCAAGGCTCGTGAAACGCTGGAGATCTTTGCCCCCCTGGCTCACCGACTGGGCATGAACACCATCAAGTGGGAGCTCGAAGACCTGTCCTTCGCTGCCCTGTATCCCAAGGTGTACGAGGAAATCGTGCGCATGGTGGGGGACCGCACGCCGGAGCGCGAGAAGAGCCTCAGTGTCATCCGCAACCAGATAGCTGATGATCTGCGCACGGCCCGGATCAAGGCGACCATCACCGGGCGTCCCAAGCACTACTACTCCATTTACCAGAAGATGATCGTCCGGGATAAGGACTTCGACGACATCAACGACCTCATGGGCGTGCGCGTCCTGGTGGACTCGGTCCGGGACTGTTACGCAGCCCTGGGTACCCTGCATTCGCGATGGAATCCCCTTCCGGGGCGGTTCAAGGACTACATCGCCATGCCCAAGTTCAACATGTACCAGTCGCTGCACACCACGGTGATCGGCCCGGGCGGCAAGCCTGTGGAGATTCAAATCCGAACCCATGAGATGCATCGCCGGGCCGAGTACGGTGTGGCAGCACACTGGAAATACAAGGACCAGCCAAACCGCACGGCGCAGGGCCCCGGCAGCCCCCGCGATGGGGATATGGGCTGGTTGAGGTCCTTGGTGGACTGGCAGCAGGAGACGTCGGACCCCGGCGAGTTCCTGGACTCCCTGCGTTATGAGATTAATGCACGCGAAGTTTTCGTCTTCACCCCCAAGGGTGAGGTCATGGCCTTGCCCGCGGGATCGACTCCCGTCGATTTTGCCTACGCCGTCCACACGGAGGTCGGCCACAGGACCATCGGCGCCCGCGTCAACGGCAAGCTGGTCCCGCTCAACAGTGAGCTGAACCATGGCGACTGGGTGGAGATCTTCACGTCCAAGGCCGAAGGGGCCGGTCCCAGCCAGGACTGGCAACATTTCGTCAAGTCGGCACGTGCACGCAACAAGATCCGCCAGTGGTTCACCAAGGAACGCCGCGAAGAAGCAATCGATCGCGGCAAGGACATGCTGACGCGGGCCATGCGGAAGCAGAACCTGCCCTTGCAGCGCCTTATGACGCACGACGCCTTGTCTGCGGTGGCCGAGGACTTCCACTACGTAGATATCTCCGGGCTCTACGCAGGGGTGGGCGATGGACATACCTCCGCCCAATCCGTGATGGAAAAACTCGTCGAGCACTTGGGCGGCCACGAGACTCCGGATGAAGACCTCGACGAAGTCAGCATTCCGACGCAGGTTGCCAAGTCCAAATTCTCGGACTCCGGAGTCATCGTCCGCGGTGTGGGCGACGTCTGGGTCAAACTGGCCCGTTGTTGCACACCCGTTCCGCCGGACCCCATCCTGGGATTCGTCACCCGTGGCTCGGGCGTCTCCGTCCACCGGACCGATTGCACCAACGTTTCGGGGCTCAGGGACCAACCGGACAGAATCGTGGAAGTGGAATGGGCTCCCACGCAGTCGAGTGTGTTCCTGGTGGAAATCCAGGTGGAGGCGTTGGACCGTAAATCCCTGTTGTCCGACGTGACGAGGATTCTGTCCGAAAATCACGTGAACATCCTCGCTGCCTCGGTCCACACCTCTAGCGACAGGGTTGCCATCTCGAAGTTCGCTTTTGAAATGGGCGACCCCAAGTACCTGCACCACGTCCTGAATGCCGTACGCCGCATTGATGGCGTCTTTGATGTCTACCGCACCACGGGTAACAGGCGGCGCAGCTAGCCGGAAGCAAGGTGTGCAAGGGTGGCCAGCGCACGCCGCTTGTGGGGAACGCGCGGTGTTGCCTCCACGGCCAGCGTGAGGAGTCTCAACCGGATTCCCAGGTCATCCTTGGCCAGGAGACGCCTCAGGGCAGGCAGGGCGCGGTCACTTTCCACGTGCAAGGCGATGTCAGCTGCGGTGCGGAGCGGGCTGCTCACCAGCATCCCGCCCAGACTCACTACGTCCATTTGACCAAGCCGGACCTCGTGGAGGCTGCAGGCGGTGCTTCCGCGCAGACTTGAAATGCGGTGCTTCGCATCAACCAGGAGCGACAGGCGCTCCGGAGGGTTCGCGCAGCCGTAGATCCACGCGGCCGTGAGGCGGCCGGCAACTACTTTGGTCCGGATCCGTTCCGGAACTGTGAGGGCTGCTGCGCGGGCCCGGAGGCGATGGGTGACAGCGGTGCCCGGCGAGGCGTAACTCTTCCCGTAGAGCGGCAGCAGGATGCCGTCGAAGGCCATGCCCTGGAGTTCGTTCCACGTGAAGATCCGATGGGGGGAGTACAGCTCTGGGATGGCCGGCTCCGATAAGTGCGGGGCGGCGGCAGCGGGGTCCATCCACTGATCATTCCGCGCCGCCGCCCAAGCAGTACAGGCTCCGTTCCGGTTATGTGGATAACCGGAACGGAGCCTGCGGTAGTGCCTTGCCAGAAGCGCTAGGCGAGATCGCTTGCAGAGCGCTGAATCTGGTCCAGCCACGCCTGGCGGGCCTCCAAGGCCTCGCGGGCAGTCTTGATGCGGCGCTGGTCGCCTGCCTTTTCAGCCTTCTCGAGGTCATCCTTAAGGCCGGCGATGGCAGCTTCGAGTTGCGAGAGGGCGCTGTTGGTGCGCGCCTTGGTCTCCGGGTTGCTCCGGCGCCACTTCTCTTCTTCGGCTTCCTTGACGGCGTCTTCAACCTTGCGGAGTCCGGCCTCGATGCGACCCATGTCCCCTCGCGGAACCTTGCCGGCATCTTCCCAGCGGTCCCTGATGGACTGGAGGGCCTTCTTGGCTGCGTTGAGGTCCTTGATGGGAAGCAGGGCCTGCGCTTCAGCTACCAGCTGCTCCTTGACCACCAGGTTGGCGGTGTACTCCTGGTCGATCTGGTCGTTGGCCGCCTGGCGGTTGCTGAAGAAGACATCCTGGGCGGCGCGGAAGCGGCCCCACAATGCGTCGTCATCCTTGCGGCTCGCCCGGGGGGTGGCTTTCCACTGGTCCATCAGCCTGCGGTATTCACCGGCGGCGAATCCCCAATCGGTGGAAGAGGAGAGGGCTTCAGCCTCGGCGATCAGCGCTTCCTTGGCGGACTTCGCTGCTGAATTGTTGCTGTCAAGCTGTGAGAAGTAGGCGCGGCGGTGACGGTCAAAGACTGTGCGGGCCGAACGGAACCGCTTCCACAATGCGTCCTCATTGCTGCGGCCCAGGCGTACGCCGCTCTTCTGCGCCGCCTTCCAGGTTTCAAACAACTCGTTCATGCGGGCGCTGGAGGTCTTCCATTGAATCTGGGCAGGATCCTGTCCGGCAATGGATTCGGCTTCGGACACTATCGCTTCGCGTGCAGCGAGTTCGCCGGCCCGCACGGCCTCGTGTGCTGCCTTCTCCGACTTTTCCAGCTCCACGATCTGGGTGGAAAGGGCGTCCAGGCGTGCTTCCGCAGACCGGATATCGCCCACCATGGTGCGCTCTGCAAGTTGTTCGCGGAGATGAGTGACGGTCTTTTGCATGTCCGTGGCCGGGGCCTTGGACTCAACACGGTGTTCCAGCAGGACCACCTGGGCAATAATGTCGTCGAACTTCCGGGCGAAGTAACCCAGGGCTTCGTCGGGACTGACCCCCGGGTATTGGCCGACGGCGATCTCGTCACCATCCAGCGTCAGGAACACGTGGCCATCACCTTCGGCGCGGCCCCACTTGGCTGCCTCGGCGAGCGACGCGGCGGACACGGCCGGGGCAGCGGGAACGACGGCGGCGGGAGCCTTGGGGCGGGCCGCAAGCGCTGCAGGTGTTGGGGCAGCGGACGGGGCAGGTCGCGGTGCGGCCGGCTCGCTTGCGGCTGCTTCGGCCTCGGGCGTCGCTGAAGGTTCCGGTTTGTCCCCGGCTGCTGCTTCGGCCCCGGCTGCTGCCTCATCAACAGGCGCTGGTTCTTGTGCAGCTGCCGGCGCGACGGAGGTTTCCACATGGTCGGGGCTGGTCGCCTCGACTGCTTCTTCTTCGTTGGCCACTACTGCTGTTTCGTCGGATTTCTGACTGTCTGTCACCGCTAAAAGTCTTTCGCTTGGAGGGACTGCTCAGGTAATGCACCCCGGGCCGGGGCCTGGAGCTGGTTACTTCAGAGAAAACGAGTCTATCGTGACAGGTGCCACAGGGGCGCCGTCACTGGTGCTTTCGCCGGTTTTCAGGCCTGCGGCGGCGATGTTGGTAACTACGTCCAGCCCGCTGGTTACCTTGCCCACTACGGTGTACCCACCGGCCGTGTCAGCAGGAATGGTGGTGTCCTTGTAGACGATGAAGAACTGGTGCCCGTTGCCATAGGCGTTGTTCCCGCTGCGGGCCACGGCTATCGTCCCCGCAGGGTACTTGTTGTCTGCGGGCGTGTTTTCCAGCGGACCCCATCGGTAGTTGGGGTCGTCCGCGCCGTCTTCGGACGGGGCGCCGCACTGCAGCAGCCCGAAGGTTTCCGAGGTCGTCAGGCGGTGGCAGAACTTCCCGTTGTAGTAGCTGGAGTCGCTGAGTGACTTGAACACTGCCGCGGCCTGGGGTGCAGCCGTTCCGTTCAGTTCAACGCCGACCACTCCGCTGTTCAACGCGAGCTCGCCGGTGAACGTTTTTCCAGCGGCTGTGTCCGGGCTGGGAATGTCCGAACTGTTAGAGGCAGACGGCGAAGCGGACGGAGAGCTGAGCCCGGCTTCTGCTGCGGCGAACTCCGCTTCGGTGGGGTTGGAGCTGAAGACCGTCAGTTGCAGCACGACGGCCAGAACCACCGCTGCGGCACCTGCGCCAACAGCGATGGTGTTGTCGCGTTTGCGCCGCTTGCCCTGTTCCTGCCGCAGGGCACGCTTGGCTTCCATCTGCCTGATGCGCCGTTTCGCTTCGCGGTCATCCCGCGACCTTGTTGCCAAGAGTCCTCCTGATTGTGTCCACTTCCGGGGCCGCCGACAGGAACCCGGGCATGCTGCATTAGATGTGCACGCGCGGAAAGCATAAACTGGCTGCCGCACATAGTTTATGCATGACCGGCTGGACGCCCGCCCTGTAAACGCCGTACGGGCGTTTTAAAGCTGTGGGTCCCATACCAGCGTCAGCTTTCTTCGAGGAGACATTTCCACCATGGCACGTACCGCCTCCCTGTCCGGATTCCCCGAGTGGCTTCCCCAGGAGCGGTTGGTGGAGCTCCACGTGCTGGATACGCTCCGCAAGACTTTCGAGTTGCATGGGTTTTCGTCCATCGAGACCAGGGCAGTGGAAACTGTGGGGCAGCTGCTCCGCAAAGGCGAGATCGACAAAGAGGTTTACGGGCTGAGCCGGCTCCAGGATGACGAGGGTGAGGCTGCGAAGTCAGATAAAGCGGATCCCAACGCCTTGGCACTGCACTTCGACCTGACTGTTCCCTTCGCCCGTTACGTGGTGGAGAACGCCGGCTACCTGGCATTCCCATTCCGCCGCTACCAGATCCAGAAGGTGTGGCGTGGCGAGCGGCCGCAGGAAGGCCGCGCCCGTGAGTTCACCCAGGCGGACATCGATGTGGTGGGCGACGGCGAGCTTCCGTTCCGCTACGACGTCGAGATTGCCCTGGTCATTGCCGAGGCATTGAGCGCGTTGCCGATTCCGGATTTCCGGCTCCGGATCAACAACCGGAAGCTGGCCGAGGGTTTCTATCGCGGGATCGGCCTGGCGGACACTGCCGGGGTCCTGCGCAGCATCGACAAACTGGAAAAGATCGGCGCTGCGAGGGTGGCAGAGCTGTTGAAGAGCGAGCTTGGTGCCACGGACGAGCAAGCCGGACTGGCCTTGGAACTGGCTCGTATCCGCACTGAGGACACCTCCTTCGTCCAGCAGGTCCGCGCCCTGGGCGTCACCGATGAGCTCCTGGAGGAAGGGCTCAACGAGCTGGAGCAGGTCATCCAGGCGGCCGTACAGCGTGCCCCGGGAAAGGTGGTTGCCGATTTGAGCATCGCCCGCGGCTTGGATTACTACACCGGAACTGTCGTCGAAACCGTGCTGGTGGGCCATGAGCAGCTCGGTTCCATTTGCTCCGGTGGCCGCTATGACGCCCTGGCCAGCAAGGGCAACCGCAAGTTCCCCGGCGTCGGCCTTTCCATCGGTGTGACGCGCCTCGTATCGCGCATCCTTAGCCAGGAACTGGCGACGGCATCGCGCTCGGTCCCCACAGCGGTACTGGTTGCCTTGAATACGGACGACAGCTGGTCTTCCGCGCAGGATATCGCGGCACAACTGCGGGGGAGGGGCATCGCGACCGAAGTTGCTGCAAAAGCCGAGAAGTTCGGCAAACAGATCAAGTTCGCCGACCGGCGCGGTATCCCGTTTGTGTGGTTTACCGACGACGACGGCAAACACCAAGTCAAGGACATCCGCACCGGTGAGCAGGTTGACGCCGACCCCGCAGAATGGACGCCGGCGGAAGAGGACTTGCACGTCCGCGTCACCACCGCCTGATACCGGCATCGCTTGTTCCGCCGTTTGGCGGGAGCCGCGGCCGGGGCGGGTAAACTCGGACGGGACCGCCATTGCAGCGGTCCCTATAAATTTCATGCTGAAAGGAATGCTGTGCTGCGCACACATGACCTCGGATCACTTCGCTCCGAGCACATTGGACAAACCGTTACCCTGGCCGGCTGGGTGGGCCGCCGCCGTGATCACGGTGGCGTTGCATTCGTTGACCTGCGTGACGCGTCCGGTGTCGCCCAGGTGGTAGTCCGTGAGGAAGAGGTCTTCCATGGCCTGCGGAACGAGTACGTCCTGCAGGTGACGGGTACCGTCAACAAGCGTCCCGAAGGCAACGAAAACCCGGCTCTGGCGACGGGTGACATCGAGGTGATCGCTGACAAGGTGGTCATCCTCAACACCTCTGAGCCACTTCCGTTCCAGATCGACGAACACGTTGAAGTTGGCGAGGAAGCACGCCTTAAGCACCGTTACCTGGACCTTCGTCGTCCCGGCCCCGCCCGCAACATGCGTCTGCGTTCGGAGGCCAACCGTGTGGCCCGCGAACTGCTGCACCAGCGTGGCTACGTCGAAATTGAGACACCCACGCTGACGCGTTCGACGCCGGAAGGCGCCCGCGACTTCGTTGTCCCGGCACGTCTGGCGCCGGGTTCCTGGTACGCCCTGCCGCAGTCGCCGCAGCTTTTCAAGCAGCTGCTCCAGGTGGGTGGCTTTGAGAAGTACTACCAGATTGCCCGTTGCTACCGCGACGAGGATTTCCGTGCGGACCGCCAGCCGGAGTTCACCCAGCTCGACATCGAAGCCAGTTTCGTGGACCAGGACGATGTCATTGAGCTGGGCGAGGCAATCGTCAAGGCTCTGTGGCAGCTCATCGACGTTGAGATCCCCACCCCGATCCGCCGCATGACGTACCTGGATGCCATGGCCAAGTACGGCTCGGACAAGCCGGACCTTCGCTTCGGTGTGGAGCTGACTGAGCTTACGGAGTTCTTCAAGGACACCAACTTCGGCGTGTTCAAGGCACCGTACGTCGGCGCAGTGGTCATGCCCGGCGGAGCTTCGCAGCCCCGCCGTACGCTGGACGGCTGGCAGGAATTCGCCAAGCAGCGTGGACACAAGGGCCTTGCCTACGTGCTCTTCAAGGAGGACGGCGAGCTCGCCGGCCCCGTTGCCAAGAACCTCACGGAAGAAGAGCGTGCCGGACTGGCCGACGCCGTGGGCGCCAAGCCTGGTGACTGCATTTTCTTCGCCGCCGGTGAGAAGTCAGCGGCACGCGCCCTGCTCGGTGCTGCCCGCGTGGAGATTGGTCACCGTACCGGCCTGATCGACCCCAACGACTGGGCGTTTGTCTGGATCGTGGACGCTCCCATGTTCGAGCCCGCCGCCGCAGCTGTCGCTTCCGGTGACGTAGCTGTGGGTGGAGGGCAGTGGACGGCTGTGCACCACGCGTTCACCTCGCCCAAGCCGGAATTCCTGGACACCTTCGACCAGGACCCGGAATCCGCACTGTCGTATGCCTATGACATCGTTTGCAACGGCAACGAGATCGGTGGCGGTTCCATCCGTATCCACCAGCGCGAAGTGCAGGAACGGGTCTTCCAGCTCATGGGGCTTGACAAGGAAGACGCCGAAACCAAGTTCGGCTTCCTGCTGGAGGGCTTCAAGTACGGTGCACCTCCGCACGGCGGAATGGCCTTGGGCTGGGATCGCGTTGTTGCTTTGCTCGCCGGTGTGGAATCCATCCGCGATGTTATTGCGTTCCCGAAGTCGGGCAACGGCTACGACCCCCTGACTGCCGCTCCTGCACCGATCACTCCGCAGCAGCGCAAGGAGGCAGGCGTCGACTTCAAGCCGGAAGCCAAACCTGCAGCCAAGCCGGAAACCACCACCGTCTAAACGGTCACCCAAAGGCTCTCCACTCCGGTGGAGGGCCTTTGGCGTTTCTCCCCAAGACTCCCTCAACGAAAGGTGCTGCCGGATGCTGGAGCAAACCGTGCTGGAAACGCTCATGGATAAGGCCTGGCCGGCCCTTGAGCGTGAAGACCTTGTTGGCGAAGGCACGGTGAAGTGGGTGCTTCGTGCTTCGAACGGGGTGACGCAACGGGCCAATTCTGTGTGGCCGGCCAACCCGGCAGACAGTGCAAAAAGTGCAGGCAGTGCAGACAGTCATGCAGTGGCCACCGGCCTGGAGTCTGCCGCTGACCTTGAGCGATCCGTCACCGCCGCATCGGAGTGGTACCGGCGCCGCCGTCTGCCATTGATTTTCCAAGTGTTCGATGACTCCCGCAGTGCTGCCCTCAATGATCTCCTGGACCGCCGCCGCTTCACCCGGCAGTCCGAAACGAAGATCATGCTCCGCGGCCTGGACTCATTGCCGTCC
Organism: Arthrobacter sp. D5-1; assembly: GCF_017357425.1. Lineage (NCBI taxonomy): Bacteria > Bacillati > Actinomycetota > Actinomycetes > Micrococcales > Micrococcaceae > Arthrobacter > Arthrobacter sp. D5-1. The sequence goes on along the minus strand of NZ_CP014571.1, from coordinate 2,646,194 downwards.
TGCCAACCGACGGTGGAGATGCTCGAACTGCCTTCTGAGGGATGGCTCAGTCTCTGGTGGTCCGTCGATGGCCGCGGGGGTGAGGCCGAATTATCGGTCGCTCACAGGATCCTCACCGGCTGCCCGGCGCTGTACGCAATGGTGAGGGACGACGACGGCGTCCCCGCCGCCGTCGGGCGCCTCGCCCTGGTTGATGGCTGGGGTGGTATCTACGGTATGGCGACGTCTGCCAGGCACCGCCGGCGCGGATACGCCGCCCAGGTGCTGGCCGCGTTGCTGCATGCCGGTGCCGGGCGGGATCTCAAGGGGGTCTGGCTTTTGGTCACGGCCGCCAACCACGGGGCACAGGCGCTGTACACGCAGGCTGGATTCGTGGACCACGGCAGCTACGTGTACCGGCAGGCTCCCCTGAAACGTGCCCTCAGCGGCTGCTAACCCGCCGCCCCCGGATCGGTCACAGTAATCCGGATCGAGCAGGCGTCTGCTGCCGCTTTCTGCAGGGCCGCGGATTTGATCTCCTGAATGTCCAGGAATGCCAGCCGTGTGCGGCCTGTGAAAGCCTTGAGGGCGGGCTGCGCAAGGACCTGATCCACCAAGGCCCTGTCTCCGCCGGGCACGATGTACTCCATCAGGTGCTCCGTGAAGATCCTGGCCGCATGTTCCGCCGTGGACCTGGCATCGATGAATCGGTTCCCGCTCTTGGAAGCGATGATGGTGGTGCCGCTGGCCGAGGCCACAGCGTAACCGCCGCGCCGGACCAGCACCAGGCCCAGCCCGCGTTCCTGGGCGGCCAATGAGGCGAGGCGGTGGAGTTCGCTGCTTCCCCGGCCGGGGCGTCCGTCGGATGGCCATGGCGCCTTTAGCAGCGCGGTGGCTCCGTCGGCTGCGCGCAGGAGGAGGCCGCCGTCGTGGAGGTCTTCCACCACGGGACCGTGGCCTGCCGCGAACCGTTCCACCCAGCCCTGCAACCTGGTGGCGGACACCAAGGCGGTCCGGATGGCCTGGTGGCGCGGGGCAGATGCTCGGCGGTCCATGGTGGATGTCTCCTTTGCTGGAACTATGAGTAGCCTATCCATGTGGAAGATCTCTTTGGTGCCGGTGCTGACAACGACGACGGGTCGGAGGAACCGGCGGTCTCGCCGCATTCGCCCGGGGGGCCTTCCGACGCGCACTGGATGGCGTCCCAGCGCAGTCCCCTCGCCGTGCGGATGCGCCCCCGTACCTTGGACGACGTCGTGGGGCAGCAGCACCTGTTGGGCCATGGTTCGCCTCTCCGGCAGTTGGCAGCCGGGGCCGAAGCTGCCGGTCCTGCCGGACCGAGCTCCGTGATCCTTTGGGGGCCTCCGGGGACGGGAAAAACCACGCTGGCCCATGTGATCGCGCGGGGTCCCGGAAGGAAGTTCGTGGAATTGTCTGCGATCACCGCAGGCGTCAAGGATGTCCGGCGCGTCATGGATGAGGCCTTGACGGCCCGCGACCTCTATAAGAAAACCACCGTCCTCTTCCTGGACGAGATCCATCGCTTTAACAAGGCCCAGCAGGACGCCCTGCTGCCGGGTGTCGAGAACCGCTGGGTGGTGCTCGTCGCCGCCACCACGGAAAACCCGTCATTCTCGGTGGTGTCGCCCCTGTTGTCGAGGTCCCTGTTGCTGACGCTGAAGCCGCTCACCGATGACGACATTGGGGGACTGCTGCAACGTGCCGTCGCCGATGCGCGCGGCCTTGCCGGACGTGTGGAGCTCAGCCCGGAGGCGCTGGACCATCTGGTGCGCCTCTCCGGCGGCGATGCCCGCAGGGCGTTGACCGCGCTGGAAGCCGCTGCCGGGGTCGCGTTCGGTGACAGCACCGCCGTCGGGCCCGAACCGGACGGTACCGATGCCGTGCCGGGGGAGGACGGCGACGCTGGACCAATCAACGACGACGGCGAGCCGGGGCTCGCCGGCGACGGCACCCCTGACGCTCCGGTGCTGGTGGAACTGCGCCATACCGAGCGTGCCTTGGACGCCGCGGCGGTTCGCTATGACCGTGCCGGGGACCAGCATTACGACGTCGCCAGTGCTTTCATCAAATCCATCCGTGGCTCGGATGTCGATGCCGCGCTGCATTACCTGGCCCGCATGCTTGAAGCGGGCGAAGATCCACGGTTTGTTGCACGACGCATCGTGATTTCCGCCGCTGAAGACATTGGAATGGCCGATCCCACAGCGCTGCAAACGGCAGTGGCGGCGGCCCAGGCGGTGCAGTTGATCGGCATGCCCGAGGGGCGGATCGTCCTCGCCGAAGCTGTGGTCCATTTGGCTACCGCGCCGAAATCCAATGCCGCGTATATGGGCTTGAACAAAGCGGTGGCTGATGTCCGGGCAGGGTTTGGCGGTGGCATCCCCATGCATTTGCGGGATGCGCATTACCCCGGGGCAAAACAATTGGGGCATGGCAAGAGCTACAAGTACGCACATGACGAACCGCACGGTGTGGCAACCCAGCAGTACCCGCCCGACGATTTGGTGGGGAAGGACTACTACCAGCCCACCAATAACGGAGCCGAACGGGATATTGCCGCCAGGTTGGAACGGCTCCGCAAGATAGTGCGTGGGGAGTAGGCAAGGGCGCCCATTCCCCTCGAAGGCCCACCGGCGTCAACCACGTTGTGCATGGTACGATTGATCCTTGTCTGGCATGGCCCGACGCACAATCCCACTGAAGATTCCTTCAACAGTGCTGTGCGCCCGGGCTAGTAGCAAGAGGCAGCGGTTGGCCGATGCTCTCCCTGATGGAGGCCAGTAACACTGACACACCGCAGTAATTGGAAGGACACAAGTGGCTAACAACACTCGTGCTCGCCGTACCGCACGCCTTTCGCGTGCACTCGGCATCGCTCTGACCCCCAAGGCCGCCAAGTACATGGAGCGCCGCCCGTACGGCCCCGGTGAGCATGGCCGTGCCCGCAAGAAGCAGGACTCCGACTACGCCGTACGTCTGCGCGAAAAGCAGCGTCTGCGCGCCCAGTACGGCATCCGCGAAGCCCAGATGACCCGTGCCTTCGAAGAAGCACGCCGCACCAAGGGCCTGACCGGTGAAAACCTGGTTGAGCTGCTCGAAATGCGTCTGGACGCCCTTGTGCTCCGTGCAGGCTTCGCCCGCACCATCGCACAGGCCCGCCAGCTGGTTGTGCACCGCCACATCATGGTTGACGGCATCCGCGTGGACCGCCCGTCCTTCCGCGTTGGCGAAGGCCAGCTCATCCACGTTCACAGCCGCTCCGAGGTCATGCCCCCGTTCCAGGTGGCAGCTGCAGGCGCACATGTTCTGAACAACGTGCCGCCGTACCTGGACGTCAAGATCGAGGCCCTGCAGGCACGCCTGGTTCGTCGCCCCAAGCGCTCTGAGGTCCCCGTGATCTGCGAAGAGCAGCTCGTCGTCGAATTCTACGCTCGCTAAATTCAAGCAGCGTATACAAAGAAGCCCGTGGCACATGCCGCGGGCTTCTTTGTATGTAAGGTACCGGTCCAAAGTGGGTAAGGTACTTGGGAGGCCTTGTCCAAAGCCGTTCAGCGGCTGGTGCAGGGCAATGCAACAACCCTAGGAGAAGAGTTCTATGTCTGGTGGCGACATCGCCGGCCTCATCGCAGCAGGAGTCTTCGCGCTCCTTGTGTTGTTGTTGGCTGTGCCAATCTTGAAGCTGGGTGGCGTTTTTGACGAGGTCCGCACCTCCATCCGGTCCATCAGCGACGGTGCAACCCCCTTGATGGATGAAGTGACCGCTACGGTTACCACCACCAACCAGCAGCTGAAGAAGGTTGACGGGATCGCCTCGAACGTCTCCGATGCCTCGGCCAACATCTCCGCGTTGTCCTCTCTGGTGGCGGCCACGGTGGGTTCTCCCTTGATCAAGGTGGCTGCCTTCAGCTATGGCGTACGTTCCGCCTTCGCCGGCCGTCGTGCACCTTCCTCCGGCCGCCGCAGCCGCTGACCTGCGCAGCAGCTGCCCTATACAGTCGCTGAATAAGAGGGAGAAAGAAACCAATGAAAAGAATTGTGTGGATGGGCATCGGCGTCGCCATCGGCGTCATTGCCTTCCGGAAGATCACTGAAGCCCAGGCGAACATCGGTCCTGAGGGCTTGAACCGTGCCGTGGGCCGGATGGCTGATGGCTTGTTCGATTTCGCCGACGCGGTCCGGACGGGCATGCACCAGCGGGAAGAGGACCTTCGGGCGGCGTTGGGGATTGACGACGCCGGAGCAAGCCGACGCTAGCGGAGCGGTTCGCTCCCACGCCCGCAACAGGGCAGAATGGAAAACTGCGGAACGGCACCAGCCGGTACCGCGCACATGACGTGCAGTGAATTGAGAAGGGTAAGTAATCAGCTAATGAAGTCGCAGGAGATCACCAAACGCTGGGTGGACTTTTTTGTCAGCAAGGGCCACACCGCCGTTCCCTCCGCGTCGCTCGTTTCCAGCGACCCGTCCCTTCTCTTCACCGTCGCCGGAATGGTGCCGTTCATTCCGTACCTGACTGCGCGCGAAGAACCCCCGTACAGCCGTGCCACGAGCGTCCAGAAATGCATCCGCACCGGAGACATCGAGGAAGTGGGGAAAACGGCCCGCCACGGGACGTTCTTCCAGATGTGCGGCAACTTCTCCTTTGGCGACTACTTCAAGGAAGACGCCATCAAGTTCGCGTTCGAGCTGCTCACCACCAGCGTTGACGACGGCGGCTACGGACTTCCCGCCGAGCGCCTCTGGGTGACTGTCTACGAAGAAGACGACGAAGCCAAGGAACTCTGGCTCAAGAACACCGGCATCCCGGCCGAGCGCATCCAGCGAATGGGCAAAGCCGACAACTACTGGTCCACCGGCCAGCCGGGTCCTGCCGGTCCCTGCTCGGAGATCTACTACGATCGCGGCCCCGCCTACGGCATCGAAGGCGGCCCGTTGGCCGATGAGACCCGGTACATCGAGATCTGGAACCTCGTGTTCATGCAGTACCAGATCGAAAATGTCCGTTCCAAGGTGGACTTCGACATCGTGGGAGAGCTCCCGCAGAAGAACATTGACACCGGCCTGGGCATGGAACGTCTCGCGATGATCCTCCAGGGCGTCGAGAACATGTACGAAACCGACCAGGTCCGCCCGGTCATCGACAAGGCTGCAGAACTGTCCGGCCGGGAGTACACCTCGGCCGAGTCTCCGGAGGACCCGCACCACACGGACGACGTCCGTATGCGCGTCGTCGGAGACCACATTCGTTCTGCCCTGATGCTGATTGCTGATGGTGTTTCGCCGTCCAACGAAGGCCGTGGCTATGTGCTGCGCCGCCTCATTCGACGCGCAGTCCGCGCCATGCGGCTGCTCGGCGTCGAAAAGGCCTGCCTGCCGGACCTTCTTCCCGCCTCCCGTGACGCCATGAAGGGCGTCTACCCCGTGGTGGAGACGGATTTCGCCCGGATCAGCCGCATTGCCTACGCCGAAGAAAAGGCGTTCCTGCGCACCATTGCTTCGGGCACGGCCCGCCTCGAGGATGCCGTGGCGGAATCGAAGGCTGCCGGTGTTCCGCTCTCCGGCGCCGACGCCTTTGCCCTGCACGACACCTATGGGTTCCCGATCGACCTGACGCTGGAAATGGCGGAAGAGGCCGGCCTCAAGGTGGACGAAGCAGGATTCCGCTCGCTCATGCTCGAGCAGCGCCAGCGTGCACAGGCTGATGCCAAGGGTAAGAAGGGTGGCCACGCGGACCTCAGCGCCTACCAGGATCTCCTGGGCAAGGGCGAGACCGTCTTCACGGGCTATGACGAACTTGAGGGCGAATCCACGGTCCGCGGCATCGTCAGCGGTGGCCGTGCTGTAGGGCATGCCTCCACCGGCGACGAAATTGAGCTGGTCCTCAACGAAACCCCGTTCTATGCCGAAGCGGGCGGCCAGTCCGCTGACACCGGCCTCATCACCGGCGATGGCTTCGTGGTGGAGGTCCTGGACGTTCAGCGGCCCATCAAGGGCCTGAGCGTGCACAAGGCTATTGTCCGCGAAGGCGAGATTGCCTCAGATGCGTTGGTGCGCGCCGCCGTCGACCGTGAACGTCGCCACGCAGCCGAGCAGGCCCACACCGGCACGCACATTGTGCACGCCGCCCTGCATCAAATCCTGGGCCCTGAAGCTACCCAGCGTGGCTCCTACAACAAAGCCGGCTACCTGCGTTTCGACTTCGCCTGGGGCGAGGGTCTGAGCACAGCCACGCGGTCCGAGATCGAAGAAGTCTCCAACATCGCCATCCGGAACAATTACCGGGTAGACACCAAGGTGATGGGGCTCGCTGAAGCCAAGGCGCTGGGTGCCATGGCACTGTTCGGCGAAAACTATGGCAGCGAAGTGCGCGTCGTGGAGATCGACGGCGCCTGGTCCCGCGAGCTGTGTGGTGGAACGCACGTGTCCAACACCTCGCTCATCGGCAGCCTTTCGCTGCTGGGAGAGCAGTCCGTTGGCTCCGGAAACCGCCGTGTTGAAGCCTTCGTTGGCCTGGACGCATTCCGTCATCTGGCCGCCGAGCGGGCCTTGGTGACTGAGCTCACAGAACTCCTGAAGGTTCCCTCCGGGCAACTCGCCGACCGCATTTCCAGCACGCTGAGCAAGCTGAAGGCAACGGAGAAGGAACTCGACCGCCTTCGCAAGGAGCAGCTGGCCGCGGCTGCCGCAAACCTTGTGGGCACTGCAAAGGACGCTGCGGGTGTGCGCGTAGTAGCCCACGACGCCGGTCAGGTCGGCGGTGCCGACGATCTCCGGAATCTCGCCTTGGACCTCCGCAGCCGCCTCGGCTCGGAGGCTGCCACGGTGGCTGTGGCAGGCGTCAGCAATGACCGCCCGGTGATCCTCATCGCCACCAATGAGGCCGCCCGCGAAGCAGGCGTCAAGGCCGGCGCGCTGGTTCGCCTTGCTGCCGGCATCCTTGGCGGTGGCGGTGGCGGTAAAGACGACGTCGCCCAAGGCGGCGGCGCCGACGCTGGGAAGGTCCCTGAGGCCCTCACAGCGGTGGTGGATGCGATAGCCAAGCGCTGACGGTGGCTGCAAGTACTCACGGTGACGTCTACCCCCGGGGCATCAAGCTGGGGGTAGACGTCGGCACCGTCCGTGTAGGCGTCGCCATCTGCGATCCCGACGGAATCCTGGCCACACCCTTCAAGACTGTTTTACGCGACGCCAAGAAGAACTCCGACGTCCGCTTCGTGGTCAAGCACGCCGCTGAACTGCCTGCGGTGCAGATCTTTGTGGGCCTTCCCCGCACCATGAAGGGTGAGGAACGTGCCTCGGCAGACATGGCCACCGCGTACGCCGAACTCCTCGCCAACGAACTGATGCGGGTTGGTTTGGACATCCCCGTGAGCCTTGTGGACGAGCGGCTTTCGACCGTCACGGCACACCGCAACCTGCATCAAGCTGGCATGAGCAGCAGGAACCACCGTAAAGTGGTTGATCAGGTTGCCGCTGCTGGAATACTGCAGCACGCAATTGACATGCAAAAAGCCAGAGGAACGGACGTTGGCCGCCGAGTGCAGGCACCGGCGCAATCCGATAAGCCCAGCAGTGCCCCAACGCTGCGGGCTGCCTCCGGCCGTGAACCCGATTCTTCTACGAGGGGACTGCAACTGTGAGCCCGGTCAACAACGACCCCTCCAGCGGTACCGCCGGCGGCGGTATGCCGCTGACCCGCAAAGAGCTGCGGGCGCGGGAACGATTCCTCGCCACGCAGAACCATAACGTCGTACCCGTTCCCGAAGCGACCCCCGGGGAAGCCGCTGCGTCCGCAGACCGTGAGCCTGAACTGCCCAATCCTGTTCCCGCGGTGCCCCCGGCTCCGGTTGCGCCACCTGTGCCGGCTGTTCCACCCGTTCCCGTGTCAAAGCCTGCTGCTCCTCCCGTTCCCGCCGCGCAACCAGTGTCTACAGCGCCGAGTCCTGCCGACGAGCCCACCCCGGCGTCCACTGACGAATCGCCGTCCGTTGAGACTCCGGAGGAAGCGCACCCGGCTGAACCGGATCATGGCGGGAATCACCTGGAGGGCGCTGAAGCCCACGAGGTGGAAGGACATCACCACCCCGGGCATGAGGACTCTGACCCTACGCACGACGTCGCCGGGCATGGGCCGCACAGCGATTTTCATGATGAGCACCACGCGGATGGGGTTCACCACGATGAACACCACCCGGACGATCTTTACCACGATGAGCACCTCGTCGATGGTCTTCACCAGGATGAACACCACCACGACCTCATCGCCCCTGTCGAGCAGACGGCTTCCTCCAAGGCAGCGGTCAAGAAGGCCCGCCGCCGTCGTCGCGTCCTTGCCCTGCTGATCACGCTGGGTGTCTTCGTTGCCGCAATAGCCATCGGGGCCCAGTTCCTCAAGCCCTTGCTGGGCATGGACAAGGTCACCGACTATCCGGGCCCAGGTACGGGCTCGGTCAACATCACCGTGCCCGAAGGCTCCGGACCGAAGGCGGTGGCCGTAGCACTCGTCGAGAACAAAGTGGTGGCCGACGCCGATGCCTTCGTCAAGGAATTCCTTAACGACGGCGGCGAATTGTCCCCGGGCGAGTTCACCTTCCGTACCGAGATGAAGAATTCCGACGCAGTGGATGTCCTGGTCAACAAGGACGCATCCAAGGTGATGTACTTCGCCCTCAGTGCGGGCCTTCGCATTAATGAGTCGCTGGAAGCCATTTCCAAGGGCTCGGGTATCTCCATGCAGGAACTCAACGCGCTCAACCAGGCCCCGGCACAGTTCGGCATTCCGTCCAAGGCCAAGAACCTCGAAGGCTTCCTGGCCCCGGGGGAGTACCGCTTTCCGCTCGGCACGCCGGCCAAGGACATCATCCAAAAGTTGGCCACTACCACGCTGGATGAGCTCAAGTCCCAGGGAATCACGGAACCGGGCAAGCAGTACGACACCGTGACCATCGCCAGTATTGTGCAGGCAGAAGGCGGTCAAGCGGACTATGGAAACGTGGCCGGCGCCATCTACAACAGGCTCAAGCCAAACAATGTGGAAACCAGCGGCCTGATCCAGTCTGACGCCACGGTGACCTACGGACTCGGCAAGAAATCCTTCCATCTCACGGAGGAAGAAAAGGCTGATAAGTCCAATACGTACAACACGTACGCCAATGTTGGGTTGCCGGCTGGACCCATCGGCTCACCGGGCAAGACTGCCATTGATGCTGCGGCCAAACCCACCCAGAACGACTACATGTACTGGGTCACCATCAACCTGGACAGCAAAGAAACCAAGTTCTCCAAGACGCTGGCTGAGCACAACGTCTACGTTGAGCAGTACAACGCGTGGTGCCAGGCCAATCCGGGACGGTGTGTGTGAGTCGTCGTGCCGCAGTCCTGGGGCATCCGATCTCGCATTCGAAGTCACCGGCCCTGCATACTGCTGCCTACGCCAAACTGGGCGTTGACATTGAATACTCCGCAATCGATGTCACCGTGGACGGCCTTCCAGCGTTCATGGGCTCACTCTTCGGCGATGACTCCTGGTGCGGGCTCTCAGTGACCATGCCGTTGAAGTCGGCCATGGTCAAGGAGGTTGACGAGGTCCGCGGCGCGGGCGCCCAGTTGGGAGTCATCAACACCGTGGTCTTTGAACACGACGGCGGAGCGGTGCGACGCGTTGGATACAACACCGATGTCGCCGGGATCGTTGAGGCGGTCCGGTATGCCGGGGTTGCTTCCACGCCCCACGCGGCCATCCTGGGTGGCGGCGGTACCTCCGCTGCGGCCGTTGCGGCTGTCAAGGAACTTGGTGGCAGCCACGTGGATGTCTTCGTCCGTGATGCAGGGCGTGCCGGTGAGGCGGAAGCCGCTGCAGCCGCCGTCGGAATTTCCCTCCGTGTCAGACCGTTGACTGAAGCAGCCACCGCTGTGGCGGGCACCGACCTGGTGATCTCCACATTCCCGCCGCGTGCCGCCGATTCCTTGGCGGATGAGTTGGCGGCGTTGCCGGGAACAGGGGCCGGTGTGCTGCTGGACGTTGCCTACGATCCCTGGCCCAGCCGCCTTGCTGAGGTGTGGCATGGTCACGGAGGCGCCGTAGTCCCGGGCCTTGAGATGCTGATGTACCAAGCGGCCGAGCAGATCAGGCGCTTCAGCGGCTGTGACGTGGATGCCGCCGTCATAGATGTGATGTGCGACTCAGTCGGGCTTCCCCGGCGAGTGTTCTAGAAGCCTTACATGGCAGGATTGGTTATATGTTGCGTTGGTTGACTGCCGGTGAATCCCATGGTCCGGCCCTGATCGGAATTGTTGAAGGCGTGCCCGCCGGTGTTGAACTCACCAGCGCGCAGATCCGTGATGCCCTGGCGCGTCGCCGCCTGGGCTATGGACGTGGTGCCCGCATGAAGTTCGAGCAAGACGAGGTCACCATCATGGGTGGCGTTCGTCATGGCCTGACGCAGGGCGGCCCCGTAGCCATCCAAGTGGGCAACACCGAGTGGCCCAAGTGGGAGCAGATCATGTCTGCTGACCCCGTAGATCCCGGGATCCTTGCCGATCAAGCCCGCAACGCACCCCTGACGCGGCCGCGTCCAGGGCATGCAGATTTCACGGGCATGCAGAAATACGGCTTCGACGAAGCCCGTCCCGTGCTTGAACGCGCCAGCGCCAGGGAAACCGCCACCCGCGTGGCCCTTGGCACCGTTGCCGCACAGTTCCTTAAGCAGCTGGGCGTGGAATTGGTGAGCCACACTGTTTCCATCGCCAGCGTGACTGTTCCCGAGGGCCGCCCCTTGCCGCTGCCCCAGGATGTCCTGGCGCTCGACGCGGACCCCCTGCGCTGCTTTGACCGTCAGACCTCCGACGCCATGGTCGCTGAAGTGGACGCCGCCCATAAGGAAGGCGAAACCCTCGGCGGTGTCGTTGAGGTCCTGGCATACGGACTTCCGCCGGGACTGGGCAGCTACGTGCACTGGGACCGCCGCCTTGACTCCCGCCTGGCTGCTGCGCTGATGGGCATCCAGGCCATCAAGGGAGTGGAGGTCGGAGACGGCTTCCTTACTGCTGCGCGCCGTGGTTCCGCTGCCCACGATGAAATCGTGAAGGATGCTGACGGGAAAATTGTTCGGCAGACCAACCGCGCCGGCGGTATTGAGGGCGGCATGAGCATCGGCGAGGTTTTGCGCGTGCGTGCAGCCATGAAGCCGATTGCTACCGTTCCCCGTGCCCTGCGCACCATCGATGTCAGCACAGGTGAACCCGCCAAGGCCCATCACCAGCGTTCAGACGTCTGTGCAGTGCCCGCGGCCGGTGTAGTCGCCGAAGCAATGGTTGCACTGGTCCTGGCCGAGGCCGTCGCCGAGAAGTTCGGCGGCGACTCCGTAGCCGAAACCCGCCGCAACCTGCAAAGCTACCTCGGCAACATACCGGCCACCCTGGACTCGGTCGGCCGGTAGTGGTTCGCCCGATCCTGGACGGCTGCACCGGCCGTCCCGTTGTCCTGGTGGGCCCTATGGCTGTTGGTAAGTCGGCCATTGGCCAGCAGTTGGCCCAGCAGTTGGGGCTCCCGTTCGTGGATACCGACGCTGTGGTGGTCGCTGCCCACGGCAGTATCGCGGATATTTTCGCGGGGCGCGGAGAGCACGCCTTCCGTGAAATTGAAGCCCGGGCAGTCGCGAAGTCCATCGAGAATGCCAAGGTTCAGCCCGCCATTATTTCTCTGGGCGGGGGAGCGGTCCTGGACTCCGGAACCCAGCAACTGCTGGAAGAATGCACGGTGGTCTACCTCGAATGTGACGCGGAGACCGTTGCCGATCGCATCGCGCGCAACACTGGCAGGCCATTGCTGAAGGGTGATGCGATGACGCGGTGGGAAGCATTGTTCGCTACGAGGCGTCCTGTCTATGAGCGTCTCGCGGACATCGTCATGGACGTCCGTTCAGGATCCGTGGCGGAAATCGGCCTCCAGTTGGAGGAGCGGCTGCGCCAGTATGCAGCCTTGAAAGAGGAAGTTGAAAAGTGAGTAACGAAGCAACTGTCATCAAGGTGACTGGCCAGTCCGCCAATGAAAACTACGATGTCGTAGTGGGGCGCGGCCTTTTGGGGACCCTTCCTGAAAAGCTGGGGGAGCGTGTCCGGCGTGTCCTGGTCATTCATCCCCGGGCCCTCCGCCTGACGGGGGACACGGTTCGCGACGAGCTGGAAACAGCCGGCTTCACCGCGCTGACTGCCGAAATCCCTGATGCGGAAGAAGGCAAGCACATTCAGGTTGCTGCTTTCTGCTGGCAGGTGCTGGGCCAAAACGACTTCACCCGCTCTGACGCCATCGTGGCGGTCGGAGGTGGCGCCGTGACGGACCTGGCCGGTTTCGTGGCAGCCACATGGCTTCGTGGTGTCAAGGTCATCCACATGCCCACCAGTCTTCTGGGCATGGTGGATGCTTCAGTGGGCGGAAAGACCGGCATCAATACAGCCGAGGGCAAGAACCTCGTGGGATCGTTCCACCCGCCGGCTGCCGTCCTGGCAGACCTCGACACGCTTCAGACGCTGCCCAAGAACGAGCTCATCTCCGGCATGGCCGAGGTCATCAAGTGTGGGTTCATTGCTGATCCCGCCATCCTGGACCTGATTGAGAAGAACACCGACGCAGTGATGGACCCGTCCTCGGACGTTGTCCGGGAACTCATCGAGCGGGCCATTACGGTTAAGGCAGATGTCGTGTCACAGGACCTCAAGGAATCCGGCCTCCGCGAAATCCTGAACTATGGCCACACGCTGGGACACGCCATTGAACTCGTGGAGCGCTACTCCTGGCGCCACGGTGCTGCTGTCTCAGTGGGCATGATGTTCGCCGCCGAGTTGTCGCGCAGCGTGGGGCGGTTGTCGGATGCCGATGCAGATCGTCACCGCACCATCCTGGAAAGCCTGGGACTGCCCATCACTTACCGGCGTGACCGCTGGCAGGGTTTGCTGGATGGCATGCGCAGGGACAAGAAGTCGCGGGGCGACCTTCTGCGGTTCGTTGTCCTTGACGGCGTTGCCAAGCCTGGCATCCTGGACGTTCCCGATACCTCCCTCCTGTTTGCGGCCTACCAGGAAATCGCATCATGAGTGTCGCCGTGCGGGAAGGCGTCAGCGACTGGCCAACAGCCGGCTTCCCGGGCGTTCGTACCAATCCCGATACCCTCCTGCCCGTGATAGTCAACGAGGAAGTCATGGAGACGGCACTTGCCGCCTCTGATGATCCCGCTGACCGCATCATGGCATTGCTGTTGGAAAATCAGCCCAACGAGGCAGCCGAACTGTTGGCCGAAGCCCGCTACAAGGATCCCGAGTCGTTCCGACTGAGGATCTTCGAGGCGGAAGTCCACCGTGCCACCAACCGGCTGGACCGCGCCATACAGTTGTTCCGCCACCTCTTGCAGGACGTCCAGGGCAGCTCGAAGGAAGCGATCGTCCACCAGTACCTGGGGCGGGCATACTTCGTCAGCGGGAACGCCCTGGCTGCATCCGAGGAGTTCGCCAAAGCCTTGGACCTGCGCGTCGCCATGGCTGCTGATGCCGCGCTGATCTATTCCTCCGCCGTTGCCCTTCAAAGGGCCCGGAATGTGCTGGAACTGGCTTCCTGACGCACGCGGAAACACGCCCCGCAAGCCCCCGGCGTATTTGCCGGTAGAATGGTTCTTGGATTTTTGATAAATACGCGCTGGCGGGCCGATTGGTACGCCTGCTTGGCATAGATAGCTGGCAGCTAGAACCAGTGCGATAACCAGAGGATACGAGTGGCAACCACAAACGACATCAAGAACGGGACCGTACTGAAGCTCGAGGGCCAGCTCTGGAACATTATCGAGTTCCAGCACGTCAAGCCTGGCAAGGGTGGCGCCTTTGTCCGCACCAAGATGCGCAACGTCATGTCCGGCAAGGTGGTCGACAAGACCTTCAACGCCGGTCTGAAGATCGAAACCGCCACGGTTGACCGCCGTGATTACCAGTACCTGTACCAGGATGGCGAAGACTTCGTTTTCATGGATACCCAGGACTACGACCAGATCACCGTCTCCGGTGCAACGGTTGGCGACGCCACCAACTTCATGCTTGAAAACCAGATGGTCAACATTGCCATCCATGAGGGCACCCCGCTGTACATTGAACTGCCCCCGAGCGTTGTCCTCGAAATCACCTACACGGAGCCGGGCCTCCAGGGTGACCGCTCTTCGGCAGGCACCAAGCCGGCCACCGTTGAAACCGGCTACGAGATCCAGGTTCCGCTGTTCGTCGAGCAGGGCACCAAAGTCAAGGTCGACACCCGCGATGGCAGCTACTTGGGCCGGGTCAACGACTAGTGAGCGCACGCGGTAAAGCCCGTAGCAGGGCTCTTGAAGTACTTTTCGAGGCGGAGCAGCGCTCCGTCCCGGCATTCGACGCCATGACGGCGCGCCGGGAGAAGACTGACCTGGTCATCAACCCTTACACGGTGGAAATCGTCGAGGGTGTTGTCTCCATGCAGGCAACCATCGATGAGTTCCTGGAGACGTATGCCCAGGGCTGGACGCTGGAACGGATGCCGTCCGTGGACCGGATCATTCTGCGGATCGGCGCGTGGGAACTTCTCTACAATGACGAGGTTCCGGATGGTGTAGCTGTCAGCGAAGCCGTGGCCCTTGCCAAGACGATGTCCACGGACGAGTCCCCGGCGTTCATCAATGGACTCCTCGGCCGGCTCCAGAAGCTGAAGCCATCACTTCTCGCTTAAGTACACGCCTGGCCTGAATTCAAAGGACCCGCTTCACAGGAAACTGTGGGAGCGGGTCCTTTTCCCGTTATTGGAGAACTGCTGCCCGCAGGCCGGGGATGTTGCGCAGATGCTCCAACTCGTCTTGCTGGTGAACGTGGACGTCCCGCCCGCTGAGTATCCGCTGCCTGGTGAACGCCAAAGCAGTGGCTCCCTTGATGAAGGCCTTCATCTGGTTTCCACGGCCGCGCGTGGATGCCCAGCGCACCGCCTGGCGCCTGCCGCGCGAGGTGGCAAGCATCTCCACCTCGGCCGGAGTGAACCAACCGGCCCGGGCATACTCCAGGAGGCGTTGGCGCGTGAGTTTTCCTTCAGCGACCCGAAGCAGGATGATGCCCACTGCTGCCACCAGGAAGATGGGGACCTGGACCACGAAGTACTCCGCCAGGAAGTTCTGACCCATGCTGTTCCAACGGTTGTGGAGGAACATCGCGGGCAGTAACCCAATGAAGAATCCCAGTACGGCATAGCCGCTGTGCCACCTCCGCGCAGCAAAGCCCATGATCAGGCCGGTGGTGCCGGTGAACAGAGCGTGGGCGAAGGGTGACATGACGCCGCGGAGGATGAAGATACGGACCAAGTCCGTCCCGGGATCGGTGGAGGAGGCAATTTCGCGTCCAAAGTAGAGGATGTTCTCAGTGAAGGCGAAGCCGGCGGCAATGGTGAAGGCGAACACCACCCCATCCACGGGTCCGTCAAAGTACTTCCGGGCGGCCAGGATCAAGACCAGCAATCCGAGCGACTTGGTGAATTCCTCGACGATGGGTGCTTGGACCGTTGCCATGAAGTAGGTGAAAGCTTCTTCGCTGCTGGTGGGTGCGGCCAGGGCAAAGAGGGGCTGGATGAGCAGCGTCCCGGCGATGGACACTGCGGCACCCCAGGTGAAGGCGAACCACAGCAGCCTTTTTGGTTCCGGCTCCCAGCGATCGATGAGTCGTACCGTCAGCAGCACCACGGACAACGGAATCAACGAAGCAATAAAGCCGATCACGAAGCCTGTCACCCCGGTGTTGCCCAGCAGGAACGGCAGCACCAGCATCAGGCTGGCAAGGGCAAGGACCCCACCAACAATGACCAAGGGGAGTGTGCCCAGCGATCGGCGGGTGCGCGGAGCCTGTGGTGTGGCCCAGGTTTGCCGGGGGAGTGAGGCTGGATTCCCTGGAGCCGGTTGATAGTTTCCCGGCTGTACCCGTCCGATCCACGTGGGGTTGGCGCCAGGTTCCAGATAGGGTCGCGGATAGGGTTGTCCGCCGGGTTGGCCGTGGTGGTTCATGGTCATGGGCAAGAGCCTATTCCACGGCACGCAGTGTGAGCTTAAACTCACGCTTGGGTTGGTCGGGCGGTGCGGTGGCGAAGGGCCCCTGTGGTAGTTTTGAAAAGCAAATATTCCTTTTTTAATTCCGTCCCGTGAGGCGGGGAAAGGGGAGACGAGCGATGACTGAAGTCACTTCAGCGCACGTGCCGTCGCGGGTTGTTCTTAACCAGGCGGACATTGACCGTGCGCTCACTCGTATCGCCCATGAGATCCTCGAAGCCAATAAAGGCTCCCAGGACCTGGTCCTGCTGGGCATTCCCAGCCGCGGCTATCCGTTGGCCGTACGGCTCGCCCAAAAGATCGCAGCTGCGGACCCCTCGGTCAACGCTGAAACGATTGTCGGCCAATTGGATGTCACCATGTTCCGTGACGATCTCTCCCATCAGCCCACCCGGCCCCCGCGCCACACACGCCTGCCGTTGTCAGGGATCGACAACAAAGTGGTTGTCCTGATCGACGACGTCCTGTACTCGGGCCGTACCATCCGTGCTGCACTGGACGCGCTGGTGGACCTTGGCCGCCCCCGGATTGTCCGCTTGGCCGTTCTGGTGGACCGGGGCCACCGGGAACTGCCCATCCGCGCGGACCACGTGGGCAAGAACCTGCCTACTTCCTCTTCTGAAAAGGTCCGTGTCCACCTCGAGGAAATCGACTCCGTGGACGGTGTGCCCGTCAACGAGGTAGTTATCGAGGCCGGCAAGTGAAGCACCTCCTTTCCACCGAGAACCTGAGTGCTTTCGACGCCATCCGAATCCTTGACACGGCAGAAGAGATGTCCGCCGTTGGTGAGCGTGAAGTGAAAAAGCTGCCCGCGTTGCGCGGCCGGACAGTGGTGAACCTCTTCTTCGAAGACTCAACCCGCACCCGCATCTCCTTCGAGGCTGCCGCAAAGCGACTCTCTGCCGACGTCATCAACTTCGCCGCCAAGGGATCCTCGGTGTCCAAGGGGGAGTCCCTCAAGGACACGGCACAGACCCTGGCCGCCATGGGCGCAGACGCCGTGGTCATCCGTCACTGGGCATCCGGGGCCCCGCACCGGCTTGCCGCGACAGACTGGATTGACGCCGCCGTTATCAATGCCGGCGACGGCACCCACGAGCATCCGACGCAGGCGCTCCTGGATGCGTTCACCATGCGCCGGCACTGGTCCAAGGTCAACGGCAGCGAATCCACCGGTGCTGACCTTAAGGGCATGCGGGTAGCGATCGCCGGCGATGTCCTGCACTCCCGCGTTGCCCGGTCCAACGTCTGGTTGTTGAAGACCCTCGGCGCTGAAGTCACCTTGGTGGCGCCACCGACCCTGCTGCCCATCGGCGTGGAGCACTGGCCTTGCAAAGTCAGTTACAACCTGGACGAGACGCTCGAAGCCGGCATTGACGCCATGATGATGCTGCGCGTCCAGGGTGAGCGTATGAACGCGTCGTTCTTCCCCTCAACCCGGGAGTACTCGCGTCGCTGGGGTTTCGACGACGCCAGGCTCCGTGCTCTGGATGACCTCGGCATGAAAGACACCATCATCATGCACCCCGGTCCCATGAACCGGGGCTTGGAAATATCCTCCGCCGCCGCGGATTCGCCGCGCTCCACCGTGCTTGCCCAGGTGCGCAACGGTGTTTCGGTCCGCATGGCCGCCCTCTACCTGCTGCTCTCCGGAGACTCCCGCGAAGCCGCCCACACCTTAAGCCAGTCCAGCAAGGAGACCAAATGATGGCCGAGAATACCTACCTGCTTCGTGGGGCCGCCATCCTCGGTGGCGAAGCTGAAGACCTGCTGATCCGCAATGGCGTCATCGAAGCGCGCGGCCAGGGCCTCGCCGCTGACGGCGCTACGGTGATTGACGCCGCAGGCCTCATCGCCCTGCCCGGCATGGTTGACGTGCACACCCACTTGCGCGAACCCGGCCGCGAAGACGCCGAAACGGTCGAAACCGGTACCCGTGCCGCTGCCTTGGGCGGTTTCACGGCCGTCCACGCGATGGCCAACAGCAACCCGGTGGCTGACACTGCGGGCGTGGTGGAGCAGGTTCACAGCCTGGGCCGCGCGTCGGGTTGGGTGGACGTGCGTCCCGTAGGAGCAGTCACTGTGGGTCTGGCCGGCGAACAGCTCGCCGAGCTGGGGGCCATGGCCGATTCCCGTGCCCAGGTGCGCATGTTCTCCGACGACGGTATCTGCGTCCATGATCCCGTCCTGATGCGTCGCGCCCTGGAGTACGTGAAAGCGTTCGACGGCGTGGTGGCCCAGCACGCGCAGGAACCGCGCCTTACCGCCGGGGCACAAATGAACGAAGGCACTGTCTCAGCGGTCCTCGGACTGACCGGGTGGCCGGCTGTTGCCGAAGAAAGCATCATCGCCCGGGATGTCCTGCTGGCCCAGCATGTTGGGTCCCGCCTCCACGTCTGCCACGTCTCCACCGCTGGATCCGTGGAAATCGTGCGCTGGGCCAAGGCCCGGGGGATCAACGTCACGGCCGAGGTCACGCCGCACCACCTGCTCCTCACTGATGAACTGGTCCGCAGCTATGACCCCGTCTACAAAGTCAATCCGCCGTTGCGTACCGATGCTGACGTGCAAGCTTTGCGTGAAGGCCTGGCAGACGGCACCATCGACGTCGTGGGCACCGACCACGCACCGCACCCCAGCGAACATAAGGAATGTGAGTGGGCCCAGGCCGCAATGGGCATGACCGGACTGGAGACAGCTCTGTCGGTGGTCCAGGAGACCATGATCGAGACTGGCCTGATGTCCTGGGCCGACTTCGCCAGGGTGACGTCCTTCACTCCGGCGGTCATCGGCCGTGTCGCTGACCAGGGCCGTCCGCTGGAGGTTGGCGAACCGGCCAACGTCATCCTGGTGGACCCGGCTGCGCGATGGACCGTTGACCCCCATAAAATGGCAACCATGGGCCGCAATTCACCGTTCAAGGGCAAGGAGCTGCCCGGATCCGTTGTGGCAACCTTCTTCAAAGGCCATCCCACGGTCCTCGACGGCCGGCTCAACACGCCGTACCGGTACCCGGAAGTCAGCAGCAATTAATGGATAACCAGACACTGACCGTGCTCATCACGGTGCCGTTGATCGTCGTCGTCCTGGCGATGATCTGGCTGGGGTGGCGTAACAGGCTGCGGCGACAAGCCGACGTCGAACGCCTACCAGCGGTGCCGGAGCAGCTGACGCCGGCCACCGTCGTCGCAGATGGCCAGTACGTTGCCACCACCACGGCGGGCGACTGGCTGGACCGGATCGCGGTTCAGGGCCTGGGTATCCGGACCAACGCGGAACTGAGCATCCACGCCGAAGGCGTGCTGTTCGACCGCTCCGGTGCCGCCCCGGTCTTCATCCCCCGCTCCGCACTGGCCGACAGCCGTGAGTCCAGCGGCATGGCAGGGAAGTTCGTCGAAAAAGACGGGCTCCTGGTCATCAGCTGGAAACTCGGTGGCCGGGAACTGGATACCGGATTCCGGTCCAGGCACGCAGCCGACAAGCAGCTCCTCCTCGAAGCCCTCCAGGAATTGATCTCCGCAGCCCCTCAGGCAGATGCCGATAGTGGAAAGTAATAAAGTGACGGATAGTAAAGCAGCCACCACACCCGCCCCCTCAGCAGCAGTGCTGGTGCTCGAAGACGGCCGCATCTTCCGCGGCCGCAGCTACGGCGCGCAGGGAACTGCGCTCGGTGAAGCGGTGTTCGCCACCGGCATGACCGGTTACCAGGAGACCATCACGGATCCCTCCTACGCGCGCCAGCTGGTAGTCCAGACTGCGCCGCACATCGGTAACACCGGCGTCAACAGCGAAGACGCTGAGTCCCGCCGGATCTGGGTGGCAGGCTACGTCGTACGCGACGCCGCACGCCGTCCCTCCAACTGGCGTTCGGAACGAAGCCTCGATGACGAACTGGTGGAACAGGGCATCGTTGGCATCCAGGGCGTAGACACCCGTGCCATCACCCGCCACCTCCGCGAGCACAAAACCATGCGCGCAGGCATCTTCTCCGGCGAGGCTGCCCAGGCCACCGACAAGGAACTGTTGGACGCCGTGCTTGCCAGCGCTCCCATGGAAGGCGCAGCCCTGGCGGAGGAAGTCTCCATCGATGAGGCCTATGTCGTTGAGCCCAAGGACCACGGTTGGGAAGGCGAACCGCGGTTCTCCATCGCCGCCGTCGACCTCGGCATCAAGGCCATGACGCCCGTGCGTTTCGCAGAGCGCGGTGTCCGCGTCCACGTGCTGCCGGCCACCTCCACGCTGGAGGACGTCAACGCAGTCAACCCTGACGGCTTCTTTATGTCCAACGGTCCCGGCGACCCCGCCACGGCGGACCACCAGGTCTCCCTGCTGCGTTCAGTCCTGGACGAGAAGCTGCCGTACTTCGGCATCTGCTTCGGCAACCAGATCCTGGGCCGTGCCCTTGGGTTTGGCACGTACAAGCTCCGCTACGGCCACCGCGGCATCAACCAGCCCGTCATGGACCGCCGCACCGGCAAGGTGGAAATCACCTCGCAGAACCACGGCTTTGCCGTTGACGCCCCGCTGAACGGTTCCACCGTGGCGCCTGAAGAGCGTTACGGACGGGTTGAAGTCAGCCACGTTTCGTTGAACGACGACGTCGTTGAAGGACTCGCCTGCCTCGACATCCCCGCCTTCTCGGTTCAGTACCACCCCGAAGCTGCCGCTGGTCCGCATGATGCCGCCTACCTCTTCGACCGCTTCATCGACCTCATGGCCGGCACCAAGTCCAAGGCCACAGACGAAAACTCCACCGAATCCAAGACTGAGGACAAGAAGTAATGCCCAAACGTACAGATCTCAAGAGCGTCCTTGTCATTGGTTCGGGCCCGATCGTCATCGGCCAGGCAGCCGAGTTCGACTACTCAGGCACCCAGGCACTGCGCGTCCTCAAGGAGGAGGGCCTGCGGGTCATCCTCGTGAACTCCAACCCGGCCACCATCATGACGGACCCCGAGTTCGCCGATGCCACCTATGTTGAGCCCATCACCCCGGAGGTGGTGGAGAAGATCATCGCCAAGGAGCGCCCGGACGCCATCCTGCCCACCCTGGGTGGCCAGACGGCTTTGAATACGGCCATCGCCCTGGACAAGAACGGTGTACTGGAGAAGTACAACGTGGAACTCATTGGCGCGAACATTGCCGCCATCGAGCTTGGCGAAGACCGCGAGAAGTTCAAGGGCGTCGTGGAGCGCTGCGGTGCAGAATCCGCACGCAGCCACATTATCCACACCATGGAAGAGGCCTTCGCCGCTGCCGAGGACCTCGGCTACCCGATGGTGGTCCGTCCGTCCTTCACCATGGGTGGACTGGGATCGGGCCTGGCGTACAACGAGGACGACCTTCGCCGGATCGTGGGCCAGGGCCTTCAGTACAGCCCCACCACCGAGGTCCTGCTTGAAGAGAGCATCCTCGGCTGGAAGGAATACGAGCTCGAGATGATGCGCGACAAGAACGACAACGTCGTTGTTGTGTGCTCCATCGAGAACTTCGATCCCGTAGGCGTCCATACTGGTGACTCCATCACTGTTGCGCCGGCGCTGACCCTGACGGACCGCGAGTACCAGAAGCTGCGCGACGTCTCCATTGCCGTCATCCGCGAGGTTGGCGTGGACACCGGTGGCTGCAACATCCAGTTCGCCATCGACCCCGCCACTGGCCGCGTCGTGGTCATCGAAATGAACCCCCGCGTTTCGCGTTCCTCAGCACTGGCGTCCAAGGCAACCGGCTTCGCCATTGCCAAGATCGCCACCAAGCTCTCCCTGGGTTACACCCTGGACGAAATCCCGAACGACATCACGCAGAAGACCCCGGCTTCCTTCGAGCCGACCCTGGACTACGTTGTGGTCAAGGTCCCGCGTTTCGCGTTCGAGAAGTTCCCGGCAGCAGACAACACGCTGACCACCACCATGAAGTCCGTTGGCGAAGCCATGGCCATGGGCCGTAACTTCACCGAAGCCCTGCAAAAGGCCCTCCGCTCGCTTGAGCAGAAGGGTTCCCAGCTGGACTTCAGCTCCGTGCCGGAATACGAAGTCGCAGAGCTCATCGAGAAGGCCAAGCGACCCACGACGGACCGCCTGCACCAGGTGCAGCGCGCCATGCTCGGCGGCGCCACCGTGGAAGAACTATTCGAGGCCACCAAGATCGACCCTTGGTTCCTGGACCAGTTGCAGCTGCTCAACGAGACAGCCCAGGAGATCCGCAAGGCCGGTGTGCTCACGGAGGAAATGCTGCGCAACGCCAAGCGCCACGGTTTCTCCGACGAGCAGATCGGTGCCCTGACGCACAACAACGAGGCCGTGGTCCGCGGAGTCCGTCAGGCTTTGGGTATCCGTCCGGTCTACAAGACGGTGGACACCTGTGCCGCGGAGTTCGCCGCTTACACCCCCTACCACTACTCTTCCTACGACGAAGAGGACGAGGTAGGCCTGCACGCCAAGCCGTCAGTGATCATCCTCGGCTCCGGCCCCAACCGCATCGGCCAGGGCATTGAGTTCGACTACTCCTGCGTCCACGCCTCCATGGCGCTGCGCAAGGCCGGCTACGAGACCGTCATGGTCAACTGCAACCCTGAAACTGTCTCCACGGACTATGACGTCTCCACGCGTCTCTACTTCGAGCCGCTGACCCTTGAGGACGTCCTTGAGGTCATCGCAGCCGAGGAACGCACAGGCGGCGTGATGGGCGTCTTCGTGCAGCTCGGTGGGCAGACTCCGCTGAAGCTGGCACAGCAGCTCGCCGACGCCGGCGTGCCCATCCTGGGTACCTCGCCGGAAGCGATCGACCTCGCCGAACACCGTGGTGCTTTCGCCCGCGTGCTGGACGAAGCCGGACTGACCTCCCCGAAGAACGGCACCGCGGTGTCCTTCGAGGACGCCAAGAAGATTGCCGACGAAATCGGCTATCCGGTGCTGGTTCGGCCGTCCTACGTCCTGGGCGGCCGTGGCATGGAGATCGTCTATGACGAAGCGAACCTCTCCCGCTACATCGCCAACGCCACGGAAATTACGCCGGACCACCCGGTACTGATCGACCGCTTCCTCGAGGACGCCGTGGAGATCGACGTCGACGCACTCTTCGACGGCACCGACATGTACCTCGGCGGCATCATGGAACACATCGAAGAAGCCGGTATCCACTCCGGTGACTCCGCCTGCGTGCTTCCTCCGATCACCCTGGGCAATAACGTGATCGAGCGCGTGCGCACGGCAACCCGTGCCATCGCTGAAGGTGTGGGCGTCCGCGGCCTCATCAACATCCAGTTCGCGCTGGCCTCAGACGTCCTGTACGTTCTTGAAGCCAACCCACGCGCCTCGCGCACGGTTCCGTTTGTCTCCAAGGCAACGGGCGTGCAGATGGCCAAAGCAGCAGCCCTCATCGGTACCGGGGTCACCATCAACCAGCTCCGCGGCGCCTACAAGATGCTGCCGGAAACCGGTGATGGTTCCACGCTGCCCCTGGACGCGCCGGTTGCCGTCAAGGAAGCCGTGCTTCCGTTCAGCCGCTTCCGCACTCCCGAAGGCAAGGTTGTTGACTCCCTGCTCGGCCCGGAGATGCGCTCCACAGGTGAAGTCATGGGCATCGATAAGCACTTCGACACCGCTTTCGCCAAGAGCCAGGCCGCTGCCAACAACGCACTGCCCACCGAGGGTAAGATCTTCGTTTCCGTGGCCAACCGCGATAAGCGCTCGGTCATCATGGGTGTCAAGCGCCTCTCGGACCTCGGCTTCGAGATCGTCTCCACCGGTGGCACGGCGGACGTCCTGCGCCGTAACGGCATCCAGGCGACTCCGGTCCGCAAGGTGGCCGAGGGCAGCAGCGCTGAAGGTGAAGGAACCATTGCTGACCTCGTCATCGCTGGCGAGATCGATATGGTCTTCAACACCCCGTCCGGCGGCGAAGCCCGCAGCGACGGCTACGAACTCCGCGCCGCAGCAACGTCCATCGGGATTCCCTGCATCACCACCGTCGCCGAATTCAACGCGGCTGTGCAGGCCATCGAGGCGCTGCGTACCTACGAGTGGTCCGTGACCAGCTTGCAGGAGCACGCGGCCAACCTGGCAGCAGCAGTGGAAGCAGCCAATGCCTGAGTCTGCCCAATTGCAGCAGGCGCAGCCGCCGGTCCGGGAGTCTTTTGGCTCCCGGCTGGCGGCCGCCATGGCCTCCCGCGGTCCGCTGTGCGTCGGAATCGATCCCCACCCGCAGCTTTTGGTTGACTGGGGATTGAACGACGACGCCGCCGGCCTGGAACGCTTCTCGCTGACAGTGGTGGAGGCGGTCGCTTCCCTCGCTGCCGCGGTCAAGCCGCAGGTGGCACTCTACGAGCGTCACGGCTCCGCCGGCATGGCCGTCCTGGAGCGCACGCTTGCCGCTTCCTCGGAAGCAGGCGTGCTCAGCATCGCCGATGCCAAGCGTGGCGACATCGGCTCAACCATGGCGGCGTACGCGGACGCCTGGTTGCGTGACGGTTCGTCCTTGGCCGCAGACTCCGTGACCCTCAGCCCCTACCTGGGCTTTGAGTCGCTGCGTCCGGCGCTGGACCTCGCTGCGCAATATGGCAGGGGAGTGTTTGTCCTGGCCCTGACGTCCAACCCGGAAGGGAAGTCGGTCCAGCACGTTGGTGGCGATGATTCGGTGGCACGCAGGATCGTGGCCGCTGCTGCAGCGGAGAACCAGCGGTACGAGGGGACCCTTGGTTCCGTTGGTTTGGTTGTGGGCGCCACCATTGGGTCGGCGCTTGAGGACCTGGACATCGATCTGGGCCAGGTCCGCGGCGCGATCCTCGCACCGGGGCTCGGCGCCCAGGGTGCAACCCCTGCTGACCTTCGTGCGACGTTCGGTGCTGCCTATCCTTCGGTCCTGGCTACCTCCAGCCGGGGCATCCTGGCCGCAGGTCCCTCCGTGGTGGGCCTTCGTGCCGCAACCGAAGAGACGTTGGGCGGGCTTCGGTCGGAGTAAGTTGCCTGGCCGCATTGCGCAACAGCGCCCCTGCCGGTAGGTTCAGGATCAGTCCGCGTGATCTGGATCACAATCGCGATCTGACAGGGGTTTGGCAGTGGGCCTTAAAGAGCTGACACCACAGGAGCGTTCCGATGCGCTGGAGAAGGCCGCCAAGGCGAGGGCAGTCCGTGCCGCCGCCAAGGAACGGCTCAAGCGCGGCGAGGTCAGTGTTGCGGAGCTGATCTCTTCCGGGGCAACGGACGAGGCGATTGCGCGCATGCGTGTGGTGGAACTCCTGGAGGCCCTGCCGGGCATTGGCCCCGTCAGGGCGGCCGGGATCATGGCGGAGATAGGCATCGCCGGATCCCGGCGCATCAGGGGCCTGGGAATTCACCAGGCCCGGGCGCTGGTAGATTTTATGGACACCCAGCAAAGCGTTTGACGCATCTCCCCGAAGGAATCCGTGAGCAAGAAACCCGGACTGACTGTCCTTGCAGGCCCCACTGCCGTTGGCAAGGGAACCGTATCCACCTACATCAGGGACAACTATCCAGAGGTCTGGCTCTCAGTCTCGGCAACCACCCGGGCCGCGCGTCCGGGTGAGCAGGATGGCGTTCACTACTTCTTCAAGTCCGCCGAGGAGTTCGACTCCCTGGTGGCGGATGGTGAATTGCTGGAGTGGGCTGTGGTGCATGGACAGAACCGCTACGGGACGCTCCGCAGTACTGTCAACGCTGCCATCGCCGAAGGAAAGTCCGTCCTCCTGGAGATTGACCTCCAGGGCGCACGCCAAGTCAAGAAGGCTGTTCCGGACGCGAATTTTGTGTTCCTGGCACCGCCCACGTGGGACGAAATGGTCCGCCGCCTGGTGGGCCGCGGCACGGAAACTCCCGAGGAACAGCAGCGCAGGCTGGAAACCGCTAAACTGGAACTTGCTGCTGAACCGGAGTTTGACCACACCGTCATCAATGACGACGTTCGCCGGGCAGCGGACGAGCTTGTTTCACTCATGGGGCTTACCCCGCACCAGCGCTAAGCGCTTGCATTTGTTGGCCCGCTAAAATTTGGAGAATTCGTGTCCACGAACCTTGAAGGCATCATCAACCCGCCGATCGATTCGCTGCTTGAGGCTGCTGATTCCAAGTACGGCCTGGTCATCTTCGGCGCCAAGCGTGCCCGCCAGATCAACGCCTACTACGCCCAGCTCCACGAGGGCCTGTTTGAGTACGTTGGCCCGCTGGTTGACACCAAGCTGAATGAGAAGTCGCTGTCCATCG
Organism: Arthrobacter sp. D5-1; assembly: GCF_017357425.1. NCBI lineage: Bacteria > Bacillati > Actinomycetota > Actinomycetes > Micrococcales > Micrococcaceae > Arthrobacter > Arthrobacter sp. D5-1. The sequence goes on along the minus strand of NZ_CP014571.1, from coordinate 2,619,886 downwards.
CCCTGCGCGAGATCAACGAAGGCCTTTTGGTTTCCACGCCGATCGAGCCCGCAGAATAAGTACAGACTGCCTGTTGACGGAGGTCACGTGCGCATAGTCCTCGGAGTCGGGGGAGGGATTGCAGCCTACAAGGTTGCATCGCTCCTCCGGCTTTTTACTGAAGCCGGCCACAAGGTCACGGTCATCCCCACGGAAGCGGCCACACGGTTTGTTGGAGTCGCGACGTGGGAGGCCCTCTCGGGCAACCCTGTGAGCAACAGCGTCTTTGACGACGTCGAGAAGGTCAACCATGTGCGCTTGGGCCATGAAGCCGACCTGATTGTGGTTGCGCCCGCCACGGCGGACCTCCTGGCCAAGGCTGCAACAGGACAAGCGGGCGACCTCCTCACCAATACGCTGCTCATGGCCCACGGTCCAGTGCTCTTTGCTCCGGCCATGCACACTGAGATGTGGCAGCATGCCGCAACCCAGGCGAACGTGGAGACGTTGCGCAGCCGCGGTGTGACAGTACTCGAGCCAGCCTCCGGTCGCCTCACCGGGTCCGACTCGGGCCCTGGCCGCCTGCCGGAGCCGGAAGCAATCTTCACGGCTGCGATGGCTTTGACTGAGGTGGCGGATGGCGCCAAGGCTTCACCCGCCACGGAGCAGCCGTTGGCAGGCCGGATCGTAACGATCTCAGCCGGTGGCACCAGGGAGGCGCTGGACCCGGTCCGCTTCCTGGGCAACCGCTCGTCCGGCAAGCAGGGTGCCGCCCTGGCCGCCGCGGCCTTGGCTGGCGGGGCAACTGTTCGCTTCCTTGCCGCACATATGGACGTCGAGCCGCCCGCCGGCGTCGAGCTTGTCCGTGTTGAGTCGGCGTTGGAACTGCGCGAGGCCGCGCTGAAGGCGGCAGTGGATTCCGACGTCGTCATCATGGCCGCCGCTGTGGCGGATTTCCGTCCGGGCGAGGTCTCGGACACCAAGATCAAAAAGGTCGACGGCGAGGATGCGCCCGTGGTGCGGTTGATCCGGAATCCTGACATCCTGCATGAGCTCGTGGAACGCCGCAACGCCGAGGGTGGCCGGCAACTGATTGTCGGTTTCGCGGCCGAAACAGGCGACGCCCAGGGAGACGTCCTGGAACACGCAACGGCCAAGCTCAAGCGCAAGGGCTGCGACCTCCTGGTAGTTAACCAGGTGGGCATTGGGCGCGTGTTCGGCCAGGATGAAAATTCCGTGGTGATCCTCTCCGATCACGGAGCCGAACCGCAGTCGGCCGCCGGTTCCAAGGCCGATGTCGCCGCTGCAGTGGTTGATCGGGTGGGCGCCGAGCTCACACGGGTCTTCCCGGCGTTGTAACTGAGCCCACACCCGAATTCTTAGCAAAGGGACACACGGCAGATGCCGCCGTCCCGCAACCCAGTAAGGTGGTCGAGTGACTTTACCGCTGCACCATGAACACCATGGCACCCCGTCCAAGCTCCGGCTCTTCACTTCCGAGTCGGTCACTGAAGGGCACCCGGACAAAATCTGCGACCAGATCAGCGATGCCATCCTTGACGCGCTGCTGGCCGCTGATCCTGAGTCCCGCGTGGCCGTTGAAACCATGGCCACCACCGGCCTGGTGCACGTGGCTGGTGAGGTCACTACAGACGCTTACGTAGAGATCCCGCAGATAGTCCGTGAGACTATCCTCGGCATCGGATATGACTCTTCAGCCAACGGCTTCGACGGTGCCCGTTGTGGTGTTTCGGTGTCCATCGGCCAGCAGTCCAACGACATCGCAGGCGGGGTGTTCAACTCCCTCGAGGCCCGCGAGGGCCGCCAGGAGGATGACTACGATCTCCAGGGTGCGGGCGACCAAGGCATCATGTTCGGCTACGCCAGTGATGAAACAGCTTCCTACATGCCCACGCCCATCTGGCTTGCCCACCGCTTGTCCGAACGGCTCACTGAAGTGCGCAAGAACGGCGAATTGGCTTACCTCCGCCCGGACGGCAAGACGCAGGTTACCGTAGGGTACGACGGCGACCGCCCGGTTTCCGTTGAAACCGTGGTGATTTCCAGCCAGCACGCCGAGGAAGCTGGCCTTGAGCAGCTTCGGGCCGATCTCGCCAGTTACGTCATCGACCCCGTCCTCGCGGCGTCAAGCCTGGACCTCTCGCGCACGGCCAATATTCTGAACCCGGCCGGTGCCTTCGTCATCGGCGGTCCGGTAGGCGATGCAGGCCTCACGGGGCGCAAGATCATCGTCGACACTTATGGCGGGTTCTCCCGGCATGGCGGCGGCGCCTTCTCAGGCAAGGATCCGTCCAAGGTTGACCGTTCGGCTGCCTACGCCATGCGGTGGGTTGCCAAGAACGTGGTGGCCGCCGGACTGGCCAAGCGTGCCGAAATCCAGATTGCCTACGCGATTGGCCAGGCCCGCCCGGTCGGGACGTACGTTGAGACGTTCGGCACGGAGACCGTGGACCCGGCCCGCATCAGCGAAGCCATCGACGAACTCTTCGACCTGCGTCCGCGCGCCATCATCGATGCCCTGGACCTCAAGCGGCCCATCTACGCCAAGACGGCAGCCCACGGACACTTTGGCCGCGACGAGCCCGATTTCACCTGGGAGCGTCTGGACCGGGTTGCTGACCTGAAGGAATATTTCAACGCCTGATCGCTTTGTCGATTTTGCCGGTGCCATCCGGGGTTACTACTTTGTCGGTGGCCCGTGATTGGCTGGTGCCAGTGAGATGCCCGCAGCGGGTTCCATCCTGCTGCGGGCATCTGCGTTGGTGACGCGCAGCGGTTTTCCGCTTGATGAGTTGGAGGTGAAGTGCATGGCAGGACCCGAGGCCCAGCCGTCCCTGCTTCAACCCTCGCTGCTGCAAGGTTTCCCGGACCGCCTGCCCGTCAACGGCCCGCCCCTGGCAGAAACGGACCCCGTTGCCCGCGTGGTTCTGGAGTCCTCCCTGCCCCACCTGGACCGGCCCTTCGATTACAGTGTTCCAGCTGTGCTGGCCGAAGCGGCTGCCCCCGGGGTCAGGGCCAAGGTCAAGTTCAACGGCCAGGAACTCAACGGCTACATCACAGAGCGGCGCGCGACCTCCGACGCGGCTCACCCGTTGACGGCCCTGCACAAAGTCGTCTCGCCGGTAGCTGTCCTTACCCCGGCCATTGCAGAGCTCGCGGCCAGGGTTGCTGCCAGGTACGCCGGAACACTGAGCGATGTCCTTCGGACTGCTGTTCCTCCCCGTATCGCCAAGGTGGAGAAGGAGTTGCTGTCCGGAGATTCAGATGAGGCCGTGGTGGATCCGGCGCCGGACAGTGATGCCCACGCATGGGCTTCGTACTCCAACGGGGCCTCCTATTTGCAGCACCTCGCCAGTGGCGGCTCGCCGAAGGCTGTCCTCACGGCGCTTCAGGGTTTCGGTCCGGACGGGTGGCCCGCACTTGTTGCTTCCGCCGTTGCTGCGGTGCGGTCCTCGGGACGGGGCGCCGTGGTGGTCGTGCCTGACTACCGGGACTTGGAGCAACTGGAAGCCGCCCTGGAGAGGGTCCTGCCGAAGTCCGACGTCGCACGGCTCACCGCGGACGACGGGCAGACGCCCCGTTACCGGAACTTCCTTCGGCTGCTGAATGGATCCGCCGGGGTAGCCATCGGCACACGTTCGGCTGCCTATGCGCCTGTACGCGACCTTGGCCTGGTGGTGTGCTGGGATGACGGTGACGATCTCCACATTGAGCAACGGGCACCGTACGCGCACTCCCGGGAAGTTTTGCTGCTGCGTGCCGAGCAGGAGAACGCCGCGTGCCTCATGGCTTCCCACAGCCGCAGCACCGAACTCCAGCGTCTGGTCGAGATGCACTGGGCCGTAGCCATTGAAGCGCCACGAAACGTGGTGCGTTCGACTGTTCCGCGGGTCTTGAACACCGCCGACAGTTTCGAACAGGAACGGGATCCCCTGGCACGGATCGCCCGTTTGCCGGGCTCGGCGTGGCGTGCGGCCAAGGAAGGCTTGGAGCGCGGGCCTGTCCTGGTCCAGGTGGCACGCGCTGGATATGCGCCGTCGCTGGTCTGCGAGACGTGCCGGGAACTGGCCCGCTGCAACGCCTGCCAGGGGCCGCTGGCGGTTTCCAGCGGCTCCGCCATACCTGCGTGCAGGTGGTGCTCCACACCGGCGCCACAGTGGAGATGCACCCACTGCAGCGGAACCCGGCTGCGTCGTGGCGCAGTCGGCGTCATGCGCACCGCAGAGGAATTGGGCCGTGCGTTCCCTGGCAAGGCTGTGGTGACTTCCTCCGGTGAACACATTAAGGCAACAGTTCCCGATACTGCTGCCCTTGTGGTGGCAACCGTGGGAGCCGAGCCGGTGGCTCCAGGGGGCTATGCTGCCGCTCTGCTGTTGGACGGCAACTCGCTGCTCCGGAGGGAAAACCTCCGGGCGGGGGAGGACACTGTCAGGCGTTGGTTCAATGCCGCTGCCTTGGTCAAACCTGCCCACGAGGGGGGCCTCGTGGTGATCACGGCTGACGATACCGTCGCCACGGGTGCGCTGCTGCGCTGGGACGCGCCGGGCTTCGCATCACGGGAACTGGCGCTGAGGAAGGAACTCCATTTGCCCCCAGCGGTGCGGGTGGCGTCAATTACCGGGACCAGGGCCGACGTCGGGCATTTCGCCGATGCTTTTGAAGCTACCGCGACGTTGCCGTCGGGCAACAAGCTCCGGAAGGCCGGTCCTGCGCCGGTTCAGCTTTACCCAGGGGCCTCGCAGGGTGCCTCCAGCGAGGCAGATGAGGACGTCCGGACGTTGTATTTCCTGCCGTACGGCGACGCTGCTGAAGCCACGCGTGCCCTGCGGGCTGTGAAGGCCGCCAGCGCCGCCAAGCGCACGTCGGGTCCGGTACAACTTCGCCTGGACGGCGTGGACGTCCTCTAGGGGATCCCTAGGCCCGGCGTTTGCGCAGTGCCACGACTTCCTCGGCTGCAGCAAGCAGTTGCCGCGCCGACTCGTCCCAGGTGAATTCGGATGCCCGCTTAACGGACTGGCGGGAGCGCTGCTGCCAGAGAGCGTCGTCACCGAGCTCAGCCACAGCGCCGGCGAACTCCGTAGGTGATCCGGGGTCCACATAGCTGACAGCGTCTCCGCCCACTTCACGGAAGATCGGAATGTCGCTGGCAATGACAGGGGTTCCCAGTGCCATGGCTTCCACCAACGGCAAGCCATACCCCTCAGCGCGGGAGAGACTGATCAGGGCAGTTGCCCTCAGCAGCAGTTCGTCGTACTGGGCGTCGGTGACGCCGTTGTGGAACTGGACCTTGGCTCCGGTGGGAACCATAGCCTCAAGTTCAGACTGACGTTGCGGGGTGATGCGGCTGAGCAAGTGCAGGGTGTAATCGTGCAATCCGGCCATTCCCCGAATCATCGTCTCTACGTTCTTGTACGGCATGAACGAACCCATGTAGAGAAGGGTTTTATCTGCGCCGGAGCCAGGATCGCGCGGCGACTGACCCGGCTGAGGGGCATTGCCGACTATCCGGACGGGCCGTTTGGTCAGTTTGTATTTGGCCATCAACGCTTCAGTGGTTCGGCTGATGGTGGCCACGATATCCGCTCGGTTCAGCAGGAGACGCTGCGGCCAGTAGGCCTTGTGGTACAGCCTCCACAGCAAACGCACGGGTGCGGGCAGGAAGCCAGGGGGTGTCGGGTGCTGGTAGTAAATGAGGTCGTGGAGTGTGAGCACCAGTCCGTACCGGCGGCCGAAGGTGCCCATGGTCTGCATGGGGCACACCACCACATCGGCGTTGAGGGGATTGACCTTGCGGGCTACGAAGAGTTCGACGGGTGACAATGGGCTGTTGACGAGCACGTAGGGGACGTCCGGCAGCAGGGCAAGTTGGCGCTTATCGCTGATCAGCATGGTGACGTCGGCGATTTTGGATGTTGCGGCTATGAGGCTTGAACCGTAGCGGCTGATGCCATCGTGGTGGTCCGTCCTGGTAAAGCGGGCGTCGATGACAATTTTCACGCGGGATGTTCCTCCAGGAAGGTGCGGATGGCTTCTGCCGCCGGGACCGGCGTCTCATAGTGGATTAAGTGCCCGACGCCGGGAATGACTTCCAGCCTCGCGTCCGGAAGGCGCTCCATGAGTTTGTACTGGTTGGGAAGGGTGGCGATCTCATCTTTTTCACCGGCCACAAGGAGCACCGGGAGGGTGAGTTGTTCGGCAACCTCGGCCACGTGTCCTGAGACGGAGGCCTTGAAGGATTCCAGCAGGCTCTTCCTGTCGGCGAAGGCGCTGAAGTAGGCGTCGTGCTGGCCGTGGATGAAACGGCGCAGGGCTTTGTCCTTGGTTTTGGCCATGGTGATGCTCATGATGCGCACGATTGCCCGGTTGCGAAGGATTGCGAGTCCCAGGGGGCGCGGAAGCCTGGCCGACGCCTGGTAGTACAGCACAGCGAGCTTGGTCATGATGCCCTTTGGACCCTCCAGCGCGGGCGCCGCAATGGGGTTGATCAGGATCAGCGGGTAGATGGCGTGTGGGTGCGTCGCTGCGAAGTGGCTGGCGACGATCGAGCCGAAGGAGTGACCCAGCAACACGGTCTTTGGCCCGAGGCCGAGCGCTGCCATGAAGCTGGAAATGAACTGACCGTAGCGTTCAACAGTGTGCTCATCATCAACGAACGGATCGGAGCTTCCGAAGGCCGGCAGGTCCGGCATGATGATCCGCATTTCCGGGAGCTGGTCGGCCACCCGGAGCAACCCGTGGTGGTCTCCCCGGAATCCGTGGATCACCAGGATGGTACGGGTTTTGGGGGTGACGGTGACCGGTTCGTACGTCCAATACGCCACGTTGCTGCCGTCAACATCAATGTCCGAAGCTACAGTCCGCCCTGGAAGGGCTTCGCTGAAGAATGTGCCAGGGGCCTGTGTTCCTTCGGGGGAGTTGGCGGTGTCCACTTTTTCCATGCAGCTGTTCCTAATTCACGTTGTCCGGATGCGATCCGGTTCGATGGTGCCGCTCAAGCCCTGCGATGCCGTCCATGTCCGTGGCGTCGAGTTCGAAATCAAAAACGGCGAAGTTCTCTTTGATACGGCCTGCAGAGCTTGCTTTCGGGATGACCAGGTTCCCCAGTTGGAGATGCCAGCGGAGAACAACCTGCGCAGGAGTCCTGCCGTACTTCTCCGCCAGGCGGATGATGGCCGGATCTGCCAGTACCTGCCCTCTGCCGAGTGGGCTCCACGCCTCAGTGCGTATACCGAGTTGTTCGTGCAAGGTGCGCAACCTGGTCTGCTGCAACCAGGGGTGCAGCTCGATTTGGTTGACGGCCGGGACTACTTCGGCCTTCTGCATCAAATCGTCCAGGTGGCCGGGTTGGAAGTTGGAAACACCAATGGCCCGGATTTTGCCTTCCCTGTACAAGGTCTCCATGGCTTTCCACGTCTCCACCAACAGTCCACGTCGGGGGCAGGGCCAGTGAATGAGGTAAAGATCCACGTAGTCGAGCCCAAGGTTTGAGATGGACGTGTCGAAGGCGCGAAGGGTGGCGTCGTAGCCGTGGTCATCGTTCCAGACCTTGGTGGTGACGAAGAGGTCCTCCCGTGCCAGGGTGTGAACGGATTCTCCGGAACCGCCCGTTCCCCTGTTTGCTTCCGCGGCATCTCCGACTGCGCCGCCGATGGCTCGTCCGACGCCGACTTCGTTGCCGTACATCGCGGCCGTATCGAAGCGCCGATACCCCTCACCCAGGGCTGTGGCTACCAGGGCCTCGGCGTCCTTCGGGGGCACTTTATAGAGTCCGTATCCCAGGCTGTCCATCTGTACGCCGTTGTTCAATGTCTGCCGGGACGGGAATCTCATAGCAAAGACTCTACCCATTCCTTGCACGAATGCTTCAGGAGTGGCCATTGAAACTGACAAGTCGCCGGGCCGAGGCTTCGTCCAAAATGAGGTCCGTGGCCAGCCCGGCGGCCAGTGCTCCCTGGAGTCCATTGATCTTGGAGGCACCGGACACCACGCAAATGCGGCGCCTGACTTGCCGCAATTGCTCATGGCTGGGGCCCGTGGACCGTTCGTTGAGGGTGATGCCGTCCGACGATCCATCGCTGCGGAAAAATACGGTGGCGACGTCGCCCACCACGTCATCGGCGGCCAGCATGGTGAGGTCGCGTTCATCGAGGTAACCGCCGGCATAGACGTGGCTGGGATAGTCCGAATCCACCGAACCCACGCCGAAAATAGCGATGCTCATGCGGGCCTGCAGATCAAGAATGCGTTGAACGCTGCGCTCATTCCACATGGCCGTCTTGGTGGATGCATGATCAAAGAATGCCGGAACAGGGAACTGCTCAACGCGTGCACCGTAGGCGCTGCCGAAGCGGCGCATGATGTCGCTGGCGTAGGTAATGCCGGTGGTTTGCATGTTTCCAGCACCGTTGAGCTGGACCACAATGCTGTCGTGCGTCACCTTCCGCGTGAGATGCCGGCTGACCGCACTCAGCGTCGCGCCCCAGGCCACGCCGATGATGGCGTTCGAGTCCACCAAGGGGCCTATTGTTCGCGCGGCCTGCATGGCAACGCGGTCCAGGGTCTCTGCTTCGTTGAGCGTGTCCAACACAGGAACCACATGGACGTCCACTCCATATTGGTTGCGGATCTGGCTCTCCAGTTCGGGTCCGGTGTCAAAAGGGCTCCTGATCTGTACCTGCACAAGGCCGGTTTCGCGTGCCGAGGACAGCAGCCGGGACACCGTGGACCGGGACGTTCTCAGCTCCCGGGCGATGGCGTCCATGGTCAGGTCCTGAAGGTAATACATCTGTGCAGCCCGGAGCGCATCCGAGTGACGTGATCGTGCCATCTCATTTCCTTCCTGCACGTTTGTGCAAATAGCTTGACTCCATTTTCCACCTTCGCAAGATTAGTGGTGAACGGTGCAGCAGCGAGTGGCGCGGCGCACGAACCAAGCCCAAGGGAGCAGTTTTGGGACACAACAGGATTTCCGGTACCTCACAGCACACAGAGCGCGACTCCGTCGTTGCGCTGCAGGAGCGGCCCTCGGCCAAGGTACTTATCATTGGCGGCGGCATCAACGGTGTAGGAACGTTCCGCGACCTGGCCCTGCAAGGTGTGGATGTGGCGCTTGTTGAACGCGGCGACTACTGCCAAGGTGCCAGTGGTGCTTCCTCGCACATGATCCACGGTGGCATCCGCTATCTCGAAAATGGCGAGTTCCGCCTGGTCCAGGAATCCGTGGTGGAGCGCAACCGGCTCCTGCGCATTGCACCGCACTACGTCAAGCCGCTCCAGACCACCATCCCCATCTTCAGCACCTTCTCCGGAATCCTTTCCGCACCCATGCGTTTCCTCACCCACAAGCAGGGCAAGCCCAAGGAACGCGGCGCATTCCTCATCAAGGTTGGCCTGAGCATGTATGACTTCTTCTCCCGTGACGGAGGAAGTGTGCCCCGCCACCAGTTCCGTGGAAGGACCCGGGCCCTGGCCGAGCTTCCCAAGCTGCACTCGGGGATCAAGTACGCGGCAACCTACTTTGATGCCTCGGTCCACAACCCCGAACGCCTGACCCTCGATGTCCTTCAGGATGGCGAGAAGGCAGGCCTGGGCGGCGGACTTCCCGGTGGAAGCGCCCGCGCCAGCAACTATGTGTCACTCGTTTCCATGGGCGCGGACGGGGTTCTCCTCCGCGATGAACTGACCGGCAAGGAATTTGAATTCCAGGCAGACGTGATCGTCAACACCACAGGCGCCTGGGTGGATCTCACCAACCAGGCCATGGGTGCCGTCAGCAAGTTCATGGGCGGAACCAAGGGCTCCCACATTGTCCTTGACCACCCGGAACTTCTTGCCGCCTGCAACGGCAGGGAGATCTTCTTCGAACACACCGACGGCCGCATCGTCCTCATCTACCCGATGGGCGACCGCGTCCTGGTGGGCACCACCGACGTCGACGCGGACATGTCCGAAGACGCCGTGTGCACCGAAGAAGAGATCGACTACTTCTTCGACCTGGTAGGACACGTGTTCCCCACCATCAAGGTGGAGCGGGACCAGATTGTCTACAGCTTCGCCGGCGTCCGTCCGTTGCCCCGCCACGACGAAACCCAGCCCGGCTTCGTTTCCAGGGACTACCGGATCGAGCGCAGCGTCCGCACCGGCGATGGTGCGGTAGCCACGCCAGGCGGTAAGGCCGCCGTCGTACTCAGCTTGGTAGGCGGCAAGTGGACAACGTTCCGCGCCCTGGCCGAGCACATGACCAACGACGTCCTGCGTGAACTCGGCATGGAACGCAAAGTCTCGACGGCGAAACTCGCCATCGGCGGCGGCGCCGGCTTCCCTGCCACTGAACAGGGCGAACAGGAATGGATCAAGAAGCACATGGGTCCGGGCCTGGACGCTGACCGGGTTGCCGGGCTGCTGACCCGCTACGGTACGCGGGCTGACGCGGTCATCGCGTACCTCAACGCAGGCCATGACCAGCCATTGCGGTCAACGCGTGAACTCAGCGTCCGTGAGTTGGAGTTCATGGCCGAGCATGAGCAGATCGGGCACTTGGTGGACGTCCTTATCCGCAGGACGTCCCTGGCGTTCCGTGGCTTGGTCACCGGTGAGCTGCTGAACGAAATTGCCGCCGCCTTGGCCGAACCGCTCGGCTGGGATGCTGCCGCCCGTGAAGCAGAAATCCGCCACGCCCAGGAAGTACTGCAGCGGTTCCACAAGGTTGACGTGCACAGTCTCGTAGCCTGAGCCCAAGTAGCGGAAACAGCTTGACCGTCCCAACGTGCGGCAGGGGCGGAATGGGGTAGGTGGGCCCGACAGGGGACCACCACACCGGGACGGTTCCGGAGAGCGGAACCGTCCCAAACGGCCTCTTCACCCGCGAGGGGGCTGATAACAGAAAAATGAGGAGTCAAAGATGTCTCTTGGAATTGTTTTCCTTTCCGAAGTATTCGGAACCATGATGCTGACCCTGTTGGGTTGCGGCGTCGTGGCAAACGTTGCGCTCAAAGGCACCAAGGGCAACAACGCTGGATTCTTGATGGTGACGTGGGGCTGGGGTATTGCGGTCTTCGCGGGCGTTTTCGTGGCTGCAAAGTCCGGTGCGCACCTGAACCCGGCCGTGACGTTGGGCCTGCTGGTCAACGGCAAGGCAGAGTATGCCCCGGACGTAGCCGTCACCTTCGCGTCCACCCTGACGTACTTCGGCGCTGAACTGCTGGGTGCCTTCCTGGGTGCGGTTGTCTGCTGGCTCGCATACAAGCAGCACTTCGATGAAGAACCCCTGGCAGCCAACAAGCTGGGTACTTTCTCCACCGGTCCCGCCATCCGTTCCACCCCGTGGAACCTCGTCACAGAGATCATCGGCACTTTCGTCCTGGTCTTCGTCATCCTGACCTTCGGCGGTACCCCCTCAGGACTCGGCCCGCTGGCCGTGGCACTGCTCGTTGTCGGTATCGGCGTTTCCCTCGGTGGCCCCACCGGTTACGCCATCAACCCTGCACGTGACCTCGGCCCCCGCATCGCGCACGCCCTCCTTCCCATCAAGGGCAAGGGCAGCAGCGACTGGGCCTACTCCTGGATCCCCATTGTTGGACCGCTGGTTGGCGGCGCACTTGCGGGCGTCGTAGCTCTGTGGGTTCCCGACATCATGCCTGCGGTCGCCGGCTGATCCTGCCCGTACCAACCGCACACACCCTCAATCACCACTGAGTAACCAGCAACGACCATCACTAAGACAAGGACGTCACCATGAATCAATACGTCATCGCCATTGATCAGGGCACCACCAGCTCCCGCGCCATCGTGTTCGACCACTCCGGCAACATCGTCTCCACCGGCCAGATGGAACACGAGCAGATCTTCCCGCAGGCTGGCTGGGTTGAGCACAACCCCGCCGAAATCTGGAACAACACCCGGGAAGTTATTGCCTCCGCCCTGTCCAAGGCGAACCTGACGCGGCACGACATCGCCGCCGTCGGAATCACCAACCAGCGTGAAACTGCGGTTGTCTGGGACAAGAACACCGGTGAGGCTGTCTATAACGCCATCGTCTGGCAGGACACCCGCACCCAGCCGATCGTGGACCAGTTGGCCCAGGACGGCGGGCTCGAACGCTTCAAGCAAAAGGTGGGCCTGCCACTGGCCACCTACTTCTCCGGCACCAAGATCAAGTGGATCCTGGACAACGTCGACGGTGCCCGCGAACGTGCGGAAGCCGGCGACCTCCTGTTCGGCAACACCGATGCCTGGGTTCTGTGGAACCTGACCGGAGGTGTGGACGGCGGCGTCCATGTCACCGATGTCACCAACGCATCCCGCACCCTCTTCATGGACCTCGAGACGCTCCAATGGGACCAGGAAATCCTGGACGTCTTTGGCGTTCCGGCCTCCATGATGCCGGCCATCAAGTCCTCCTCCGAGGTCTACGGCCAGGTCCACACCTCCCAGCTCCTTCGGGAAACTCCGGTAGCAGGCATCCTGGGCGACCAGCAGGCGGCCACCTTCGGCCAGGCAGCCTTCCAGGCCGGCGAAGCGAAGAACACCTACGGCACAGGCTGCTTCCTGATCTTCAACACTGGCGAGGAAATTGTTCACTCCAAGAACGGCCTCCTCACCACGTTGGGATACAAGCTGGGCGACGCCAAGCCGCACTACGCCCTGGAAGGTTCCATCGCGGTCACCGGTTCCTTGATCCAGTGGCTCCGCGACAACCTGGGCATGATCAGCTCCGCTCCGGAAGTTGAGGACTTGGCTGCGGGTGTCAAGGACAACGGTGGCGTGTACATCGTCCCCGCCTTCTCCGGCCTCTTCGCGCCGTACTGGCGCGCGGACGCCCGCGGCGCCATCGTCGGCCTGACCCGTTTCGCCAACAAGGGCCACATTGCCCGCGCCGCGCTGGAAGCAACTGCCTTCCAGACCCGCGAGGTGCTGGACGCCGTCAACGCGGACTCGGGTGTTCCGCTCACCGAGTTGAAGGTCGACGGCGGCATGGTCGCCAACGAGGCACTCATGCAGTTCCAGGCAGACATCCTGGGCGTACCGGTGGTCCGTCCCAAGGTGGTGGAAACCACGGCCCTCGGCGCTGCCTACGCGGCGGGTCTCGCCGTCGGATTCTGGAAGGACCTGGGTGAGCTCAGCGCCAACTGGAACGAAGACAAGCGCTGGGAACCGCAGCTGCCGGCAGAAGAGCAGGAGCGTCAGCTGCGGCTCTGGAAGAAGGCAGTGACCAAATCAATGGACTGGGTCGACGAGGACGTTAAGTAGTCTGACCTCGACAGAGGTTCCGGGGACTCCCGCCCGCCCGCTTCGCGGTGCCCACCACACTATGGCGCGGAGTCCCCGGAACCTCTTGGGCGTACGGACGTCTTGCACCCGGCCCACGGGTTTGGTGGGGTAAGGTATTGGTATGCGTGAGATCCTTCTGCTTAGCTAGCCGCCCGGCTTTTATCAGCCGTGCGGCCGCCCCTCCATTGTTGAGGGGCTTTTGTGTGTCCGGGGCTATCCGGGACCGCAGCAGGAGGCAAAACCGCCATCGAAGAACAGAAGAGGGCAGCAGTGAGCGTTCAGCCGGAGACAGAGACCGGAACAGCACAGACAGCCGCAGCTGAAGCGCCTGAAGAGGGCGTCTACAGCTTCGCGGCGATGGAAGCCAAGTGGCCGCAAGTCTGGGAAGACCTCAAGGTCTTCACGCCTGCCGACGACGGTTCGCGGGAACGGCGCTACGTGCTGGACATGTTCCCCTACCCTTCCGGTGACCTGCACATGGGCCACGCCGAAGCATTCGCGATGGGCGACGTGGTGGCGCGATACCTGCGCCAGAAGGGCTTCGACGTCCTGCACCCCATCGGTTGGGACTCTTTCGGCCTCCCCGCGGAGAACGCCGCGATCAAGCGCAACGCGCACCCCAGCGAGTGGACCTACGCGAACATCGACACCCAGGCGGCGTCGTTCAAGCGATACGCCATCTCCGCCGACTGGTCCCGGCGCATCCACACCTCGGATCCCGAGTACTACCGGTGGACGCAGTGGCTGTTCAAGCGCTTCTACGAGCGCGGCCTGGCCTACCGCAAGGATTCGCCGGTCAACTGGTGCCCCAAGGACCTCACCGTCCTGGCGAACGAACAGGTTGTCAACGGCGCCTGTGAACGCTGCGGCACACCCGTCACCAAGAAGTCGCTGAACCAGTGGTACTTCAAGATCACCGACTACGCTGACCGCTTGCTGGAGGACATGGACCAGCTGCAAGGCCACTGGCCCGAGCGTGTCCTGGCCATGCAGCGCAACTGGATCGGCCGCTCTGAAGGCGCGCACGTGCGGTTCGTCATCGAAGCCACGGAAGAGCGTGCCGAGCGCGAAGTCACGGTCTTCACTACCCGTCCTGACACTCTCTATGGCGCAACGTTCTTCGTTGTTGCAGCAGATGCGCATCTGGCGCTGGACCTGGTGACTCCGGAACAGCACGACGAACTTATGGCGTACCGCGAAAAGGTCAAGGCGCTCTCCGAAATTGAGCGCCAGTCCACCGAACGCGAGAAGACCGGCGTCTTCACCGGCCGTTACGCCATCAACCCGCTCAACGGCGAGAAGCTCCCGGTATGGGCCGCTGATTACGTGTTGGCCGACTACGGTACGGGTGCCATCATGGCCGTGCCTGCGCATGACCAGCGCGACCTCGACTTCGCCAAGGCCTTCAACCTGCCCGTCCGGGCAGTGGTGGAAACAGGCGCCGAAGATCCCGCAGAGACCGGCGTGGCCACTGCCGGCGAAGGCACACTGAAGAACTCCGGCGACTTGGACGGCTTGTCCAAGTCCGAGGGCATTCCGGCAGCGATCGAGATCCTCGAGAAGCTGGGAACCGGCGAGAAGTTCGTCAACTTCCGTTTGCGTGACTGGCTGCTGAGCCGTCAGCGTTTCTGGGGTACGCCCATCCCCATCATCCACTGCGGCGAATGCGGCGAAGTTCCCGTCCCCGATGACCAGTTGCCCGTCAGGTTGCCCGATAACCTGCGGGGTGAGGCGCTCTCGCCCAAGGGGACCTCCCCGTTGGCCGCCGCCGTCGAGTGGGTCAATGTTGAGTGCCCCAACTGCGGCCGCGCTGCGCAGCGCGATACCGACACCATGGATACGTTCGTTGACTCGTCCTGGTACTTCCTGCGCTTCGTGTCCCCGGACTACACCGAGGGCCCGTTCGATCCTGAAAAGATCAACAACTGGATGCCGGTCGGGCAGTACGTAGGTGGCGTTGAGCACGCCATCCTGCACCTGCTGTACGCCCGCTTCTTCACCAAGGTCATCAAGGACATCGGCCTGATCGAAACCAATGAACCGTTCTCGGCGCTGCTCAACCAGGGCCAGGTGCTCAACGGCGGCAAGGCCATGAGCAAGTCCCTCGGCAACGGTGTGGACCTCGGCGAGCAGTTGGACAAGTTCGGCGTCGACGCCGTGCGCCTCACCATGGTCTTTGCCTCCCCACCGGAAGACGACGTCGACTGGGCCGACGTTTCGCCGTCGGGTTCTGCCAAGTTCCTGGCCCGGGCCTGGCGGCTTGGCCAGGACGTCAGCAGCGAGCCGGGTGTGGATCCGGCTGCTGGCGACCGCGTACTGCGCACTGTCACGCACAAGACCATCGCCGATGCCGCGGAACTGTTGGACAACAACAAGTTCAACGTCGTGGTGGCCCGCCTGATGGAGTTGGTGAACGCGACCCGCAAGACCATTGATTCCGGCGCAGGTGCCGCAGACCCCGCCGTACGCGAAGCGGTGGAAGCCGTAGCGGTCATCCTGAGCCTGTTTGCTCCGTACACAGCCGAGGACCTGTGGAACACCCTGGGCCACCCTGCTTCCGTAGCGAATGCAGGCTGGCCGAAGCACGACGAAGCATTGCTGGTGCAGGATACCGTCACCGCTGTGGTTCAGGTGCAGGGCAAGGTTCGCGATCGCCTGGAAGTGTCGCCTGACATCACTGAGGACGCCTTGCGGGAACTTGCCCTGGCTTCGGAAAACGTCCAGCGTGCCATGGACGGTCGCGGCATCCGGACCGTGATCGTCCGGGCACCTAAACTGGTGAACATCGTCCCCGCCTAGCAGGGACAATGCGGCCGCCGGCAGTCTGCCGGCGGCCGGCCATCATCTTTGGAGGTTGCGTGCCTGAGCGAGAACCACCCGCATGGATATGGCTCAAGGAAAGAGTGGCGCGCCTTAGGCAGCCCACTGCGCCGGTTCCAGCAGCTGACGTACCGTTGGCCGCCGTCGTCAAGACAGCAGTAGTCACGGATTCGGCGGCTGCGCTTCCCTCGGACTGGGTCTCGGCCTTTACCGCCGACGGACGGCTCGCTGTTGTTCCCATGCCCGTCATGGTGGGGAACGAAATTTATGGCGAGGGCGAAGACGACATCACCCAGACTTTATCGCTGGCCCTGGCCTCGGGTGCCTCGGTGAAAACGTCCCGGCCATCACCCGGACAATTCGAGCAGGCCTACCTCGCTGCCCAGCGTCGCGGTTTCGAGTCAGTGGTTTCCATCCACATTTCGTCCGAGCTCTCCGGAACCGCCGATGCTGCCCGACTGGCTGCGGCCCGCGTCAGCATTCCGGTGGAAGTGGTGGACTCCCGCACGGTGGGCATGGCGCAGGGCATGGGGGTCCAAAGTGCCGTGGTTGCTGCTGCCGATGGGCAAGAGGCTGCCGAAGTCCGTGGTTTCGCCGAGCGGCGCATGGAGCGCACCAAGGTCTACTTCTACGTGCCCAGCCTGGAACAGCTACGCCGTGGTGGGCGGATCGGTGCCGCAGCGTCCCTGTTGGGTACGGTCCTCGCCATCAAGCCCATCCTGGCCGTCGACGGCGGCAAGATCGTTCCGCTGGAAAAGGTCAGGTCCGCCGTGCGCGCCGTGGCTCGCTTGGAGGAGATCGTTGCAGCGGATGTTGCTTCCCGCCCGGCCGGACAGCAACGCCTGGCTGTACATCACTTTGGCAACCAGATGGAGGCCGAAGCCCTGGCCGCCCGGCTGAACGAGAAATGCCCCGACTGCCCGCCGCCGCAAATCAGTGCCTTGCCTGCCGTCCTGGCGGCTCATGCCGGCCTGGGGGTTCTGGCTGTCATTGTGGGGGAGAGCAGCACGCCAACGGACTGATCATCCGGCTGTTTATCCACATAGCCCATGTGGGGCGGACTGACCCTGCGGCGCCGGCCATAAGCTCATTTCATGCCACGCTGGAACCGGGATTCGTCCCCAGATGCCGCAGCGACGGCAGCACGGCAGCGCTTTACCTCCCGATTGGCCGGAGAGACCCTGGCTTCTCCGCTGTTGGAGTTGCCGGACAATTATCCTTCTGTTCCAGTTGGCGACGAGGAAGACCCCGGAGACCTCCTTCGCAGATCCCGTCTTCGATGGCGTGCCCCTTGGCGCGTAGCGGTACTCCTGGCGGTGGTAGGGGCAGGCCTCATCGGGTGGCATTTATGGCAGTCTTCCCTGGGCCAGCCAACATCAGAACCGTTGGATTCTTCCACGTCTGTTGGCCCCGTTGTGCCGGGTTCGTCAGAATCGCCGCAACCAGTGGGTTCGGAGTCCCAGGGGAGCCTGATTGTTCACGTGGCGGGGGCCGTGCAGCAGCCCGGCGTCGTCACTTTGCCGCTGGGTAGCCGCGTCTTCCAGGCCATTGAGGCCGCCGGGGGTGCAGCGCCAAACGCCGAACTCGGCGGGCTGAACCTTGCCGAGGTGCTCAGCGATGGAGCCAAGGTTGCCGTTCCAGTAGCGGGGGAAGCCCCGCAGGGCGCCCCGTCTGCGATTGCTGGCAGTACTGGCACTGGCAGTTCCAGCGGCGGGGCCACGAAGGTCAACATCAACACTGCCACCTTGGAGGAGTTGGGGACATTGCCCCGGGTGGGGCCCGTCACTGCCCAGCGGATTCTGGACTGGCGGAAAGACCATGGACCGTTCGCCTCGGTGGACGAACTGGATGCCATTGATGGGATTGGGCCCAAGCTCATGGAGTCCCTCAAAGACCTTGTGACGGTGGAGGGTGGCTGAGTCCGTGGGAGGTCCGGAAGCGGGAAAACGCATAGACCTGAGGCTCGTGCCGATGGTGGTGGTGACGTGGTCTGCAGCGCTGGCAGGTGGCCGCATGGATGCGGTCTGGTCGGCTGTGGTGGCGGTTGCACTGGGCTTGTTTGGCGGAGTGTTCCTGGTGGTGGGGCATCGCCAGGGGCCGTCCGGAGTGCGGCCCCGAACACTGTGGGCCACCCTGGCCCTCGCGTGTGTCCTGGGCGCCGCTGTTGCGGTTCATTGTGCTGTCATCGCCGACAACCGTAAGAACGGACCACTGGCCCCGGCGATGTCCGCCGATGAGGGGGTCGTCGTTCACCTTCTCATTACGGGCAGCCCCACACCGGTGCCTTCACCTGCGCCTTCAAGTGACGACAGATGGATGGTTGATGCGGGTCTGATTCATCTCACGTCCAAGGGAAACGTGATACGTGGAACTGCCGGCATCGTTGTGACGGGCGGTGCTGCCTGGCGGAATGTACGGGCGGGGCAGAGAGTCAGAACAACCGGAACGCTGAAACAGGTGCGGGAAGGGCAATCCGAAGCTGCGCTTCTCAGCGCGTCCTCTGACCCCGTCGTTACCGGATCCGGGTTCGATGCCCGACAGGCAGCGGCCGACGTGCGGAAAGGGTTTGTCTCCGCTGCTGACTGGCTGCCTCCGGACGCGTCCGGGCTGCTCCCTGGAATGGTGACGGGCGATACCAGCGCGCTGCCGGAAAGCCTGGAGGCGGCAATGAAGACTACGGGAATGACTCACTTGACGGCGGTCTCGGGAGCCAACTGCAGCCTCATTCTGGGTGGCTTCATTTTGTTGGCACGGTGCTTCCGGTTGGCGCGCCCGGCAGCAGGGGCTTTTGCTGCGTGCGGGCTGGTGGCATTCGTCACCATGGTGGGGCCGGATCCCAGCGTCCTACGGGCCGCAGTCATGGGGACAGTGGGGCTGGCTGCCCTGGCGGGTGGGCTGCGCGGACGGTCCTTGTCCTTCCTCTGCCTCGCCACAACCATCCTGCTGCTGTTGGACCCGGCCATGGCGGCCAACGTGGGGTTTCTCCTCTCGGTTCTGGCGACGTTCGGAATTGTGCTGCTGGCGGCGAGAATTGCGTCGTGGATCCCTTCCTGGGTGCCACGGTGGTTGGCTGCCGGGGTTGCCGTGCCGTTGTCTGCCCAGCTGCTGTGTGGCCCGGTGATCGTGGCACTTCAGCCACAGTTCACCACATTCGCGCTGATTGCCAACGTGGTAGCAGGCCCGTTGGTGGCTCCGGTGACGATTTTCGGCACAATTGCCGTACCTTTGGCCACACTTCTTCCCTGGCTCGCGGTGGTGCCCATCGCTGTCTCCGGGACCTGTGCTGGGTTGGTTGCGGCAGTGGCGCGGCTTTTTGCCGGCCTGCCAGGGGCTGCCCTGCCGTGGGCAGAGGGGCCGGTTGGAATAGTGGCCATGGTGCTCTCATCCTTGGTGACCGTCCTGGTTGTTTGGATGGTGCTCCGCCCTGCGCAGGTGATGGGTCACGTCATGGGACTTCATGGCGCTGTAGTGGCGCTCCTTGATCGCTTGGTGATCGTCCGGGGGCGTAGGGGCGGGCTGCCGACGGAGACGCCGCAAGGATCTGTGCGCTGGCGTTGGAGAGGGCCTTCCTGGAGACCAAGGCTGACTGGGCAGATGCACAAAACCAACTCAGAGGTGAAGAATTGGCGACGCACCTAATCTGCAGCCCTCGGCCGCCTGCACCGAGCCGCCCCCAAGGGGCGAGAAGCGGTTGTACGCCGCCAGGGTGTCAGGCACCCCCGAACACCAAATCCCACCCCCTGCAAAACATGGCAGACTTGAATCCTGCAAAGAAACGTCCGGAAGGAACCACCTGTGGCTGCTGCCCAAAATACCCGGGCCAAGAGCGTCGCGGCGAACACCGTCAGCTGGCGGGATGCGGCACCGGCCGCCGTCGTCCTGGTCATGGGACCAGAAGAATATCTCGGTATCCGGGCCGTGGACGGCATCCGGACCCAGGTGCGAACCACCACCCCTGATGTCGAACTGAGCAGACTCAACGCGGGCTCCTACGAGGCCGGATCCCTGGCGATGACCGTCACGCCATCCCTTTTCGGTGAGGGGAAGCTCATTGAGGTCGATGGCCTCGAGGCCATGAATGATGCTTTTCTGGCGGACGGACTGGCCTACCTCCAGCACCCGGACCAGGACGTTGTCCTGGTCTTGCGTCATGCCGGTGGCGTTCGTGGCAAGAAGCTGCTCGATGCCGTGAAGTCCGCTGGCTGGCCCGTCATTGATTGCCAACCGTTGAAGAAGGACTCTGACAAAACCGCGTTCGTCGTCTCCGAGTTCAGGGCCGGAGGGCGACGCATTGAGGGCGATGCTGTCCAGGCCCTGGTGGACGCAGTGGGCGCAAACCTTTCCGAACTTGCAGCAGCGTGCAACCAGTTGATCGCCGACGCCACTACCGCCGTGACGGCGGAGACCGTTGAACGCTACTACGGCGGCCGGGTTGAGGCGACGGCCTTCAAGGTTGCGGATGCTGCGATGGCTGGTAATGGGCCGGTGGCACTGTCCACGTTGAGGCATGCCTTGGCCACCGGGGTGGATCCGGTTCCCTTGGTTGCGGCACTGGCGGCCAAGCTGCGGACGCTGGCCAAAGTTGCAGGGGCCAATGGTTCTCCAGCCACCATCGCCAGGAATCTGGGAATGCAGCCGTGGCTTGTTGAGCAGGCGCAGCGGGATGTCCGGCGATGGACTCCCGAGGGCCTGATCCGTTCCATCCAGGTCATCGCAGAAGCGGACGCGCAGGTGAAGGGTGAGTCGCGGGACCCTGTCTACGCAGTGGAGCACGCGGTGACTGTAATTGCCATGTCAGCCAGCCGACGTTGATGCCAGTCAGCGGCGGCATCGCCGCCACTGATACAGCCGCTTAAACCCAAAGGCCGGCACCCAACGGGTGCCGGCCTTTTGATCAGCTCAGTCGAACTGGAAAAACCTTAGAGTGCGTTGACCTTCTTGGAGATCGCAGACTTGCGGTTTGCAGCGTTGTTCTTGTGAATAACGCCCTTGCTGACAGCCTTGTCCAGCTTGCGGCTGGCAGCAGCAAGTGCAGTTCCAGCAGCATCCTTGTCAGCAGACTCAACGGCGGTGTTGACGGCGCGGATGGCCGTCTTCAGCTCGGACTTGACTGCGTTGTTGCGCAGGCGAGCCTTCTCGTTGGTGAGGATGCGCTTCTTCTGGGACTTGATATTAGCCACGTATGAACTCTCTTTTTAATGCGGAAATGGTCTAGAGGGTTTTCAGGTTGGCCATCGACTGAGCGGCGTGGGGATGCCTATGGCAGCCAACCATGTATGGCCGTCGACCTGCACGGACACACAGCTATAAAGGATAGCAGAAAGTCCGGGCTCTTAAGGAACTGGGCCCCCGGTCCGGCTATTGCCGTTCTTGGAGGGCCCGTGCGACCTCCCGGAATTGCGGTTTTCCCAAAACGGCGCCTTCGCGCCGGATCGCACCAGGATCGAGGCGGATAATGCGCCCAACGTTGATTTCGCTGGGCCTGCCCTGCCGATCCCAAGGGCCGGTTCCTATATCAACATAGTCGTCCGCGCGTGCGCCATTGTCGTGGTCCTTGGAGGTCAGCATAAGACCCAACAGCCATCCGCGATCCCGGCCCACCAGGAGTACGGGCCGGTCCTTGCCTTGTGTGTGGTCCTCTTCGTAGGGAACCCAGCTCCAGACAATCTCGCCGGGATCCGGCTGACCATCTGGCTTGGGGGAGTAGCTGACCTTGAGGGAACCGCGAAAATCGCCCGGGTAAGAACCTGGCTGGCGTACGACGTCGGACTGCCGGGTTTGTGTCCTGCGGGCACCTGCCGGTGTGGCTGCTTTAGTGCTGTTGCCACCGAGGGCTTTGAATGATCGCAGGATGAGTTTGCCCAAAGGGCGCAAGTCGAAAGCCATGTGACAACGCTACAGCTGCGTGGAGCTGACACCTGGGCAGGCAATGTACGGCGAAGCGCAGGTTCATGGGAGACTAGAGGATCAGATGC
Organism: Arthrobacter sp. D5-1; assembly: GCF_017357425.1. NCBI lineage: Bacteria > Bacillati > Actinomycetota > Actinomycetes > Micrococcales > Micrococcaceae > Arthrobacter > Arthrobacter sp. D5-1. Next base: position 2,597,822 of record NZ_CP014571.1, on the reverse strand, counting down.
GCGGCGTGTTCCGGCTGGCCTATGCCCAGCTCCGGGAATTGCCGTGTGAGTGTCGACAGTAAGGATCCTGCGTGTCTCCCATGGCCCGCACCGCACCGGTGCCCGCCGCAACAGATCCGGCCATCATCCGGAACTTCTGCATCATTGCCCACATTGACCACGGTAAGTCCACCTTGGCCGACCGCATGCTGCAGTACACCGGCGTCGTTAAGCAACGCGACATGAAGGCCCAGTATCTGGACCGCATGGATATCGAACGTGAGCGTGGCATCACCATCAAGTCCCAGGCTGTTCGCATGCCGTGGGAACTTGATGGCAACAGCTATGCACTGAACATGATCGATACTCCCGGCCACGTCGACTTCACCTATGAGGTTTCCCGCTCGCTCGCCGCTTGCGAAGGCGCAGTGCTGCTGGTGGACGCGGCCCAGGGCATCGAGGCCCAAACCCTTGCCAACCTGTATCTGGCAATGGAGAACAACCTCACCATCATTCCTGTGCTGAACAAGATCGATCTTCCGGCTGCCCAGCCCGAGAAGTACGCGGCAGAGCTTGCCAACCTCATTGGCGGTGACCCCGAGGACGTCCTCAAGGTCTCCGGCAAAACCGGTGTGGGTGTTGAGGCGCTGTTGGACAAAATTGTCCGCGACCTTCCTGCTCCCGTTGGCGATCCCAATGCGCCGGCCCGCGCCATGATTTTCGACTCCGTCTATGACACGTACCGCGGTGTCGTGACGTACGTCCGCGTGGTGGACGGCATGCTCCACCCGCGCGAACGCATTCAGATGATGTCCACCCGGGCAACGCACGAGCTCCTGGAGATTGGTGTCAGCTCTCCGGAGCCCACGCCATCCAAGGGCCTGGGGGTCGGCGAGGTGGGATACCTGATCACCGGCGTGAAAGACGTCCGCCAGTCGAAGGTTGGCGATACTGTCACCAACCTGGCCAAGCCTGCCTCGGAGTCGCTCAGCGGCTACGCCGACGCCAAACCGATGGTCTTCTCAGGTCTCTACCCGCTGGACGGAACGGACTACCCTGTCCTCCGCGACGCCCTCGAAAAACTGATGCTTAACGACGCCGCACTGGTTTACGAACCCGAGACGTCGGCAGCACTGGGCTTCGGTTTCCGCGTCGGGTTCCTCGGTTTGCTGCACCTGGAAATTACCCGTGAGCGCCTTGAACGTGAGTACAACCTGGACCTCATCTCCACTGCTCCCAACGTGGAATACGAGGTGACACTGGAGGACAAGAAGGTCATCCATGTCACCAACCCCAGCGAGTACCCCACGGGCAAGATCTCCGAAGTTCGCGAGCCTATGGTTTCCGCCACCATCCTGGCTCCGAACGAGTTTGTTGGTTCCATCATGGAACTCTGCCAAAGCCGCCGCGGCCAAATGCGCGGCATGGATTACCTGTCCGAGGACCGAGTGGAACTCCGCTACTGGATTCCGCTGGCCGAGATTGTGTTCGACTTCTTCGACCTCCTGAAGTCCAAAACCCGTGGTTACGCCTCGCTGGACTGGAAAGCCGACGGCGAGCAGGTTGCAGACCTCGTCAAGGTGGACATCCTGCTGCAGGGCGAACAAGTGGATGCCTTCAGTGCCATCACCCACCGCGACAAGGCCTACGCCTACGGTGTCATGATGACCGGCAAGCTCCGTGAGCTCATCCCGAGGCAGCAATTCGAGGTGCCCATCCAGGCGGCCATCGGATCGCGAATCATCGCCCGTGAGAGCATCCGGGCCATCCGCAAGGACGTTCTTGCCAAGTGCTACGGCGGTGACATCACCCGTAAGCGCAAACTGCTGGAAAAGCAGAAGGAAGGCAAGAGGCGCATGAAGATGGTGGGTCGCGTGGAGGTTCCCCAGGAAGCATTCATCGCAGCACTGACCACCGACGAGTCCAAGGACAAGGCCAAGAAGTAGATGCCCAGCGTCCTACCTTTGGGCGATCCGGCGCCTGCGGACGGAGTACTTCCCCCGCAGGTGCTGGATGGCGTCGAGCACCGCAACTTCGGGCTCTACGTCCATATCCCGTTTTGCGCCGTTCGCTGCGGCTACTGTGACTTCAATACCTATACGGCCACCGAGCTTGGCGGCGGGGCCTCCCAGGATGCCTACGCCACAACCGCGGTGTCCGAACTCGACTTCGCGGCTCTGGCACTGGAGGCCTCAGGGCTGCCCCGGCGGCGCATGAGCACAGTCTTCTTTGGAGGCGGTACGCCCACGCTCCTCCCCGCGGAAGACCTTGCACGAATCCTGCGGGCCGCCGTCGACCATTGGGGGCTTGAGCCCGGTGCCGAGGTAACCACCGAAGCCAATCCGGATTCCGTAACCCCTGAGTCCCTGAAGGTGCTGGCCGATGCCGGATTCACCAGGGTTTCGTTTGGCATGCAGTCGGCTGTGCCGCACGTGTTGAAGGTCCTTGACCGGACCCATACCCCCAGTCGTGTGCCGCTCGTGGTCCAGTGGGCCCGTGAGGCCGGACTCGCGGTGAGCCTGGACCTTATTTACGGTACGCCGGGGGAGTCCATGGCGGACTGGCGGTTGTCCCTTGAAACAGCACTGTCCTACGAGCCTGACCACATCAGCGCCTACGCATTGATCGTGGAGGACGGCACCAAGTTGGCGGCCCAGATCCGCCGCGGCGAAGTGCCCGGAATTGACGACGACGATCATGCAGCCAAATACGAGTTGGCTGATTCGTTGATCTCCGCAGCTGGTTTGAACTGGTACGAGGTCAGCAACTGGTCCCGGACACCCGATCAAGCGTGCCGGCACAATCTGGCCTACTGGCGCGGCGATGACTGGTGGGGCATCGGCCCCGGTGCGCACTCCCACGTAGGAGGTGTCCGGTGGTGGAACGTTAAGCACCCCACAGCGTACGCAGGACGGTTGGGTGCGGGAAGCTCACCGGCGGCAGGCCGGGAGACCCTCGACGCCGAAACCCGGGAAGTCGAACGCATCATGCTGGAAGCACGGCTCGGTACAGGGCTTGAAGTAGATGCCTTGGACGCGGTTGGCCGCCATGCAATGGCAGGGCTGATCGCCGACGAGCTGGTTGATCCCGTGCAAGCGTTCAAAGGCCGGTTGACCCTTACGCTGAAGGGCCGGCTGCTGGCTGACGCCGTAGTCCGGAGGATTCTCCCCGACTAACCCCCAGCCGCTTGAATGGCTGGGGGAGGGCTACTTGACCCAGCGCAGGTTGAGCTTGTAACGGTGCGGCTGGCCGTGGTTGACGCGGATTCCGGCTGAGACGGAGAAGCATGTCAGGGCTACCCAGATGCCAGTGGCGATCACAGCAAAGATGTTGCCTACTACCGGCAACAGCACCAGGATGTTGGCCAGAACCGCAGCGATGGTGGGAGGCAGCGTGAAGTTCAACGCCTCCTTGGATTCCTGTGCCGTGAACGGTCCGCGGTCACGGAAGATCAAGTAGATCAGGAGAGATGGCAGGCATCCGAGAATACCGCCAAAGTGTGCCAAGGTAGCCCACTGCCTGTCCTCGCTGGCGGTCAGTGGCAGCGCATTTGCAGGCGCGCCATGGTACTGGGGCTGGCCTGCGGCGCTGCCCGGTTCTTCAGGAGCGTTCTCTGCCACGGTGTGTTCCCTTTGCTGTAAAGATAGTGCGGTGTTGCTGTCCCAGAATACCGGCCCCGGCAGGCTTCCCGGGACAAGCGCCACGATGACACGTCAGTTGCTGCTGCTTTGAGGCCAAAGGTCAGGGAACTGTGAGGAAATCGATGACTTCCTCCACGCGGCCCAGCAGCGAGGCCTCAAGGTCGGCGTAGCTGCGAACCGCTCCAAGAAGACGTTGCCAGCCCAGTCCTATATCCTCAGCGGTCTCGTGAGGCCACCCGAAGGCGGTGAGAATCCCGGTCTTCCAGTCGGTGCCGCGGGGTACGGACGGCCAGGCCTCAATTCCCAGAACTTTGGGCCTGATGGCCTGCCAGACATCGATGTAGGGATGGCCGACAATCAGGACGTTTCCTGCGGCGCCGGGCACAGTCATGGCGTCAGCTGCGATGCGGGACTCTTTGGAGCCGGCCACGAGGTGGTCCACCAGGATGCCGAGGCGCCGGCCGGGCCCGGGGTTAAAGGCGGAGATTGCCGACTTGAGGTCATCGACTCCGTGCAGGGGCTCCACCACAATGCCCTCGACGCGAAGATCGTCGCCCCAAACTTTCTCTACGAGTTCGGCGTCGTGTTTTCCCTCCACCCAAATGCGGCTGGCTTTGGCCACCTGGGCGCGTTGTCCTTCAACCTTCACCGAACCCGACGCCGTGCGACCGGCCTGAACGGGCGGCGTCGATTGTCGGGGGGCCGGGGGCATCAAGCGGATGGGCTGCCCCTCGAGCAGGAAGCCAAATCCGAGCTGGAACGACTTCGTCTTCCCCCGCCTGTCCTCGAGGGACACGATGTGCATGCCGCCGGTCTTCTCCACCCGGGTGACTTCGCCCACCCAGCCTGATTGGACATCTTCGAGGACCATCCCGCGTTGTACAGCTACCTCCGGCAGTTGCCGTTTGGCGGGAGCTGACAGATCCTGCGGACCCCACGTGTCGAAAGCCAAGGAGTTCCTACCTTTTGTGCTGGGTTGAATTGTTCAGTGTTGGTTTGTGCTGGCTTGGGAAAGGAAAGTTCAATGCTAGCAACGGGTTGGCTCATACTAGACTGGTTAGCACTTGGGCATGTTGAGTGCTAAGTGGACCCGGTCTCAGAGACCACGGCAGTCGTCAGGAGGTGGAGCAATGAGTGAGCCACGCAAATTGGAAGTGCTGCGTGCCATCGTTGAAGATTACGTGCATTCACGGGAGCCTGTTGGATCGAAGGCCCTTGTTGAACGGCACCATCTTGGAGTTTCAAGCGCCACCATCCGTAACGACATGGCCGTTCTGGAAGAAGAAGGCCTCATTGCAGCGCCCCACACCAGTGCCGGTCGCATTCCCACCGACAAGGGCTACCGCCTTTTCGTCGATCGCATCTCCCAAGTCAAGCCCCTTTCGGCCGCAGAGCGGAGGGCCATCCACTCGCTGCTTGAAGGCCCTGATGATGTAGACGACATCCTGGAGCGCACGGTAAGGCTCCTGTCCCAACTGACCAACCAGGTCGCCGTCGTGCAGTATCCGCACTCCAACCGCGCCTTGGTACGGCATGTTGAGTTCGTCCTGTTGGCACCACAACAAGTGTTGGTGGTGCTGATTGCCGATACCGGCAGCGTCAGCCAGAAGGTCATCGACGCTGGTTCGGACGTGGGCGACGACGCTTTGATGCGATTGAGATCCCGCTTCCTGGGCAGCATCGCAGGGACGCAACTGGCCCTGTTGCCGCAGGTGCTTCCGTCGGTGATTGCCCTGTGTCCGCCGGAGCTCCGGGGGCTGGCCCAGACGTTGGCCAACGGACTGCAGGCCTTGAGCGACAACAGCCGCGAAGAACGCATCCTGATGGCCGGTACGGCCAACCTCGCCAGGTCCAACGTGGACTTCCCCTTGAGCATCGGTCCGGTGCTGGAAGCCCTTGAGGAACAAGTTGTCATGCTTCGGTTGTTGTCAGACATGGGGGATGACCCCAGGGGCGTCACCGTGAGTATCGGCCGGGAGAAACCCTACGACGGATTGGCTGAGGCTTCCGTTGTGGCCACCGGATACGGTTCCGGTGCCAAGGTGGGGATCCTGGGCCCAACCCGCATGGATTACCCCACTACCATGGCCGCAGTCCGGGCCGTGGCCCGTTACCTTTCACGCATTCTTGGCGGCTGAACGCCGTCCCGAAGAAACATCCGCAGTACAACAAGGAAGAGATACCGACTTTGAGCAGCCACTATGACGTTTTGGGAGTCTCGCCGGAAGCCACCGGGGAAGAGATCAAAAAGGCGTACCGCAAGTTGGCGCGGAAACTCCACCCGGACGTAAACCCAGGTGAGGATGTCGCGGAGCAGTTTAAGGCCGTGACCCATGCTTATGAGGTGCTGTCCGATCCCCAGAAGCGCCGCGTCTACGACGCCACCGGCAATGAGAATGGAACGGACAACGGGTTTGGCGGCGGATATTCCGGCCAGGGCTTCGCGTTCCAGGACATCTTCGATACGTTCTTTGGTGGCGGCGGCGGTCACGGCGGGCCGGCCTCCCGTGTCCGACGCGGCCAGGACGCACTTATCAGTGTCCGCATTGACCTGAAGGACGCCGTTTTCGGCGTCAACAAGAAGCTCGAAGTGGACACGGCCGTGACCTGCCCCACCTGTGACGGCAGCTGCTGCCGACCGGGCACCCACCCGGAACGTTGTGACATCTGTGGCGGCAGCGGCCAGGTCCAGCGCGCTGTCCGGTCCATCCTTGGCCAGGTCATGACCGCTGCCCCCTGCGGTTCCTGCGAGGGCTTCGGAACGGTCATCAAAGACCCCTGCAATGAGTGCAACGGCCAAGGCCGCATCCGCAGTCGCCGTTCCCTGACCATCAAGGTTCCTGCCGGTGTTGCCACCGGTACGCGCATCCAGTTGTCCGGCCAAGGCGAAGCAGGACCCGCAGGCGGCCCGTCCGGCGACCTCTACGTGGAGATCCGCGTCAACAACGATTCCATGTTCATGCGCGAAGGCGACGACCTCCATGCCACCCTCAGCGTGCCCATGACGGCCGCAGCGCTGGGTACGGAGTTGCAGTTGGATACTTTCGACGGCGCACAGGACATTGATGTGAAGGCCGGAACCCAGTCAGGGGAGATCATCACCCTTCGGGGCCTGGGCGTCACGCACCTGCGTGGTTATGGCCGTGGCGACCTCAAGGTACACCTCCACGTTGAAACGCCGAGCAAGCTGGATCCTGCGCAGGAAGAATTGCTGCAGCAGCTCGCCAAGCTTCGCGGGGAGCAGTTCACTGAAGGAAAGCTTGTGGCCAGCGGCGGAATGTTCGCCAAGCTTCGGGACAAGCTCGGTAACCTGTAGCGGTGAGCAACCCCGTTTTCTTCACGTCGGCCGGCAGCCTCAGCGATGTCATACCCGGCGGCACGTTCGTGCTGGAAGGTCCAGAGGCACGGCACGCGGTTACGGTCAAGCGACTTGGTGTGGGAGAGCCCGTTGACATAGCCGATGGTGCCGGCGCGCGGTTGACCGGCACGGTCGCCGCGGCCGGGCCCGCCGGCCTCGTCGTCACTGCCTCCGACATGGCCTTTGAAGAACAGCCGGACGTCCGGCTGGTACTGGTCCAGGCCCTGGCCAAGGGCGATCGCGACGAACTTGCCATCGAAACGGCCACGGAGCTCGGAATCGACGCTGTGCTCCCGTGGCAGTCAGAGCGTTCCATTGTTCGATGGAAAGGCGATCGCGCAGCAAAGGCCCATGCGAAGTGGGAATCAGTGGTTGCTGCCGCCTCCAAGCAGGCCCGGCGGGCATGGATCCCCGAGGTGCGGACCATGGTGGACACCGGGTCCCTGGCGAAAGCCGTTGCCCAGTCTGACCTTGCCATCATCCTGCATGAAGACGCCAAGAATCCTTTGCGGACCATTCTTGAAGAGCTGGCGGCAACCAAGGCCACCTCACCCCGCGAGGTGCTGTTGATAGTGGGGCCCGAGGGTGGGATCTCGCCCCGCGAAGTGACGCGGCTCAGTGATGCCGGCGCCGTGACGGCTCTCTTGGGGCATCATGTCTTGAGGTCGTCGACGGCGGGACCTGCCGCCGTCGTGCTTGCGAGCGACATCCTGGGCCGCTGGTAGCGCTGCAGCCGGGCGGCCTTGGTCCGCTTCCGGCTCCGGGCAGCTACCGACCGTGAACAGCTACCCGACCCTGAACAGCCGCGTGTCGGTGCTTGTCGCGATGATGTCTCCGGCGCTGTCCACCTGGGAAACACGTACCTCATACTGGCCGGCCTTCAATGTCGCGCCAAAAGTGAACAACCCATACTGCCCGGGTTCGCCGGTGGCTTGCGTTTGGCCCGTGAGAAGGCTGGTCTTTTCGCCCTTGCCATTGTCCTGCAGTACCTGCCAGGCGATGGGCTTGGAGCTGTCAGTGCTCCGCCCGTTGAACTTGACCAGTCCTGTGGGCAGGGTGGTCTCTTCCTGCGGATCGATGATCCAGAGCGGGGCAACCAAGGAGGCGTCGCGGGTCATCGGCTCACCCAGCTGCACTTGCCCGAACGCCATGTAGTCCTTGTGGCCATCAACCAGGATGACCACTTGGATCTGCTGGCCTGAATTGATGAGCCCTGAAGACGAAGCTGCGGCCGTTGCCGTGTAGACGAGTTGCTGCACTGCACGCTGCGCCATGCCGGCATCCAGGTTTGAGTTGAAAGCATCGCGGGAAATATCGACTGTAATGACGTTTTTGCCGGAAATGGACGTGGCCAGGTTGGCGGGTTCCTGCCAGGGAGTGAAGAAGTCATGATCCAACGGCTTTTCCGCCATCATGATTTTCAGGGCGGTGGTTACAGGATTTCCGTCGCCGGAGATGTCCCGGAACTCGCGGTAAAGGTAGACCTCTTCCTTGCTCCGCCCGATCCAGTAGACCGGGATCTTGGTGGAGGCCTGGGTGGTTTCCAGCGGGGCGTTGCTGGCCGGGGCTTCCTGGACGGTCAGCGGCGGCGGGGTGGAGGTGGCTTGGGTGCCGCCACCGTTGGCGATGCAACCGGTCAGCAGGAGGACAGCGAGCATCGCCGGCACGGCAACAGCGGACTTGGTCCGCTTGTTCGCGCCATGATCGTTGCTGGCTGTTTTCTTGATGGGTTTCCTGTCCTGCCCTGCATGGTTTGGCAGCCATTTGTCGGCTGGGGTGCGGGGTCGTGTTTTCACCCGCAATGCCAGCTTGGCACATCGTCGACGGCGGTCGGCCGGGTTTCCGGGGGAGGGCGCCAACTGAAACATGATTGATACCGGCTTGATGCCGAGTTGAGACAAAATGTCCGCATCAGCCCCAGGGTGCCGAATGAGGCTGCCGGGGGAGGTTCATCGCGGGCGGGCTGGCGTAGGATTGGAGACATTCCGGCATCAATGCGGGCAACGAAAGTCCGCAGAGAATGTCGAATCGATGGCGTTATTACAGACCAACCGGAGGAGAAAAGGCCCGCGGGCCAGCACTATGAGTGAATCTTTGAACGGGCGGCTCAGGACCGGAAACGGCAACCAGCCGCCCAACGAGTTCCCGCACACATTACCGGGCACACGCACGGAAGTCGTCACCTTCGACAACTCCGACCAGATGGTTCACTCGCTGGGCAGCCATGACGAAGCCCTGAGGTACATCGAGGAACAATTCCAGGATGTCAGCTTCCATGTCCGCGGCAACGAGCTCTCCATGACCGGCCCCTCCACCGTCATTCCCCGCGTCATGCGCCTCCTGGAGGAAGTCCGTGGGCTTGTGGCGAAAGGGACCGTGGTGAGCCCGGACATCCTTCAGCAGCTGGTGTCCCTGTTGAGGGCCCAGTCGGTGCAGAACCCGGCTGATGTGCTGACCCACAACATCCTTTCCAGCCGCGGCAAGACCATCCGTCCAAAGACACTGAATCAGAAGAACTACGTGGATGCCATCGACGCAAACACGGTGATTTTTGGTATCGGTCCAGCTGGCACGGGCAAGACGTACCTGGCCATGGCCAAGGCCGTGCAGGCGTTGCAGATGAAGGAAGTCAGCAGGATAATCCTGACGCGGCCTGCGGTGGAGGCGGGGGAGCGGCTCGGTTTCCTGCCAGGTACATTGAGCGACAAGATCGATCCGTACCTGCGCCCGCTGTATGACGCCCTCCACGACATGATGGATCCGGAATCCATCCCACGGTTGATGGCTGCAGGCACCATTGAGGTGGCACCGTTGGCGTACATGCGCGGACGTACGCTCAATGACGCCTTCATCATTCTTGATGAAGCGCAGAACACCACACCGGAACAGATGAAGATGTTCCTGACCCGCCTCGGCTTCGGTTCAAAAATGGTAGTCACCGGCGACGTCACCCAGATCGACCTTCCGCTGGGCGCAACGTCAGGCCTTCGGATCGTCCGGGAGATCCTGACAGGCATAAACGACGTCAATTTCTCCATTCTTGAGGCGGCCGACGTAGTCCGGCATCGCCTGGTGGCCGACATCGTGTCCGCCTACAGCACCTGGGATGACGCGCACCGCAAAGACGCGTCAGGCACACATTACAAACGTGGAGAACGTCAATGAGCATTGAAGTCAACAACGAGTCCGGTGTGACGGTGGACGAAGCCCAGCTGGTGACGTTGTCCCGCTTCATCTTCGAACGGCTCTACATCCATCCGCAAGCGGAGCTTTCCATTCTCCTGGTGGATGAACCCGCCATGGAGAAGCTTCACATCGAACTGATGGATGAACCCGGGGCCACCGACGTCCTGTCTGTGCCCATGGACGAGCTCACTCCAGGCACCCCGGATAAGCCAACCCCGCAGGGAATGCTGGGCGACATCGCCATCTGCCCCCAGGTGGCCGAGGTACAGGCCCGCAATGCCGGTCACGCCACCCAGGATGAGATGCTGCTCCTGACAACCCATGGCATCCTCCACCTTCTGGGATTCGACCACGCCGAACCCGAGGAAAAAGAAGAGATGTTCGGTTTGCAGCGCGAACTGCTGTCTGAATTCCTGGGCAAGGATGCCCCCATGGAGACCATGCAGTGACCTGGATCATCCTGGTCGGCATGGCGCTGGTTTTCCTCAGCTTTGTCGCCCTGTTGACGGCTGCTGAAGCCGCGTTCAATTTCCTTCCCCGGCACGAGGCCGAACAATCAATTGTGCGCAGCAAGGGCAAGGCCCTGAGCGGAATCCTCAAAGCTCCCATTGCCCACATGAGGGCCCTGCGATTCTGGCGTGTGTGGTTCGAGATGGCCGCTGCAGTAGCTGTGGCGGTAGTGCTGCACAGTTTGCTCGACAACGTCTGGCTTGCCGGGCTTGCTGCTACCGGCATCATGGCCGTCATCGGATTCGTGCTGGTGGGGGTGTCGCCGAGGCAGCTGGGGAGGGCCCATTCCGGTCCCGTTGTTCGCTTCACGGCTCCGCTGATCCGCTTCCTCTGCTGGGTTCTCGGCCCCATTCCCGGGTGGCTCGTGGCCCTCGGCCAGGCAGTGGCTCCTGGCGCGCCCAGCGGTGATGACGCATTCGTCAGCGAAGAAGAGTTCCGCGAATTCGTGGACCGCGCCGCAGAATCGGACATGATCGAGGACAACGAGGCTGAACTCATCCATTCGGTCTTCGACTTCGGCGACACGTTGGTCCGTTCCGTCATGGTTCCCCGCACAGACATTGTCAGCATCGGTACCGGATCGGACCTCGAGACAGCCATGGGCCTCTTCTTGCGGTCGGGCTATTCCAGGATTCCGGTCATCGGTGAGAATACCGACCAGATCCGCGGAATCCTTTATTTGAAGGACGTCGCCGCGGCCATGTATCGAGGCGAACCCGGACTGCAGGCGCACGACGTCGACTCCCTCGCCCGGGACGTCCGCTACGTTCCTGAATCCAAGCCCGTGAGTGACCTTCTCAGGGAACTGCAGCAGGAATCCACCCACGTGGCGATCGTGATCGATGAGTACGGCGGTACCGCCGGACTGGTGACCCTTGAGGACCTCATCGAGGAAATCGTGGGTGAAATCGTGGATGAATACGATGCCGCGGCAGAAGAAGCAGTGGACCTCGGTGACGGTACGTTCCGGGTCAGCGCCCGCATGAGCATCGACGACCTCGGTGAACTGTTCGACATTGACCTCGACGACGACGAGGTGGACACCGTAGGCGGCCTCCTTGCCAAGGCCCTGGGGCAGGTCCCGATTGTCGGCAGTTCAGTTGATGTGGATGGAATATCGCTCAAGGCGGATAGGCTTGAGGGTCGCCGAAACAGGGTCAGCCACATCATTGCGGCAGCCATGCCAAAGGAAGACACTGACTTTGAAGACCTACTCGATGACGCCGACTCAACGCAACAGGGAGTTCCACGTGAGCAAGCAAAATAAGAAATTCGATGCCGATAATGACTTCGGTGGCTTCCACGCAGGCTTCTCTGTGCTGGTGGGCCGGCCCAACGCCGGCAAATCGACACTGACCAATGCCTTGGTTGGCCAGAAGGTGGCCATCACCTCGGCCAAGCCGCAGACCACGCGGCACACCATCCGCGGTATTGTCCACCGCGAGGATGCGCAGCTGATCCTGGTGGACACCCCTGGCCTGCACAGGCCGCGCACGCTCCTGGGTAAGCGGCTCAATGATCTTGTGGCCGATACCCTGGCCGAAGTGGATGCCATTGGATTCTGCCTGCCGGCGAACGAGAAGATCGGCCCCGGCGATAAGTACATCGCGGCTCAGTTGGCGGCCGTGGGGAGGAAACCGATCGTTGCCCTTGTCACCAAAACAGACCTTGTTGACCGCCAGGCCTTGACCGAGCAATTGCTCGCTGTCGCTGCTTTGGGACGCGATGTCCTGGGGGAGCAAGGTTGGGCAGACATCGTCCCCGTTTCAGCGGCCGACGGATTCCAGGTCTCCACTGTCGCGGACGTATTGATCAGCCACATGCCGTCATCGCCCCCGCTGTACCCCGACGGTGAACTGACGGACGAGCCCGAAGCAGTCATGATTGCGGAACTTATTCGAGAGGCTGCCCTGGAAGGTGTCCGCGACGAACTTCCCCACTCGCTGGCCGTAGTGGTGGAGGAAATCGTTCCCCGTGAAGGTCGAACCGAGGACAACCCGCTCCTGGACGTTCGGGTCAACCTCTATGTTGAGCGGCCCTCCCAGAAGGCCATCATCATCGGCAAGGGTGGCAGCCGGCTGCGTGAAGTCGGTACCAACGCACGGAAGGGCATCGAGACACTTCTGGGCACCCGAATCTACCTGGATCTGCATGTTAAGGTGGCCAAGGACTGGCAGCGGGATCCCAAGCAACTGGTCAAACTCGGGTTCTAGCGGGCAAGACACGTCCCGGCATCGTAGAGGCGCGATAAGGAACTTCCCAGAATCGGCAACTATGATGGCGGGAATCCACGTGTTTGAGGAAAGGTAAACCGAATAGTGCGACGTCGTGACGCCCGCCCACAGGGCACCGGCACCGCTGACCCCGTTGCGGCTCGCCACGGTGAGGATGCCGAGGGCACTCCCCGCCACATGAAGGCCCGCAAGGGACTTCCGTTGTGGTTGAAGATTGTTACTGGCGTGGTCTCTGTGGCCCTGGTTGCGGGCGTGGCTTTTGCTGCCTTTTGGTTCATCCGGTTGCAGAGCAACATCACCAAGGCTCCGCTGAGTGCAGGGGAGACCCGCGACAGCGGTGAAACCCTGGCCAATGACAAATCGGACCGCCTGCAAATCCTTATTCTTGGTTCTGATACCCGTGACGGGAAAAACTCGGAGTACGGAAGCACGGAAGACTCCACCGGCTACGGTCATTCGGACGTCATGATGCTGCTGGATATCTCAGCAGACAACAAGCGCGTCAGCGTCATGAGCTTCCCGCGTGACCTGCTGGTGGACGTGCCGCAATGCACCGATCGGACAAACAACCAGACGTTCCCTGCCCGCAGCGGTGTGATGATCAACGAGGCCATGGCCGAGGCGGGCATCGGCTGCGCTGTTGACACCGTCAATAAATTGACCGGTTTGGAAATCGACCACTTCATGATGGCGGACTTCAACGCCGTCAAGGAGTTGTCCCACGCTATTGGCGGCGTGAATGTCTGTGTCAGCGACCCCGTCTTTGACCCGGACTCCCGCCTTCGCCTGCCCAAAGGTGATTCCCTGGTTGAGGGCGAACAAGCCCTGGCTTTCCTGCGGACCCGCCACGCTTTTGGCGATGGAGGCGACCTCGGTCGTATCAAGGGACAGCAGGCTTTCCTCTCGTCCTTGACCAGGAAGCTCAAAGACGAAGGAACGTTGGGTAACCCGCAGAGGCTCCTCCAGATTGCCGACGTGGTCACCCAGAACCTCACCGTCGATGAGGGCCTGGCATCCGTTCCGTCGCTGCTAACCATCGGAGGGCGGTTGAAGGACATTGATGTTTCCAAGGTTGCGTTCGTGGCTGTCCCGACCCAGGCAGCAGCAGTTGATCCGAACAGGCTGGAGCTTGTGGAACCGCAGTCATCCCAGCTCTTTTCAGCGTTGCGTGCCGACCTTGACCTGACCACACCCGGTGCCACATCGTCGCCCGCTGCCAGCGAAACTCCCGCACCGCAGCCCACGGCATCGACTCCTGCGGTCCCCGCCTACGACAAAGCGATCCAGCCGGTGGCAGTGGCCAACGGCAGCGGAGCAGCCGCGCGGGCCCAGGAGATCATGTCGGTTCTGACAGGCGGTGGCTTTACCCAGGCGGTTTCCTATTTGGCAAACCCTGTGGACCAGACAGTGATTTACTACGGGGCAGGCTTCGCCGATGTCGCTGCAGACGTGGCTGCGCTCTACGGTATTCCGGCGGCCCAAGTGCAGGAGGCTCCCGGCGTGGCGGGAGTTCAGCTTTATGTGGGTACGGACTTCGCCGCCGGCACTACCTACGGAGCAACCTCCGTGCCATCGGACGTGGTCAACCAGACCGCGAGCGATGCCGTCTGCCAACAAGTGAACCCGTTGTACATCGACCAATAGTCAGTACATGGACCAGTAGCGGGCTGCGAGGCAGCCATAGACTGAAGAGGCCGGGCCAGTTCTTTACGAACTGGCCCGGCCTCATTTTTCCCTTCTTACCAGATGCTGACGCGGTCTCCGGATTCCAACCACATGCCGTCTGCTGCGCCGACACCAAATGCTTCATGGAACGCATCGAGGTTGCGGGCGATGGCGTTGGTGCGGAACTCGTTGGGGGAGTGCGGATCGGTGGCAAGCCGTCGGATCGCCTCTTCACGGCGGATTACCTGGCGCCAGCCTGCTGCCCACGACATGAAGAAGCGTTGCTGGCCAGTGAAGCCGTCGATCTCCTCAGGCTCTTTGCCTTCCAGGCTGAGGAGGTAGGCCTTGTAGGCAATGGTCAGGCCGCCGAGGTCGCCGATGTTCTCGCCGAGGGTGAGCTTGCCGTTGACCTTGTGTTCTGGCGCCGCGTAGGGGGAGAGGGCGTCGTATTGAGCCACCAATTTGGCCGTGAGGGCTTCGAACGCGGTCCGGTCCTCATCAGTCCACCAGTTGCGCAGTGCACCGCTGCCGTCGAACTGCGATCCTTGGTCGTCGAAGCCGTGGCCGATCTCGTGGCCTATGACGGCACCGATTCCGCCATAGTTCACGGCGTCATCAGCATCTGCCGTGAAGAAGGGCGGCTGGAGAATTGCGGCCGGGAAGACGATCTCATTCAGCATGGGGTGGTAGTAGGCATTGACCGTCTGCGGAGTCATCAGCCACTTATTAAGGTCAACAGGCTTGCCGATCTCGTCCAGGTGACGGTCGACGTCAGCATCATGTGCGCGCTCCACGTTGCCCAACAGGTCGGATGGATCGATGACCACGACTGAGTAGTCGATCCATTTTTCCGGGAAGCCAATCTTGGGGCGGAATGCCTCCAGCTTCTTGAGCGCTTCCTTCTTGGTTTCCTCACCCATCCATGCCAGGGAGGAGATGCTGTCACGGTAAGCCTCGATCAGATTGGCAACGAGCGTCTCCATCCTCGCTTTGTGGCCCGGGGGGAAGTGCCGCTCCACGTATATCTGTCCGACGGCTTCGCCAAGCGCAGCTTCGACAACGGCAACTCCACGCTTCCAGCGTTCCTTGTTCTGGGGCGTGCCGCTGAGTGTAGTGCCGTAGAACTCGAAGTTGGTGTCCACGAATTCGGACGAGAGGTACGGGGCCGCCGAACTCAGCACCCTCAGTGTCAACCATTCCTTCCACGTTTCCAACGGCTCGGACTCCAGCAAGCCTGCTGCGCCGGCGAAGAAGTCCGGGGTGCTGACAACGATCTCGTTTCGCTTGGCTGCGTCGACACGGGCTGCCTGGAACCAGGTCTCCAGCAAGGGGAACAGTTCCGTTGCTTCTTCTGCCGTCTTGAGGTTGTAGGTCTTCTGGGGATTCCGCAACGTGACGTTGTCCCAGTGGTGCGCAGCCAAGGCAGTTTCGAGGGCGACGATGCGCACTGACGCTGCTTCGGCGTCCTTGATTCCGGCGAGGGCGAGCATCTTGGCAACGTACCCGGTGTAGGCCGAAACGATATCGGCAAACTTTTCTTCCCGGTAGTAGGACTCGTCCGGTAGTCCAAGGCCGCCCTGCCCGATATACAGGAGGATGCGCTCGGGGTTGCCGGCGTCAGGGGCCGGGTAGATTGAGAAAAGCCCGGAGACGTCGGAACGGAAGAGGCGGCCGATCAGGCCGGCCAGTTCCTGGGTTGATCCCACGGCGTTGACGTCCTCGAGCCGGCCCCGGATGGGGTCAAGGCCTTTGGCCTCTGCTGCGGCCTCATCCATGAAGCTCGCGTAGAGTCCACCCACCTGCTGCTCGACGCCGGTTGCCGACTCTCCTTTGCCTGCAGCTTCTTCGATAATTGCTTTGACGGCCAACTCGGCTCCGTCCCGCAAAGCGGTGAACGTGCCTTCCAGCGGCCTGTCGTCAGGGATGGTTGTGTTGTTGAGCCACGCGCCGTTGACGTGTTGGTAGAGGTCGTCCTGGGGCCGGACGCTGTGATCGATGTTCGAAAGAGTGATCCCCGACTGTGGCACTGTGGCTCCTTGTGTGGACACAGCAGCCGGCGTTGCCACCGTCGCTGCGTCTGCATAGTGGACGTTGCATGAGGTGTTGCACTGTCATCATACGCATCGTGTTACTGTGATTTTGTGCGTACGGCGATGCTTCTTCTTAGCTGCCGCGGCGGGGCCTGAAAGCTATCTGAAGCTGGGCCATCCTCGCCGCGGAGTTCCGTTGTGTCCGGCTAAGCTTTCATTTAGTTCTTAGAGAAAAGGCCACACGTCATGCGTAATGCACAAAAGCCCTCCGGTATGCCGATTCACCGCTACCTGCCATTCCAGGACCAGATCACCGTAGAGGTTCCTGACCGCACGTGGCCGGACAAGGTCATCACCAAGGCCCCGCGCTGGTGCGCGGTTGACCTGCGCGATGGTAACCAGGCACTGATCGACCCCATGAGCCCGGCCCGCAAGCTGAAGATGTTCCAGCTGCTCGTCAAGATGGGCTACAAGGAGATTGAGGTCGGCTTCCCCTCGGCATCGCAGACCGACTTCGACTTCGTACGCCAGCTCATCGAGGGCGGCCATATCCCGGATGACGTCACCATCCAGGTCCTGACCCAGGCGCGTGAACACCTGATCGAGAGAACCTATGAGTCGCTGGTGGGCGCCAAACAGGCGATCGTCCACTTGTACAACTCCACGTCCGTACTGCAGCGGCGCGTCGTGTTCAACCAGGACGAGGATGGCATTCTGGATATCGCTCTGCAGGGTGCCCGACTGTGCAAGAAGTACGAAGAAACCCTCGAAGATACGCACATCACCTATGAATACTCGCCGGAGTCTTTCACGGGAACCGAGCTGGAGTACGCTGCCCGGGTCTGCAACGCCATTGCCGACGTCTTCGAGGCTTCTGCCGACAATCAGGTCATCATCAACCTTCCGGCCACTGTGGAGATGGCAACCCCGAATGTCTATGCCGACTCCATTGAGTGGATGCACCGTAACCTGCACCCCCGTGAAGGCATCATCATTTCCCTGCACCCGCACAATGACCGCGGTACGGGCGTGGCCGCTGCCGAACTGGGTTACCTGGCGGGTGCCGATCGGATTGAAGGTTGCTTGTTCGGCAATGGTGAGCGCACCGGCAACGTGGACCTCGTAACGCTGGGGTTGAACATGTTCGTGCAGGGCGTCGACCCCATGATCGACTTCTCCGACATCGATGAAGTCCGCCGCACCGTTGAGTACTGCAACCAGCTGCCTGTCCCGGAACGTTCTCCGTACGGTGGTGACCTCGTCTTCACGGCGTTCTCAGGGTCGCACCAGGACGCCATCAAAAAGGGTTTCGAAGCGCTGGAGAAGGACGCTGCGGCGGCGGGTAAGCCGGTGGATGACTTCACCTGGCAAGTTCCGTACCTGCCGGTTGACCCGAAGGACCTCGGCCGCAGCTATGAAGCCGTGATCCGGGTTAACTCGCAATCGGGTAAGGGCGGTGTCGCCTACCTGCTGAAGAACGAGCACAACCTGGACCTGCCCCGGCGCGCCCAGATTGAATTCTCCGGAGTCATCCAGCGGCGCACGGATGCAGTGGGTGGCGAGGTCAGTGGTGCACAGCTGTGGCAGGTCTTCCAGGATGAGTACCTGCCATCCGACGAAGAGCAGGCACAGTGGGGTCGCTATGCGCTGGGAAGTGTCAGCACTGAGACCGACGAGTCCGGCGCCATGACCATGAACGCAACCCTGCGGATCGACGGCGTGGAGGTTCGGCGGACCGGCCACGGCAACGGACCCATCGCTGCTCTGTTGGACATCCTGCACCACGACGGCGTAGACGTCCGCGTGCTTGATTACAGCGAGCATGCCCTGTCCGAGGGCGGCAGCGCCAGTGCAGCAGCCTACGTCGAATGTGCCGTCGGCGAGCGGGTCCTGTGGGGCGTGGGCATTGACCCCAGCACCACCACGTCATCCCTCAAGGCCCTGATTTCGGCCGTGAACCGCGCCGTGCGGGACTCCCGGGCCTAGGGTACCCAGCGTGTGGTGACGGGAAATACCGTCACCACACGGTCCGGTGGTCGCCGAGCGGGCCGGTCATAGTGCGAAGATTAGTTGTGGCCAATCCGTCGTTTGCAGCACGGTCCTACAGGGACGATGCCGTGGTGCTCCGTACCCACAAGCTGGGTGAAGCGGATCGCATCATCACTCTCTTGACCAAGCATCATGGCCAAGTCCGCGCCGTCGCCAAGGGTGTGCGCAGGACCAGCAGCCGTTTCGGCGCTCGTCTGGAGCCGTTCATGGTGGCGGACTTGCAGCTTGTCTCCGGGCGGACGTTGGACATTGTGACGCAGGCGGTGGCCAAGGGCGCCTATGGAAGCAGTATCGCCGCAGACTATGGCAGGTTCACGGTGGCCGCTGCCATGACGGAGACCGCCGAAAAACTCACGGATGCCGACACGGAGTCCGGGACCGCCCACTACAACCTGCTGGTGGGAGCCTTGGCTGCCTTGAGCCGTTCAGACCATCCACCCGAACTTATCCTGGACTCCTATCTGCTGCGCGCTTTGGCCACGGGAGGGTGGGCGCCGAGTTTCACCGATTGTGCCCGTTGTGGCCGGCCGGGACCTCATACGGCCTTTGCCGCCCCGGTTGGCGGTATGGTGTGCAGCGACTGCCGCCCTCCTGGTTCACCGGCGCCGGCAGCGGAGACAGTGGTGTTGCTTGGTGCATTGCTGACAGGCAACTGGGGCGTGGCTGATGCATCGGATCCCCGGCATCGGCGTGAAGCCGCAGGACTGGTTGCCACGTATCTGCAATGGCATTTGGAACGGGCGCTGAAATCACTCAAACACGTGGAGCGAAGCTGACAGTGGCACTTGGTAAGAAGAGCAAGACAACAACGGCCAGGACGGCACCGGTCGTTGCGCCGTACGGGCACCCCTCCGGTGCAGTGCCGCCGGGTATTCCCAGTGAACTTATTCCGCAGCACGTGGCGATCGTCATGGACGGCAATGGGCGGTGGGCAAACCAGCGTGGACTTCCCCGCATCGAGGGTCACAAGGCCGGTGAGCCTGCCTTGCTTGATGTGATGGCAGGGGCCATCGAACTGGGAATCAAGTACGTCAGCGTGTACGCCTTTTCAACCGAGAACTGGCGGCGTTCGCCCGAAGAAATCCGCTTCCTTATGGGATTTAACAAGGATGTACTACGACGCCAGCGGAACCAGCTTGACGAATGGGGCGTGCGCATCCGATGGGCCGGAAGACGCCCGCGGCTTTGGGGTTCTGTCATCAAGGAACTTGAAGAAGCCGAGGAATACACGAAGGCCAACGACACGTGCACGTTGACCATGTGTGTTAATTACGGCGGCCGCGCCGAGATTGCCGACGCCGTCTCTGCCATTGCCCACGATGTCGCCGAAGGGCGTTTGAAACCCGGATCTGTATCCGAGAAAACCATCCAGAAATACCTGGACGAACCCGACCTCCCGGATGTAGACCTTTTTCTTCGCAGTTCGGGGGAGCAGCGGCTCTCTAATTTCCTCCTGTGGCAGTCTGCCTATGCGGAGTTCGTCTTCATGGACACGCTGTGGCCGGATGTCGACAGGCGGACGCTGTGGGACGCCGTCGAGATTTATGCCAAGCGCGACAGGCGCTACGGAGGGGCCGTGGACGCGGCGCCCGCCGGCAAATAGCACGCCCCCGCTACATCAGTAGGGGTACGCAGCGAGCCATACAGCCACGTCGCGGTATGCCTGCTGACGGACGGTACGTCGTGAGAGAAAAACATCATGAAGCGCACCTGGATACCGGAAGACGGCGGTGCGGCGGGCAAGTCCAAGAGCCCTCCGTGAGGTTTCCTCTACGTCGATGACCGCATCGGCCCGCATCAGGTCAGCTGTCCACTCCGCTTGGATCCTTGTCCTTCCGGACAGCAGGACCAGGACGGGAGAATCGATGGCGAGCTTTCGTTCCACCGCGGCGTGCCCGGCCAGGACGGCTTTGGTCCACCCTGCGCGGATAGGGAACGAGGTCCGCGGACGCCACAGGGGATCCAGTATCCATTCACCATGTGCTTCATTGCTGACGCTCTCCCAGTAGGCAGGCATCTCAGGAAAGCGGAAGGGGCGCTTGGGGTCCGTACGTGCAAAGGGTTCCACCAGGTGCATGGCAATGCTGCGGACCAGACTGCTGCCCTGAAGCTCCAGCCACGGCGAGTTCAGGACCAAGGTGCCCAGCCGGCCTGGGTTGCGATCGGCCCAGAGTGCCCCGATCAAACCTCCCAGGGAATGGGCCAGCATGTGGATGGTTGGCGTGGTGGTGTCGCCAGTCCGTTCAGCCACGTCCCGTTCAATTTCCACCAGCGCTGCTGCCAGGTCCTCGTCATAGGCGCTGAGGTCCGTGATGTATCCGGGCGTCTGTCCAGGCAGCAGGCTGCGGCCGAATTTTCGGAGGTCCACTGCGTAGAAGTAAAAACCCGACGCCGTGAGGTACTCAGCCAATTCGGTTTGCAGAAAGTAGTCGGCCCAACCATGCAGGTAAAGAACAACCCTTGGCGCTCCACCTGGATCGGCCGGGACTGGACGGCGTCTTCTCTTTGTGAAGGACGACAGGAAGTCAAGGACGCCATTCTGGGTGGCTTGCGGCGCAGGTGGAGCATACCGGATGAGTGTGGCGTGGACGGGACCTTCCTCGTCAGGCTTCAGTGGCAGGTCCATGCATTCGTAGCCATGGCCCAGGACGTCCCGCCGCCACCTGGTTGCCCGGGCCTCCGTGGTGTTCATTGGTCCCCTTCCTGCCGCTCTGCCGTCACATCGTTCTGCATGAATCCCTTGATCCACCGCGCAAGCCGCGCATAGGCGTCTTTCCGCACTGCTGGTGCGGAGAGGAAGACGTCGTGGAGGCCGCCGTCGATGCGTTCCAGAGTGACGCTCCGGCCCAGCGCCATGGCTCTGAGCGCAATAACCCCAACATCCAGCACGGCATCCGAACGGCGCATTGACTCCTGCCACACCATGCCATTGGCGCTGGCCGAAGACGTTAGGACGAGGACAGGCACCTCGAGGTTCAGCCCGCGGGCAACTTGGGAATGCCCGGCAAATACGGCACTGAGCCACCCGGCCCGGACTGGGAAAGCCAACGGTGGACGATAATTTTCGTCCAGGGCCCATTCACCCTCCGCGGTACTGCTGATGCTGCGGAAGTAGAAACCCCGCTCCGGCAGCTTCAGGACGGTTTCCGGCCTTAACTTTGCTATGGGAGCCACCATGGCCTGCGCAGCCCTCCGCACCAATGAACTGCCGTGCATTTCCAACCACGGGCTGTCGAGAATCAGGAACTGAATGGATTCCGGGTGGCGGCTTGCCCACAATGCGGCCACCAACCCGCCGGTCGAGTGGCCCATCAGGGTCACGCTGCCTTCCGGTGTCGAGGCTGTGTGATGACGGATGATGTCCAGTGCCTGGTTGATTTCGGCGTCATAGTCCATCAGGTTTGCCACGTAGCCCCCCGGCATGTCCGTCGTCAGGCTCCGGCCATGGTTGTGCATGTCAAGGGCGTAAAAGTCGTAGCCCTGCCCGGCCCAGAACCTGGCAAGTTCGGTATTGAAGAAGTAGTCGCTCCACCCGTGCAGAAACAGGACGGCGCCGTAGCGCCTCGGTGCATCCCCGGATTCGCTTTGCTCTGCCCGGTGGCGGATCAGGGTGGCGTGGCGGGTCACGCCGTCAGGTCCTGTGGCATCAACGCCACAGGATTGGAAGTCTGTACCCAGGATGTCAGCCGTCCACTCCATGGCTTTAGCTTAGACACTGGCGGAGGCGTCCCGCCCGGTGGCAGGTCGGCAAGGAAAGTCGAATAACTTCCATGATCCGCGTCACTGTTTGCCCGCGGGATGCGTATATGCCGACGGCATCGGCGGTCACGGGTTTGGCGAGTCGTCCGTAAACCGGAAAACTAGGACCATGCGTGTTTACCCCACATTCTTCAAGCTGGCCTTCTCCTGGATGGATGCCGAAAAGGCACACAAGATCGGCTTCCAAGGGATCCGGGCGGCACATCGCTCGGGCGCCGGCCGGATCCTGGCCCGGCTGACCGCCCCTGACGCTTCGCTCCGGACTGAGGCGTTGGGCCTGACCTTCCCATCCCCGTTCGGCCTGGCGGCCGGTTTCGACAAGGAAGGCCACGGCATAGAAGCCCTGGCCGAACTCGGCTTTGGCCACGTAGAGGTGGGTACCATCACCGGCCAGGCGCAGCCAGGCAATGAGAAGCCCCGGTTGTTCCGCCTGATTGAGGATCGTGCGGTGGTTAACCGGATGGGATTCAACAACGACGGCGCAGCAGCCGTTGCGCCCCGGCTCAAGTCTGCGCGGGCTGCTCTGCAAAGGAAGCACCCGGACGTCCGGCCCGTCATCGGCGTCAACATCGGCAAGACCAAAGTGGTTGAGCTCGAGGACGCCACTGAGGATTACCTCGTGAGTGCACGCAGCCTGGCGCCCGCGGCAGATTACCTGGTGGTCAATGTCAGCTCTCCCAACACACCCGGCCTTCGTTTGCTGCAGAACGTGGAGTCCCTGCGGCCGCTGCTGAGGGCAGTAGGCGACGCCGCCGATGAAGCCGCCGGACGGCATATTCCGCTGCTGGTCAAGATTGCGCCTGACCTGTCCAATGACGACATCGACGACGTCGCCCGGCTGGCGCTGGACCTGAAGCTGGACGGCATCATCGCCACCAACACCACCATTTCCCGGGAGGGGCTCGTTTCGGACGCCGCCAAGGTGGAGTCTCTGGGTGCCGGTGGATTGTCGGGAGCACCCCTAAAGACGCGGTCGCTTGAAGTACTGCGGAGGCTCAAGGACGCCGTGGGTGACCAGCTCGTGCTCATCGCGGTAGGAGGAGTGGAGACCGCCTCGGACGTTCAAGAGCGCCTGGAAGCGGGCGCAACACTGGTCCAGGGCTACACAGCGTTCCTGTATGAGGGTCCATTCTGGGCTTCCAGCATCAACAGGGGCCTCGTTAAGATCCGTAAGAAGGCGCGTTAGGCCCAACCGTCCTGGTGCCGTGCGCCTATAAGGAAGACCCTGCGCCCATAAGGAAGACCCCGGACCATTGGTCCGGGGTCTTCCTGTTGATGAAGGGGTGGGGGCGCTTAGGCCGGGTACTGCCCGCGCTTCACCTGCGGCTTGGGCAGGCGGAGCTTGCGGAACTGAAGGGCGCGCATGCAGCCGTACCAGACGGAACCGCGTTCCACCTCGCCGAATTTCTCGGTGAGGCGCTTCCTGAGCTTGCGGGACAGGATGAAAACATCCACGAAGACGGCAAGGAACATGATCCAGAAGCCAACCAGGACGTAGCTGATGCCGGCGCTTGTGGGCGGAATGATCAGGGAGATCACCACGAACAGCAAGGCGCCGAACATGAGGTATTCACCCAGGCTGAACCGTGCGTCCACGTAGTCACGCGTGTAGCGCTTCTGGGGACCCTTGTCACGGAGGGGCAGGTATTTTTCGTCACCCGTATCCAACGCCTGCCGCATTTTCTGCCGCTGATCCTGGATGGCGACCCTTTCCGCAGCCTTGGAGGCCTTGCGGTCATTGGGAACCAGTGGGCGCTTACGGGCTGCTTCCTGGTCTTTCCGCTTGGGAGTGGGGGTGCCCTTTCCGGCACCGGGCTCCGTGGCGGTGGCGTAGGCCTGGTCTACTACTGATTGAGCGCTGGGCTCTTCCTTTTTGCGTCCGAACACCCCTACAGAATACCCCTCGTGGAGGTGGCGTAGGTTACGTGGACGGCCGTCCGGGGCCAGCGGCGGGTGGCCGCGCCTGCTGTGGACGCCCAAATCACGGCGGTAAAGTGTGGCCATGACTTCAGCACATGCGGAGATCCCGCAGCACAAGCAAGGGCACGCCGGCAATACTCCAGTGGAGGAACTGTCCCGGGCAGTCAACGATTCCTTCGACACCACCCTGGCGTCCCTCAAGCACCTCGTGAGCATTCCGGGCATTGCGTGGGCAAGTTTCGACCCGAACGAACTGGACCGCAGCGCCGATGCAGTCGCTGCCTTGGTCAAGGCCGCGGGCATGGAAGACGTCCGGGTATTGCGGTGCGACAAAGCCGACGGCACCCCCGGTGGCCCTGCCGTCGTCGCGCGCCGTCCTGCCGCGGACGGCAAGCCGACCATCCTGCTGTACGCCCACCATGATGTTCAGCCACCGGGGGACCGGAGCCTCTGGAACTCCGAGCCCTTTGTGGCTGAGGAGCGCGAGGGCCGGCTGTACGGCCGCGGGGCGGCTGACGATAAAGCAGGAATCATGGCGCACCTGGCCGCCTACAGCGCCGTGACCCAAGTTCTGGGTGACGGGTTCGGGCTCGGCGTGACCTTCTTCTTCGAAGGCGAGGAAGAGGCAGGCTCGCCCACGTTCCGTACTTTCCTGGAGGAACATCAGGAGCTCCTGCGGGCCGATGTCATTGTTGTAGCTGATTCCAGCAACTGGAAAGTCGGCGTTCCGGCCCTCACCACCAGCCTTCGGGGACTCGTGGACGGGACTTTCGAGGTGCGTGTCCTGGACCATGCAGTCCACTCCGGCATGTTTGGTGGACCTGTGCTGGATGCTCCCACCCTCCTTTCACGGCTCATCGCCACCCTGCATGACGACGAGGGCAACGTCGCGGTTGCGGGCCTGGTGGCCCGTGACGACGTAGCCGTGGACCTTGCCGAAGAGGACTACCGCACTGATGCGTCAGTGCTCGACGGCGTGAAACTCGCCGGCAGCGGGACCATCGCCTCCCGACTCTGGACCAAGCCCGCGCTGTCCATCATCGGTATGGACGTCCCGTCCGTTGATGTTGCGTCCAACACACTGATTCCGGCCGCCCGGGCAAAGTTCAGCATGCGGTTGGCCCCAGGGCAGGACCCAGGGTCCGCGATGGATGCCCTGAAGACCCACGTCGAATCACATGCACCGTTTGGTGCCAAAGTGACGTTTACGCCGGGGGAGCGCGGCAACGCCTTTTCCACCGACACATCTTCAGCGGCTGCAAGGGTAGCCCTTTGGGCGCTGGGCGAATCGTGGGGTGTACAACCAGTGGAAATGGGAATTGGCGGTTCCATTCCGTTCATTGCGGACCTCATGGATGTGTATCCGGACGTGCAGATCCTTGTGACGGGAGTAGAGGACCCTGATTCCCGCGCACATAGCGCCAACGAATCCCTGCACATCGGCGATTTCCGGCATGCCGTGCTGGCTGAAGCCCTGATGCTGGCCAGGCTGAATGCTGAAGGACTCAGGGGCTAGTGTCGGATTAGTCCTTGGCGGCGCGCCGGGAACAACCAAATGCTGTCGGTGGTTACGACAGGAGTTATAGCTAAGCGTCTGCGCGACGTAGCATTAGGTATAACCCGTAGGTAATTTGGGTAAGGGCAGGCAGCGTTCCGGCGCCGCCGCCAGGAGCTTCATAAGAAGGTAGGCCAATGAGCACTGCAACCAACGAAAACAGCACCGGAGAACAGCTCGTCGCCAACGACGGGTTGGCCACGCACGAGGTCAATCTGACCGACGTCGCCGCAGGCAAGGTCCGCAGCCTTCTGGAACAGGAAGGGCGCACCGACCTTCGGCTGCGCGTTGCAGTCCAGCCTGGAGGTTGCTCCGGACTGATCTACCAGCTCTACTTCGACGAGCGACTGCTTGATGGGGATGCCGTACGGGACTACGACGGCGTTGAAGTTGTTGTCGACAAGATGAGCGTTCCGTACCTCAGCGGTGCCAGCATCGACTTCGAGGACACCATTTCGAAGCAGGGCTTCACCATCGACAACCCGAACGCCGGCGGGTCTTGCGCCTGCGGCGATTCGTTCCACTGATGTGAGCCATCGCCGCATGTCGGCGCCACTCCGGGTGGGTTTAAAACCATTCGGAGCCACGGCGCTGACATGTGCGCGAAAACCGCTTGATAGCGGTAAGCTCTACATCGGGTAGTAAAACTTTTAGTGTGCCCGGTGGGCCTTCGGCCTGCCGGGAGACAGCAACAAGAGGAAGGGCCGTCTGTGAGTTCGCAGAACCGAACCGGCAGCCGACGCATAAAGATCACATCGATCACTGGCTTGGCACTAGCCGGCGCGTTGGTTTTGACCGGATGTTCACCAGAGGTAGAGAAGGGTTGGCTGCCTACAGAGCGCGGCACGACCAACCACACTGACCGGATCATGGACCTCTGGGTCAACTCATGGATCGCCGCCTTGGCAGTCGGTATTATCACGTGGGGCCTTCTGGTCTGGTGCATCATCGCTTACCGTCGCCGCAAGGGCACCACGGGATTCCCCAAGCAGCTCAGCTACAACCTGCCGCTTGAGGTCTTCTACTTGACCATTCCGCTCTTCATGGTGCTGGTGTTCTTCTACTTCACCGACCAGGACCAGCGCGCGATCGATGACCGCTCGCAGCCGGCCGACGTCGTTGTTGACGTCCGCGGCAAGCAGTGGGCCTGGGACTTCAACTACAAAAAGGGTGAGGTCATCAATGAAGACCTCCACGAGGCCGGCGTCCAGGCTCACCTGACCGGCAATGAGGTCAACAAGGAACTGCTCCCCACCCTGTACTTGCCGGTTGGCAAGTCCGTGGACCTGGAGCTGAACTCCCGCGACGTCATCCACTCATTCTGGGTTCCCGCCTTCCTTCAGAAGCGCGACATGATCCCCGGCAAGACGAACTACATCAGGTTCACCCCCACAAAGGAGGGCACCTTCGATGGTAAGTGTGCCGAACTCTGCGGTGAATACCACTCCGAAATGCTCTTCCGCGTCAAGGTTGTCTCCGAGTCTGAGTTCCAGGCCCACATGGACAAGCTTCGCCAGGAAGGCAACACGGGCCTCCTCGGTGCGGAATACGACCGCAACCCGAACCTGAACGAAACCAAGTAAGGGGAGCGACGTGGCTACGTACACTCAATCCGCACCGGGGGTCCTAGAAGCCCCCGTAGTTCCTAAGTCCAAGGGGCGCATCGTCGTCAACTGGATTACCTCCACGGACCACAAGACCATCGGGTACATGTATCTGATCGCGTCCTTCGTGTTCTTCTGCCTCGGTGGCGTCATGGCGTTGCTGATCCGCGCTGAACTGTTTGAACCCGGTATGCAGATCCTGCAGACCAAAGAGCAGTACAACCAGATGTTCACGATGCACGGCACCGTCATGCTCCTGATGTTCGCAACGCCGCTGTTTGCCGGCTTCGCGAACGTCATTATGCCGTTGCAGATCGGCGCCCCCGATGTCGCCTTCCCGCGTCTGAACGCGCTGGCTTTCTGGTTCTTCCTCTTCGGTTCGACCATCGCAGTCTCGGGCTTCATCACCCCCCAGGGAGCGGCTTCCTTCGGCTGGTTCGCTTATGCGCCGTTGTCGAACACCACCTTCAGCCCTGGCGTAGGTGGTGACCTGTGGGTCTTCGGCCTGGCCCTTTCCGGGTTCGGAACCATCCTTGGTGCCGTCAACTTCATCACCACCATCATCTGCATGCGTGCCCCGGGCATGACCATGTGGCGTATGCCGATTTTCACCTGGAACACGCTGGTCACGGCAATCCTGGTCCTGATGGCCTTCCCGCCGCTGGCAGCTGCCTTGTTCGCCCTTGGCGCCGACCGACGCTTCGGTGCCCACATCTTCGACCCCGAGAATGGCGGTGCAGTCCTCTGGCAGCACCTGTTCTGGTTCTTCGGGCACCCCGAGGTGTACATCATCGCGCTGCCGTTCTTCGGCATCGTTTCGGAGATCTTCCCGGTCTTCAGCCGCAAGCCGATCTTCGGCTACAAGGGTCTTGTCTACGCAACCATCGCCATTGCGGCGCTGTCCGTCACCGTGTGGGCACACCACATGTACGTGACCGGTTCTGTGCTGCTGCCGTTCTTCGCCTTCATGACCATGTTGATCGCAGTGCCCACCGGCGTGAAGTTCTTCAACTGGATCGGCACCTTGTGGCAGGGTTCCATCACGTTTGAAACGCCCATGCTTTGGAGCATCGGCTTCCTGGTGACATTCCTCTTCGGTGGTCTCACCGGCATCATCCTGGCCTCGCCGCCGCTTGACTTCCACGTTTCCGACTCCTACTTCGTGGTGGCCCACTTCCACTACGTGGTGTTCGGTACGGTCGTGTTCGCCATGTTCGCAGGGTTCTACTTCTGGTGGCCCAAGTGGACAGGCAAGATGCTCAACGAGCGCCTTGGCAAGATTCACTTCTGGCTCCTGTTCCTCGGCTTCCACGGCACGTTCCTGATCCAGCACTGGTTGGGTGTTGAGGGTATGCCGCGTCGTTACGCCGACTACATGCCGCAGGATAACTTCACCTGGATGAACCAGTTCTCCACCATCTCCTCCTTCGTCCTGGGTGCTTCGCTCCTGCCGTTCTTCTGGAACGTCTACATCACGTGGCGCAGCAACAAGAAGGTAGAAGTGGATGATCCGTGGGGCTTCGGCGCTTCGCTGGAGTGGGCAACGTCCTGCCCGCCGCCGCGTCACAACTTCACTTCCTTGCCGCGTATCCGTTCGGAGCGCCCGGCACTGGACCTGCACCACCCAGAGTTGGCACAGGTCCACACTGCCGAGGCCCCGTCGCCTGCAGCAGCTGTTTTGGGTAATGCCGACCAGAAGGACGTGAGTAAGTGAAAATCGAATCGTGGCTCTTTGGAGCCGGAGTCTTCTTCTTCGTCCCCGTGGCTATCGCCTACGGATTCCTGACTGAATGGTCCGAGTGGGTTGGTGTCTTGGGCATCCTCCTTGTCGGTGGCTTGGCGGGCATGATCGGTGCATATCTTGGTTTCACCGGTAAGCGGATCGGTCTTCGACCCGAAGACCGTCCCGACGCCGAGATCCACGAAGGCGCCGGCGAGCAAGGGCACTTCAGCCCTTGGAGCTGGTGGCCGCTGGTTCTGGGCCTCGCTTGTGCCGGTGGATTCCTTGGCCTCGCCATTGGCTTCTGGGTGACATACGTCGCCGGCGGCCTCGCCCTCGTGGCATTGGTTGGCTGGGTCTTCGAATACAGCCGCGGCGACCACGCGCACTAGCAGCCAGCTACGAGCACACAGAAATGGGCCCCACCGGAAGGTGGGGCCCATTTCTTATTTCTGAATAGGGGCTCAGCGCGCCTCTGTGGCCCCAAGGACGGCCGAAAGAGCGGTCAAAGCACTCTCAACTTCAGGAACGGTTTGTCCGCTGAGGAGCGCGTCTGGAGCGACTTCCAGAAGTACTTCGCAGCCGTGTCCGAAGTCCTCCGTCATCACTTCGAGCAGTGAGCGTGCATCAACAGGTTGCCCGTCGTGCTTGCGAATGGTGACCGGCAGGCCGGTGTCAGTAACTGCGCGGACGAATACAGCTGCAGCACGAGCGTGCAATCCGATTTCCGCGGCAACAATAGCCTTCTGCTCCGGCAACCCAGCTCCCTTGGTAGCCGACGGATCATCCGTCGGAAAATTGTCCATACAAGCGTAGCTCCCTAGGCCCCGTCGCTCCACATGCGCCGTAAGTGGTCTAGACCTGAAGTATCACTGAATTATCCTTGAGGCATGACTCAATTGCTGGACCGCCGCGGTGCCTGAAGCAGCAAGCATCGCAGGCGAGATCGACCGCACCAGTGGCACGCCGATTTACGTGCAGCTCCGGGAGATTCTGCGGGCCTTTATTGCCCAATCCTGCCCGCCAGGTTCTGCGCTTCCCTCGGAACGGGATCTGTCAGAGCGCTTCGGTCTGGCCCGGATGACGGTGCGACAGGCTATTGATGCCTTGGTTGGTGAGGAAGTCATTGAGCGTGTTGTGGGTCTGGGGACTTTCGTGAGGAAGCCCAAGCTGGACCTTCAAGTGAAACTGACGTCCTATAGCGAAGAGATGCAACGTCGAGGTATGGTCCCGGCTGCGAAGGTACTCAGCTTCGAACAGATCGCAGCCAGTGCATTCCTCGCGCGGGAGCTCCAACTGGAGGAAGGCACACCTCTGGTGCGGTTCAGGCGGCTGCTGCTCGCTGACAATGAACCCATGAGCGTTGATGAGAACTTCATACCGGCCCATCGCGTCCCAGGCCTTTTGGATGAAGCGCCGCCCACATCCCTGTACAACGTCCTGAGCGAACGGTTTGGCTTGGTGATGGAGTGGGGCGAGGACATGATTGAGGCCACGGCAGCGTCGCCCTCCACAGCCCGGCTTCTCAACGTCGATGTCGGTGCCCCTTTGCTGAAGATTCAACGGCACGCTTTCGTAGCCCGCGCCATGGTGGACTACTCCGTTTCTTACTATAGGGCTGACCGCTACAAGCTCTGGGTCCCCCTGCAACGCCCAGGAGTGAGGCCTACGCGCAACTACTCATCGGGGTACCGCACTCAGCCCTAGCGCCCGCCAGGACGGGCGCGCCCATACATGTATGGCGGCAGTGCGGAAGTACAGCCGCACAGAGCCCGGGGAAAAGGGTTTACGGGGGTAAAGCTGGTGCACAAAAAGTAGGGGCCCGGTCCATTGGACCGGGCCCCTACTTTTATGCGAGTTCCAAGCGTTAGTGGCTCAGGCTCTTCTGGTCTTCGCCTGCTTCAATGGCTTCATGGTGGCCATGTGCGTGGGCGGCTTCGAGTTCGGCGGGTGTTGCCGGGGCAACACGGTCCTCGAAGAACCACTTGGAAAGTGCCGCGCGGCGCTTTTCCTTGCTGGTGACAACACCGTGTTCGTTCGGCTCAGCCGGCAGGGGAGCCGGTGATTCGAATCCAACAAGCTTGTAGCGCTTGTACTCATCAAGTGGAGCGTGGACCTCGATGAATTCACCGTGCGGGAGACGGACGATGCGTCCTGTTTCCCGGCCATGCAGGGCAATCTCGCGGTCCTTGCGCTGGAGGGCGAGTGCGATGCGCTTGGTCACGATGAAGGCGATGACCGGCCCGATGAAGAACAGTGTTCGCAGCCAGTAGGTGACGTCGTTCAGGGAAACGTGGAAGTGGGTTGCGATGAGGTCGGAACCAGCGGCTGCCCACATCACGCAGTACCAGGTAAAGCCTGCAACACCGATCGCTGTGCGGGTAGGCACGTTGCGGGGACGGTCGAGAACGTGGTGTTCGCGGTTGTCCTTGGTGATCCAGCGTTCGATCCACGGGTACATGAACAGAACCGTGAAGATGATTCCAGCAGGAACCAAGGCCGGAAGCAGCACGTTCAGGGTCAGGGTGCGTCCGAAGATGACCCATTCGAAGTGGAAGTCATTGATGACACCCGGCATGAGGCGCAGGGCGCCGTCCACGAACCCGATGTACCAGTCAGGCTGGGTACCTGCGGAAACAGGGGACGGGTCATACGGACCGTAGTTCCAGATCGGGTTGATCGTGAATGCTGCGGCCATGAGTGCCAGGACACCGAAGACGATGAAGAAGAATCCACCGGCTTTGGCAGCGTAAACCGGGCCGAGGGGGTAGCCGACAACGTTCCCGTCGTTACGGCCCGGGCCGGGGTACTGGGTGTGCTTGTGCACAACCACCATGAAGAGGTGGATCACGATCATCAGCAGGATGAGTGCGGGGACCAGGAGGATGTGCAGGACGTACAGGCGGCCAATGATGGCCGTACCCGGGAATTCTCCACCGAAGAGGAAGAAGGAGATGTACGTGCCAATCACCGGGATGGACTTGATAACGCCATCGATGATGCGCAGGCCGTTGCCGGAGAGCAGGTCATCGGGGAGCGAGTAACCGGTGAAGCCGGCTGCCATCGCCAGGATGAGCAGCACGCCGCCCACCACCCAGTTCATTTCGCGCGGCTTGCGGAAAGCACCGGTGAAGAAGACGCGCAGCATGTGGACACCCAAGGAGGCCACAAAAAGCAGTGCTGCCCAGTGGTGTACCTGACGCATGAACAGACCGCCACGTACATCAAAGGAGATGTTCAGCGACGAGCTGTAGGCAACGGACATTTCTACGTTGTACAGCGGAGTGTACGAACCCTGGTAATGGGTTTCCGCCATGGACGGATCGAAGAAGAAGGTCAGGAAGGTACCTGACATCAGCAGGATGACGAAGGAGTACAGCGCCACCTCACCGAACATGAACGACCAGTGGTCGGGGAAGACCTTTCGGCCGAACTCACGCAGGATGCCGGAGCCACCCACGCGCTCGTCAACGAAGTTGGTGAAACTACCAACCTTGGTCTTCGGAACGAAGGGGGCTTCAGCTGTTGATGAGGCGCTCATGCTCGTCACGCTCCCAGTAACTCGGTCCTACAGGTTCTCTGAAGTCGCTTGTGGCGACGAGGTAGCCTTCTGCGTCAACTGCAATAGGCAGCTGGGGGAGCGGACGGCTGGCCGGTCCAAAGATGACCTTGCATTCCTGCGTGAGGTCAAACGTGGACTGGTGGCACGGGCACAGAAGGTGGTGCGTCTGCTGCTCGTAAAGAGCAACGGGGCATCCGACGTGCGTGCAGATCTTGGAGTAAGCAACGATTCCGTTGTAGCTCCAGTTTTCACGGCCCTCTGAGGGGTGCAATGAATTCGGATCCAGGCGCATCAGCAGGACGACGGCTTTCGCCTTTTCGTTCAACTTGCCTTCGTGGAGCTCATTGAGGCCTTCGGGAATGACGTGGAAGGCAGAGCCAATTGTGACGTCCGAGGCCTTGATGGGAGTGCCATCGGGGTCGCGGGTCAGGCGCTTCAGCTTGCCGCCTTCAGGAGCCCACATGGTGTGTGCCAGAGCATCGTCAGGACGCGGGCCCAAGTCGCCGAAGATGGCGAGAGCAGGCAGCGGGGCAAGCGCAACTGCACCAAGAAGGGTGTTGCGGATCAGCGGGCGGCGCTTGATGCCGGTCTCTTCGACGATGTCGTCGACGATCCGGACAGCTGCCTGGCGATCCTCTTCGGTACGGATGGCGTGGCGCTCTTCAGACACTTCGTGATCGGGCATCAGGGCCTTGGCCCAGTGCACGATACCGGTGCCGATGCCGAGCATTGCGAAGGCCGTGCCTAGCCCCAGAAGGAGGTTTTGGTTACGGATGGTCGCAATGGTGGTGTCGTCGCCCAGATCGATGGCGAAGTACGCCACCAGGAAGACCAGCGTGCCAATGACGGAGGTGCCAAACAGAATGGCTACCTGACGCTCGGCTCGCTTTGCGGCTACCGGGTCCGTGTCAGCCAGGCGCAAACGATGCGGAGGTAGTCCAGGATCCTGGAACTTCTCCACCTCATTCTGACCAGCCGTAGCTACGGTGCCCGAGTGGTTCGGACTGCCGTCACTATGGTTGCCCATAATTCGCCTCATCCTTCTCTCGTTGTCTCGGCCGGGGCCGAGTTATTTTCAGTTTCAAACTGCTGACTGTGCAGCAGAAGTTTTGTCGTGTCCGGATCAGGACGTGCGGGACGTCAACCAGATGGTGAATGCGATGATGACACCCAAACCGGCAACCCAGACGAAGAGGCCTTCAGACACCGGGCCCAGTGCTCCCAGGTCCGCGCCACCGGGGGAACCGTTGGCTTCGATGGTCTTCAGGAAGGTGATGATGTCGCGCTTGTCTTCAGGAGTGACATTGGAATCACTGAACACAGGCATGTTCTGCGGTCCGGTCACCATGGCCTCGTAGATGTGCTCTGCGCTGACGCCGGCCAGTGCAGGAGCAAACTTGCCGCGGGTCAGTGCACCGCCGGCAGCGGCTGCGTTGTGGCACATGGCGCAGTTGACGCGGAAGAGTTCGCCACCATTGGCGGCATCCCCCTTGCCGTCGAGGAGGTGTTCCTCGGGAATGGCCGGGCCTGCTCCGAGGGAAGCAACGTAAGCGGACAGCTGCTTGGTCTGCTCTGCGTTGAACTGGGCGGGCTTCTGCTGGGCCTGCGGTCCGCTCATCTGCATGGGCATACGTCCGGTGCCAACCTGGAAGTCAACAGCTGCAGCACCCACGCCGACCAGCGAGGGGCCGTCCTGGGTTCCGGACGCACCCATGCCGTGGCAGGTGGCGCAGTTGGCGGCGAAGAGCTTGCCGCCTTCTTCTACGTCACTGGCGCTGTAGCTGGTGGTGTCGGCCTTGGCTTGGTTGACAGTTGTGGCAACGGCGTACAGCCCACCAGTGAGGAGGAGGCCCATCAACAGCAGCGCAATGGCTGCCAGTGGGTGACGTCGCTTCTGCGATAGTGCCTTCACGTGGTGGTTCCTTTATTCGATCCTGCGTCGGCTCCGCGAGCCGCTTCTTGAAATTCTGCCTCTTGTAGAAAAAGAGTCAAAGCCGGGCTTACTTGAGGACGTAGATGACCAGGAAGAGGCCGATCCACACAACGTCGACAAAGTGCCAGTAGTACGAGGTGACGATCGCCGACGTCGCTTCAAAGTGTCCGAACTTCTTGGCTGCAAAAGCGCGGCCAATGATGAACAGGAAGGCGATCAGGCCGCCAATGACGTGCAGGCCGTGGAAGCCCGTTGTCATGTAGAAGGCGGAGCCGTAGGCGTTGGAGGACAAGGACACATGCTCGGAGACGAGCATGGCGTATTCCGTGGTCTGTCCGGCTACGAAGAAGGCACCCATGATGAAGGTGAGGACAAACCATTCAGACATGCCCCAGCGGGTGATTTGGAGCGGGCGGCCGGTACGGCGCGGTTCGAGCCGCTCGGCGGCAAAAACGCCCATCTGGCAAGTAAACGAACTTGCCACAAGGACGATCGTGTTGACGAGCGCAAACGGGAAGTTGAGCTTGGCCGTCTCCTCGGCCCACATCAGTCCGGATGTGGAGCGCAGGGTGAAGTACATGGCAAAGAGGCCGGCGAAGAACATCAACTCACTGGACAGCCAAACAACGGTTCCAACAGAAACCAGGTTGGGGCGGTTCAGCGTCGGGTGCGCCGGGGTACTGGGGGCATGGGTCGCAGATGTCACAAGGACATTATGTCTGTAAAAGTCCAGAGTTCCCAATGCAAACCACCGATTCGGGAGACTTTTTCTACAAAGACGCGAAATCGCGCGGAAAAGTTCCCGACCGCGTTCACATTGGTCATCGGCGTGGCAGGGTCGATAGCATCAGTGGGTGACTTCTCCGGCATCGGCACCTGCAGCCAGCAATACCTGGCCTGGGCTCATCTCAGCACTGATCAACGGCGACGACCTTGCAGTGGGCAATACAGAGTGGGCCATGAACACGATCATGTCCGGTGAAGCGACTCCTGCGCAGATTGCCGGGTTCCTTGTTGCCCTCCGTGCCAAGGGAGAGACCGTGGAGGAGCTGGCGGGCCTGGTTCAAGCCATGGTCCAGCACGCCAACCCGATTGAAATCACCGGTGAGAAGCTCGACATCGTAGGGACAGGTGGTGACCGGCTCAATACCGTGAACATCTCCACCATGGCAGCGCTCGTTGCTGCCGGCGCCGGCGCCAAGGTGGTCAAGCACGGCAACAGGGCAGCTTCGTCGACTTCCGGTTCGGCAGACGTGTTGGAGGCCTTGGGTGTTCGGCTGGACCTCTCGATCGAGCAAGTGGCCCGGAATGCTGAAGAGGCAGGAATCACCTTCTGTTTCGCGCAGGTTTTCCATCCTTCATTCCGGCATACGGCTGTGCCCCGCCGCGAATTGGCGGTTCCCACTGCCTTCAATTTCCTGGGCCCCCTGACCAACCCGGCCCACGTACAGGCCTCTGCTGTGGGTGTTGCCAATGTCCGTATGGCTCCGCTGGTGGCTGGCGTGCTGGCCCGCCGCGGCAGCCGTGGACTGGTCTTCCGTGGGGACGACGGACTCGATGAGCTCACGCCTACGGGACCATCCACAGTCTGGGAAATCAGGAACGGCACAGTCACCGAGCAGGTGTTCTCTCCGGCGGAACTTGGTATCGGCCCCTCTACGGTGGCGGATCTGCGTGGGGGTGACGCTGCTGCAAACGCGGGAGTTGTACGCGACATCCTCGAGGGTAAGGCGGGCCCGGTGCGGGACGCCGTCCTCCTCAATGCAGCCGCGGGCCTGGTGTCTTATGCCCCGGACGCTGAGGGAACCCTGACTGAGCGCATGCGCAAGGCATTCGCCCGGGCGGCCGAGTCGGTGGACTCAGGCAAGGCTGCCGGCGTCCTCGCGAAGTGGACGGAACTCAGCCGGAGTGATCTTTAGGGCAGGGAGTCTCTTACTCGAAGCCGAGCGCGAACGCCGCGTCAAGGTCGTGCTGCGAGTAGGCCCTGAAGGCAATGTGGGTGGTGGTATGAACCACAGAATCCACCTTCGATAACTTGTCGGCGATGACGTCGGCCAACTCTTCGTGCTTGGTCACCCTGGCTACGGCTATGAGATCCCATTCACCCGTGACCGAATAGACCTCGCTGATGCCCTGTATGGCAGAGATTTGCTCTGCTGTCTCCGGGATGCGTGAGGCATCTGTCTTGATCAGGACGAAAGCGGTGATCACGTGGGGCCTTTCCGGAAAAGCAGCGTTGCGGACTGTTTCAGCCTAGTGCATCGGCTGGGGACAGGTCCTGTTCAAACGCGGCGTTGCCGCCTCCGGGAGACGCGCAGCCAGAGTGCGGCCAGGGCCCGGTAGCTGAGCAGGAAAATCCCGAGGGAGATGAGTGCGACGATCATGAAAGGCAGGACCACCGTTTGGCCTGTAACAGCCCGGAGCAGCATTCCCACCAGTACTGCGCTGATCCAGACGAGGACGCCTGTTGGCCAGACAGCCAATGGACTGCGCCAGGCGCGCGCTGCCAGCCACGCAAGGGCTGCCCCGGTCAGGAAGGGCCACGCCGTGGCGAAGGCGCCGGAAACTATGTCTCCGCGGGCGTGCGCGTCCCTGCCAATGGCTGCGAAGACAAGAATCAACAGAACGTCCGCGATGGCTGCGGGGATCCACAGTCGTGAAGGTGAAGGCATGCCCACGACACTATCCGGGGTGTCACCCGTACGCGAAGTCGCGTTTGCTTGAGTGGAGCGTTGTGTGGAGCAACTCACAGGACTAGCGTCTGTCTGGGGAGCAGGGCTTCCCCCGGATCGCTGAGGAGTGCTTCATGCAGAAGATTTCCACCTGTCTATGGTTCGACGGCCAAGCGGCCGAAGCGGCAGAGTTCTACACATCGATTTTTGATGGATCCTCCATGGGACGCATCACGCCCGGGCCCGATGGTCAAGCCCTGACCGTTGAATTCGAGATTGATGGCCGGCAGTTCATGGGCCTCAATGGTGGACCGGCCCACAAGTTCAATGAGGCCGTCTCCTTGATGGTGAACTGCGATTCCCAGGAGGAGGTGGACCGTTACTCGGATGCTCTCCTCGCCGGGGGTGAGGAGGGCATGTGCGGGTGGCTGAAGGACAGGTTTGGTTTGTCATGGCAGATTGTCCCCACGGCCATGTCCGCCCTTTTGGGTGGCTCTGATCCTGACGGGTCGCGGCGTGCCATGGAGGCCATGATGAAGATGCGGAAGCTGGACATCGACGCCCTGCAAAAGGCGTACGACGGCGGCTGAGGACTTGCGGAAAGGGCGCCACCTGGCGCAGTCGGCATTGCCGCACTGTAACGAACGCTGCTCTGTACCAACCAAAAATCAACCAGAAGGAGACCGACCAATGACAACCCGTCTGAACCCTTACATCTCATTCCGTGACAACGCCCGCGATGCCATCACCTTCTATCAATCGGTTTTCGGCGGTGAGCTGAATATCAGCACTTTCGGCGACTACCAGGCGAGTGAGGACCCGGCTGAGGCCGGCAAGGTCATGCATGCCATGCTGGAAGCGCCGGGTGGATTGACGCTCATGGCTGCTGATACTCCCAACGGCATGCCGTACAACCCTGGCGATAACATCTCTGTCTCGCTCAGCGGCGAAGCCACGGACGAAAGTGAACTCCGTGGTTTCTGGGACAAGCTGGTGGAGGGCGGTACCGTCACCGTACCGCTGGAAACGGCACCTTGGGGTGACACCTTCGGGATGTGCGTCGACAGGTTCGGCATTGGGTGGCTGGTGAACATCGCGGGTGCGCATCAGGGAGGCCGGGCCGCCGAATAGCGCCGCAGCCGATGAAGAATGCCCCGCCCTTTCATCAGGGGTGGGGCATTCGCTGGTTAAGTCACCTCATCCGCATCCGGGCGGGGTCAAACCGATGTGCCAAGAGTCTCGGCGTGGGCAAGGCCGGGCTCCTGTAGGGATCCCTTGATCCTTCAGTACTCCTGATTCCAGCGTTCCCCGTCCGTCCTTGCATCCCCCATTCACGATTTGTTAGTATGTCAGGACAAACTTACTAGGGGGTCAAGATGCCGCTTGTTCGAATTGACGTAAATGCCGGCAGGGGTCCGGAGGAGCTGGCCGCCATCAGCCGAAGCATCCATGACGCGATCCTCGCTGAGTATGGCATCCCTGAGCGAGACTACTTCCATATCGTCACGGAGCACTCCGAGGGCCAGATCTACGCCCAGGATGCCGGGTTGGGTTTTGAACGGACGTCAAACGTCGTCATGATCCAAATATTCACCCAGGAGGGGCGGAGCGGGGAAGCAAAGCAGTCCTTGTTCGCGGCGATTGCCGACCGACTGGGTGGGGTTGGGGTCGCAGGTGAGGACGTGTTCCTTGGGTATGTCGAAAACACTGCAAGCGATTGGTCCTTTGGTTTTGGCCGCGCCCAGTACGTGACGGGCGAATTGGCGGTTCCGAGCAAGTAGCCTCTGCCGTCGGGCCAAGAGGCGTCGCCGCGGGCGGTCCGCGGAGTGTGTCCTTCCGGAGTGTGCAGGGTCCATACGTTTCGTTGTAAATATGTCAGTACAAACCTTTGACAGGACATTGATTCTGGTGCAGAGTAGTCATGTGGCCCCGCTCACTGAGGGGTGGCAAGGCATTGGGGCCCAGCGCTCAAAGGTTCAGAGTTCACAAAAGAAAGGTCAACGATCACCGTGACCCACGAACTGCTTACGATCGGGCGCATCAGCGTTGATATCTACCCGAACGACATTGGGGTGGACCTGGAAGACGTGACGTCCTTCGGCAAATACCTTGGAGGTTCACCCTCCAACGTGGCCGTTGCTGCCGCACGTCATGGTCGACGTGCGGGAATCATCACCCGCACCGGTGACGACGCGTTCGGTAATTACCTTCACCGGGAACTGCAAAAGTTCAACGTGGACGATTCTTTCGTCTTGCCGGTCAAGGAGTACCCCACCGCCGTGACCTTCTGCGCGATCAAACCGCCGGAAGACTTCCCTCTGTACTTCTACGGCCGGTTTCCCACCGCCCCCGACCTGCAGATCAACGCTGAAGACCTCGATCTTGACGCCATCAGGAACGCCGGGATCTTTTGGTCCACTGTCACCGGCCTCTGCCAGGAACCCAGCCGCAAAGCCCATATCACAGCACACGAGGCCCGCCCCCGCACCGGACTCAAGGAGGGCCAGTTCACCATCCTGGATCTGGATTACCGCCCCATGTTCTGGGCCTCGGAAGCCGAAGCCCGCGCCGAGGTTGCGAAGGTTCTCCCGCACGTGACTGTAGCGATCGGCAACGACAAGGAATGCGCTGTTGCCGTGGGGGAGGGAACGCCTGATGAGCAGGCGGACCGCCTGCTGGCTGCCGGCGTCGAAATCGCCGTCGTAAAACTCGGGCCCGAAGGGGTTATGGCCAAGACCCGTACCGAACGCGTGGTGTCCGCTCCGGTCCCCGTGGAAACCGTCAATGGCCTGGGTGCCGGCGATTCCTTTGGTGGCGCCTTCTGCCACGGGCTGCTGTCCGGCTGGCCGCTGTCAGAGGTCTTGGACTACGCCAACGCTTCCGGTGCGATCGTCGCCTCCCGCCTTTCCTGTGCGGATGCGATGCCGACGCCGGACGAGGTCACCTCGCTGCTGGCAGAGCGTGGCCGGTCCATCCCTGGTGCCACCCTTGCAGCCTCCTCCACTTTTGCAGAAGGAGCAGTGCGTTGAACCTCAACGATGATCCACGCCGTTATGAACACCTGAGCCGGATCAGGCTCGAAGACCCTGAGGCTGTTGCCCGCGCTGCGGCCACCCGCCGCAAGCACCCGGGCCTTAAGCACGATACCCAGAACTTCATCGTCGCTGCCGACCACCCGGCCCGCGGCGCACTGTCCGTAGGTTCGCAGCCGATGGCCATGGCTGATCGCAGGGATCTTCTGGACCGTTTGCAGATCGCTTTGGCGAACCCTGCCGTTGATGGCATTCTCGCCTCTCCGGACATCATGGACGATCTGCTTTTGCTGGGAGCCTTGGAAGGCAAGCTCGTTTTCGGATCCATGAACCGCGGTGGGCTGGCAGGCCTGGTGAACGAGTTCGATGACCGTTTCACCGGCCATACCGCTGCCGCGTTGGAGGCGCTCGGTGCCGACGGCGGCAAAATGCTGACACGGATCTGTCTCGGCGACCCGGACACTGTGGCCACCCTTGAATCCACTGCCAAGGCGATCGATTCTCTGGCCGAACGCAAGCTCATCGCCATGGTGGAGCCGTTCCTTTCAGTACGGGATGCGCACGGAAAGGTCCGCAACGACCTTCGCGCTGACGCCGTGATCAAATCTGTCGGCATCGCCGAAGGCCTTGGCTCCACCAGTGCGTATACCTGGATGAAGCTGCCGGTGGTGGCAGAGATGGAACGTGTCATGGCTTCCACCACCATGCCTACCGTGCTGTTGGGTGGCGATCCGGACGGAAGCCAGGAGGAGGTGTTCGCCAGTTGGCAGGCAGCCCTGGCATTGCCCGGCGTTCGGGGCCTCACTGTGGGCAGGACGCTGCTTTACCCGCACGACGGCGATGTGGCCGGTGCCGTTGCGACTGCCGCGTCGTTGCTGAAAACTTCGCCTGTGGTCGCCGCCGCGGATGAGCAGACCATGTCAGACCGTATTCCAGTGAAAGTATCGGAGTAGCTAGCAATGGGTACAGCAACCCGTCGGATGACCGTGGCGCAGGCCGTGGTCGAATTTCTTTCCAAGCAATACACCGTGGACTCCATCAACGGTGTGGACTACCGCGAGCGGCTGATTCCGGGCACGTTCGGCATCTTCGGGCACGGCAACGTTGCCGGTGTTGGCCAGGCGTTGAAGCAGTACCAGGCCGCGGACCCGTCCATCATGCCGTACTACCAAGGCCGGAATGAGCAGGCCCAGGTACATCAGGCTGTTGGCTACGCGCGGCACACCCGTCGCCGGCAGACATTCGCGATCAGCACCTCCATTGGCCCGGGTTCCTCGAACTTGCTGACCGGTGCAGCGTTGGCCACCACCAACCGCCTGCCGGTGCTGCTGCTGCCCAGTGACACTTTCGCCACCCGCGCGGCTGACCCGGTGTTGCAGCAGCTGGAACTCCCGTACGCCTACGACATCACGGTCAATGATGCTTTCCGTCCGTTGTCGAAGTTCTTCGACCGCGTTTCGCGTCCGGAGCAGCTGTTCTCCGCGTTCCACCATGGCCTGCGGGTCCTGACGGACCCGGCGGAGACCGGCGCGGTGACCATTTCGCTGCCGCAGGATGTCCAGGCTGAGGCCTTCGACGTCCCGGAAGAGTTCCTGGCCGCGCGTGAATGGCGGATCCGCCGTCCTGAGGCCGAGGATGACGACATCCGCCGCGCCGTGGAGGCCATCCGCGCCGCCAAGCGCCCGCTGATCATTGCCGGCGGGGGCGTCCTCTACGCTTACGCCAACGACGAACTCGCCAGGTTCGCCGAACTGACAGGCATTCCAGTAGGGAACACCCAGGCCGGCGTCGGCGTCCTGCCGTGGGACCACGCGTCCTCCCTCGGTGCCATCGGTTCAACCGGTACGACGGCGGCCAACGCCTTTGCTGCCGAAGCGGACCTCATCATTGGCATCGGGACACGCTACGAGGACTTCACCACTGCGTCCCGCACGGCGTTCCAGAACCCGGACGTGAAGTTCGTGAACATCAACGTCGCCCCGATCGACGCGTACAAACACGGCACCACGCTGCCGATTGTCGCTGACGCACGCAAGGCACTGGTGAAGCTCAACCAGGCCCTGGGCGGTTACCGCGTCGGTGCCGACCTGGAACAGAAGGTCGCTGCCGAAAAGAAACGCTGGAACGCGATCGTAGATGAGGCTTTCGAGACCCGTTACACGCCGCTGCCTGCCCAGAACGAGATCATCGGAGCCACCAACAAGGCCATGGATGACCAGGACGTGGTCATTTGCGCCGCCGGTTCCCTGCCGGGGGACCTGCACAAGATGTGGCGGGTCCGGGATCCATTCGGCTACCACGTGGAATACGCGTACTCCTGCATGGGCTACGAAATCCCCGGCGGTTTGGGCGTAAAGCGCGCCGCACTGGCCGAAGCGGCAGCAGGCGGGCCTGAGCGCGACGTCGTCGTCATGGTGGGGGACGGTTCCTACCTGATGATGCACACCGAACTGGTCACCGCCGTCGCCGAACGCATCAAACTGATTGTGGTCCTCATCCAGAACCACGGCTACGCCTCCATCGGTTCCCTCTCCGAGTCGCTCGGATCCCAGCGCTTCGGCACGCAGTACCGCGTCCTGGACAAGGAACAGCACAGCTTCGACGCCGGCGAGAACCTTCCCATCGACCTCGCCACCAACGCCGAATCGCTGGGCGCAAGGGTCATCCGGATCGAACCGGGGGAGAACGTCATCGAAGCCCTCGGCGCTGCCATCAAGGAAGCCAAGGCCGCCCCGGAAACCGGGCCGATCGTGATCCACGTCGAGTCCGATCCTTTGCTGGACGCCCCGAGCTCCGAGTCCTGGTGGGATGTTCCGGTCTCGCAGGTCTCTGATCTCGAATCCACCCAGCAGGCCTACAAGACGTACACCGACCACAAGAACCGCCAGCGCAAACTGCTCGGCTAGTCACAGCCCCGCCTAAAAGCCACAGACTACAAGGAAGTCCGCACATGTCGACGACGACCACACTGACCACCATTCACCACTTCATCAACGGCGCTGAAACCACAGGCGAAGGGGACCGCACCCAGCCGGTCTACAACCCGGCTACCGGCCAGGTTTCGGCTGAACTGCGCCTGGCCAACGAGGCTGACCTGAACACCACAGTTGCCGCGGCCCGCAAGGCCGCGGATTCGTGGGGCGACATTTCCCTGGCCAAGCGCACCGCGGTGTTGTTCAAGTTCCGCGAGCTCGTCGCCGCCCACGTGGACGAACTTGCCGAGCTGATCACCGCCGAGCACGGCAAGGTCCTCTCCGATGCGAAGGGCGAGATCGGCCGCGGCCTGGAAGTCATCGAGTTCGCCTGTGGCATCCCGCAGCTGCTCAAGGGCGACTACTCGGACCAGGTCTCCACCGGCATCGATGTCTTCTCCTTCCGCGAACCCTTGGGCGTGGTTGCAGGTATTACGCCTTTCAACTTCCCCGTCATGGTGCCGTTGTGGATGGCCCCGATGGCCATCGCCACCGGAAATGCCTTCATCCTTAAGCCCTCCGAGCGTGACCCGTCAGCGTCCATGCTGCTGGCCAAACTCTGGAAGCAGGCCGGCCTGCCCGATGGCGTGTTCCAGGTCCTGCACGGCGGCAAGGAAACCGTGGACGGCCTCCTGACCCACCCGGACGTGGATGGCATTTCCTTCGTCGGCTCCACTCCGATCGCCCAGTACGTCCACGAGACCGCCACCAAGCACGGCAAACGCGTCCAGGCCCTGGGCGGCGCGAAGAACCACGCGATCGTGATGCCCGACGCCGACCTGGACAACGCAGCAGACCACCTCGCTGCTGCCGCTTTCGGCTCCGCGGGGGAGCGCTGCATGGCCATCTCCGTCGCCGTTGCCGTCGGGGACGCCGCGGACCTGATCGTGAAGAAGGTCGAAGAACGCGCCCTGGCCGTGAAGGTCAAGAACGGCACCGAACCCGACGCCGAAATGGGCCCGGTGATTACCCCGGCGTCCAAGGAACGCATCGTCAAGATCGTCACGGAAGCCGAAACCGCCGGCGCTGCCATGGTGGTGGACGGCCGCGATCTGGTGGTCCCCGGCCACGAAGACGGTTTCTGGGTGGGTCCCACCGTGATCGACCACGTCAAGACCGAAATGACCGCCTACACCGAGGAAATCTTCGGCCCCGTCCTCGTCGTAGTCCGCGTCGCAGACCTCGAAGAGGGCATCGCGTTGATCAATTCCAACCCCTACGGCAACGGGACCGCGATCTTCACCTCTTCGGGTGCACATGCCCGCAAGTTCCAGCGCTCCGTGACCGTAGGCATGGTCGGCATCAACGTGCCCCTTCCCGTCCCGGTGGCCTACCACTCCTTCGGCGGCTGGAAGAACTCCCTCTTCGGCGACAAGCACATCTACGGCCCCGAGGGCGTCTCCTTCTACACCCGCGGCAAAGTCATCACCTCACGCTGGCCCGAACCCACCCACGCCTCCGGCGCCTCGTACAACTTCCCCTCCAACTAAACCCACCCCCACCGCCGCG
Source organism: Arthrobacter sp. D5-1 (assembly GCF_017357425.1). NCBI lineage: Bacteria > Bacillati > Actinomycetota > Actinomycetes > Micrococcales > Micrococcaceae > Arthrobacter > Arthrobacter sp. D5-1. The sequence goes on along the minus strand of NZ_CP014571.1, from coordinate 2,552,932 downwards.
AAGGAAGACAACGCCGTCATGACTGATGTCGAGAACAAGCTGATCATCGGTACCGCCCCCGACTCCTGGGGCGTATGGTTCGCAGATGACCCCCAGCAAACGCCATGGGAGCGATTCCTGGATGAAGTAGCGGAGTCCGGCTACAAGTGGATTGAATTGGGTCCGTATGGCTATTTGCCCGACGACCCCACCCGGCTGGCTGAGGAACTGAAGCAGCGCGACCTCAAAGTCACGGCGGGCACGGTCTTCACGGCGTTCCACCGCGGTGCGGCGCAGTACGACCAGGCGTGGGAACCGGCCCGCAAGGTGGCCGAACTCACGGCCGCCCTGGGCGGTGAACACATCGTGGTCATCCCCGCGATGTGGCGCGATGACGTCACCGGCGAAGCTGTGGAGAACGGCGAACTGACAGATGAGCAATGGGCTGACCTGTTCGCAGGCCACAACCGTATGGGCAAGGTCCTCCTGGAGGACTTCGGGCTGCATCAACAGTTCCACTCCCACGCCGACTCCCACGTTGGAGCCCAGCAGGACATCGAGACCCTTCTTGCTGCCACGGATCCGCGGTACCTGAACCTCTGCCTGGACACTGGGCACGCGGAGTACTGCGGCGCGTCCAGCCTGGAACTCATCAAGAACTATCCTGACCGCATTGGATACCTGCATCTGAAGCAGATCAATCCTGAGGTCCTCGTCGAGGTCAACGAAAAGAACATGACCTGGGCAGCCGCCAACCTGGCCGGTGTGATGACCGAGCCGCCGAACGGCCTCCCCGATTTGCGCGCCGTCATCGAAGCCGTCGAGGCACTCAACCGGCCGATCTTCGGCATCGTGGAACAGGACATGTACCCGGTAGCCTTCGACATACCCATGCCGATCGCCAAGCGAACCCGCAATTACCTGCTGTCCTGCGGATCCCGTACCAGGGTCCAGTAACACTGCCAGCAACAGCCAGCCAGAAGAACTTCACGAAGGACAAATACAGTGACCAAGACTCTCCGCGTTGCCGTCATCGGTGCGGGCCGCATGGGTGCGGACCACATCAAGCGCCTCAGCACCCGCATCCACGGCGCTGAAGTTGCCGCCGTCGTCGATGTCGACCTTGCCCGGGCGCAGGCCGCCGTCGAGGGCATCAATGGCGCCGTCGCGCTGTCCAGCGCCGATGAGGCCCTGAACAACGGCGACGTGAACGCCGTCCTGATCGCGACCCCCGGCTTCCTTCACGAGGAAATCCTGTACAAGGCTTTGGAGAAAGACTTCCCGATTCTCTGCGAGAAGCCCCTGACGCCGGACGCCGAAAGTGCGTGGAAGATTGTCCAGGCTGAACAGGCGTTGGGCCACAAACGTATCCAAGTGGGTTTCATGCGCCGCTTCGATGCCGAGTACTCGGCGTTGGGTGCGATCATTCGCAACAACGAATTGGGGGAGCTGTTGATGTTGCACCACCAGCACCGCAACCCGAGTACGCCCGAGGGCTTCACCAACGAGATGCTGATCAACGACTCCGTGGTCCACGAGTTCGACGCGATCCGCTACTTCACCGGTGAGGAAATCACCTCCGTGCAGGTCCGTATGGGTAAGGCGACACGCAATGCACCGAACGGCCAGCATGACCCCCAGCACGTACTGCTGGAGACGGAGTCAGGTGTGTTGGCCGACGTCGAAATCTATGTCAACGCAAAGTTCGGTTACCAGGTGGCCACGCAGGCGTCCTTCGAAGACGGGATCGTCAGCATCGGTGGCGACAACGGCCCCTACGTTCAAAGCGCCGGCAAGTGGGGCGGCAACGTCACGCCCGGCTTCGAGGACCGTTTCGGAGCAGCGTACGACGTCGAGGTGCAGGCTTGGGTGGACGCCGCCCTTCGCGGCGACATCGGCGGTCCAACCGCCTGGGACGGTTATGCCACCGCTGCTTGCTGCGAAGCAGGCGTCGAAGCCCAGAAGTCCGGCGAAAAGGTCAAAGTCCGGCTGAACACCAAACCGGATCTTTACAAGTAGGGGATGGGCCATGAAAATCGCACTTGATCCCACGCCGTTCCACCACAGCCACAGCTTGTTGGAGTTTCCCCGGGTAGCTGCAGACCTTGGCTACAAGTACCTGCAGATGACACCGCACGCGGACCTCATCCCATTCTTCAACCACCCCAAGGCAGACGACGAACTGGTGGCCAAGCTGAAAGCAGCGTGTAAGGACTCCGGCGTTGAAATCGCGTCTGTCCTGCCCGTTCTTCGCTGGTCGGGGCCGGACGAGGATGCCCGGGAGGCAGCCGTTCGCTACTGGAAGCGTGCCATCCAGATCGCGGTTGACTTGGGCGTCCAGACCATGAACACCGAGTTCAGCGGCCGTCCTGAGAGGGCCGAGGAATCCGAGCGCGCGTTCTACCGCTCCATGGAAGAGCTGTTGCCGATCATTGAACGCGAGGACATGGACGTGCTCATCGATCCGCACCCTGATGACTTTGTGGAAGACGGGCTGGCAGCCCTGCGCGTCATTCGGGGCGTCAACTCGCCGAACATCGGGATGGTTTACGTTGCCTCGCACACGTTCCACATGGGAAACAAGCCGTTGGAGATCATGCGGGCGGCGGGGGACAAGCTTCGCTTGGTGCACGTCTCCGACACCATGAACCACCACGCCTCCCACGGCCTCCGCTACATCACCAACCCGCCCGGCAATGCCGTCCGCGTCCACCAGCACCTCAAGATCGGCGATGGTGACGTGAACTGGGACGAGTTCTTTGGCGGTCTGAAGGAGATCGGGTTCCTGGACAAGGAGAACACCGTAATGGTCTCCTCGGTCTTCGCCGAGGATGAGAACGGGGAAGATGTTTCCCGCTACCAGCTCAAGACAATGGTGGACTATGTTGCCCGGACAAACTGAGGAGCGGTAGCGAGGAAAGGAAACCATGACCAAGTCTTCTTCCATCGAGACCGACACTGGTCGGACAGCTGCCCCTCCCGCCACTTCCGGGAAGACCGGCAAGCCGTCTGATCCAAAGAAATTCCTCCGCAAGGTAGCGCTGTTCTCCACGTTCGGTGGACTGCTGTTCGGCTATGACACCGGCGTGATCAATGGTGCTTTGCCGTTCATGCAGAAAGACCTCGGCCTGACACCGCTGACCGAGGGCCTTGTCACCTCAACGCTGCTGTTCGGCGCGGCATTTGGCGCGATCAGCGCGGGCCGGTTGTCTGACCGGTTTGGAAGGCGCAGGACGATCATGGGCCTGGCCCTGGTCTTCGCCTTTGCCACCGTGGGTTGCTCGCTGGCGCCAAGCACGGAGCTCCTGGTCCTTGCCCGTACAGTCCTGGGTCTCGCCGTCGGCGGTGCATCGGTCATCGTTCCCGTGTATCTGGCCGAAATGTCGCCGGCTGCCCAGCGCGGCAGGATCGTCACGCAGAACGAGCTCATGATCGTCACCGGCCAGTTCCTGGCCTTTACTTCCAACGCGGTGCTGGGAAACCTGTTCCCTGAAGAGATGCACGTGTGGCGCTGGATGCTGGTGATTGCCACGCTTCCCGCCGTGATTCTATGGTTCGGCATGCTCGTCCTGCCGGAGAGCCCACGCTGGCTGGCGTCAGCCGGTCGATTCGGCGAAGTCCTGGAAGTTCTGCGCTCGACAAGGAGTGCAGGGGATGTCGGGGCTGAGTTCGACGAAGTGCGCCAGGCGGCCAGGGAGGACTATCAGTCCAAGCTCGGCACGTTCAAGGATCTCGCCGTCCCCTGGATACGCAGGATCTTCGTGGTCGGTCTTGGCATGGCCATCATCAACCAGATCAGCGGCGTCAATGCCATCATGTATTACGGGACCACCATCTTGTCCTCATCCGGTTTTGGGGACCAAGGGGCCCTGATTGCCAACGTCCTCAACGGCATGACGTCCGTAGCAGCCGTCATCGTAGGCATGTATTTGATGACGCGGGTGCGCCGGAAGCCCATGCTCATTGTGGGGTTGATGGGGACGGCGTCATCACTGACTGCCATTGCGCTTATCTCCCTTGCCTTGCCGGAAAGTACGTTGCGTGGCTACTTGGTGTTGCTGTTCATGGTGACATTCCTTGCTTCCATGCAGGGATGTATTGGAACCGTGACGTGGCTGACCATGTCCGAGATCTTCCCCATGCACGTCCGTGGCATCGGCATGGGTATCTGCGTCTTTGTGTTGTGGATGATCAACTTCCTGATCGGATTCTTCTTCCCGCAGTTGGTCTCGCTGATGGGAGTCTCCGCGACATTCTTTATCTTCGTGGCGCTGCAGTTGTGTGCCATTGTGTGGGTGAAACGCACTGTTCCGGAGACCAAAGGCAAGTCCCTTGAGGAACTGGAGCACCTTTTCAAAGAGGAAGCCGGAGTAAGCGGCTGACTGGCAGAATTGCTTTCCTCGGAGACTGTGCTTGATGACAACCATGCAGAAAACGCCCGACGCCGGCAGGCATCGGGCGTTTTCTGCGCTTGGAGCAGGGCCTCTTCAGAGTGCAACCACAACATTCTCCAGCGCGCTGCGGCGGGCCGCGTCCAGGACTTCGAGGGTATGGATCCCTTCTGACGCCGGAACTGGTTGGGGGCCTTCGCCACGGATTGCCCCTGGGAACTCTGTGTGGAAGCCGGCGTAGTTTTCCTGCGCGGACGGGACAAGCCCATGCTGGCCCTGCGCGGACGGGACAAGCCCATGCTGGCCCTGCGCGCGCCATAACTCACCCGGCTCGCCTGATGCCAACACCGTGGCGAGCGTCAGGATGTCCGCATCCCAGCGGCGGTTATGGAAGTTGCCGCTTCCCCCTGTTCCGCAGCCGACAATGCCAATGCGCATATCTTTCCTCCTGTCGGTGTCCCAGGGTAAAAGATGAGGGGGACGGCGCGTTGGCGCTGTCCCCCTCAGGGTCGGGATGTCATGCCCGACAGTTCAAAGCCGTCTAGCCTTGGGCAGGCTTCAAGGAAGCTGAAAGAGCCGAATCTGCGTCCAGCAGAACTTGGGCTGCCACCTGCAATCCTTCGATCCGGCCGAGGGAGACGTCTTCATGCTCGATGTTGACCAGCATCTCAGGGTCCACCTCATGCAGTGCGCGGAGGAACTCTGTCCAGAACCCCGTATCGTGTCCCCGGCCCAGGGCCACGAAGTCCCACGCGGAATTTTTCGGCCATTCGTTGGCCCATTCGTCCCCGCCGAGGTTGGTGCGGTTCTCCTCTGGGGAAAGCCGACGGAAGCTGTTGTCCAGTACGCCGTAGAGTGCAGCATTCTCCGTGTTGACGCGGACATCCTTGGCGGCTGCCTGGAATACCAGCGGCCCCAGTTCGCGGACTACAGCGACCGGGTCCATCTGCTGCCAAAACAGGTGGGAAGCGTCCAGTTCGACCCCGACGTGCGTGGCGCCCGTGAGCTCAATCAGTTTGTGGACGTCCGCGGTGTTGAAGACGATGTTCTGCGGGTGCAGTTCCAAGGCCACTTTTACCCCATGGTCCGCAGCAAGGCGGTCGGTTTCCTTCCAGAATTCCGCGGCGACGCCCCACTGATAGTCGAGTACATCCAGTGCTGCGGAATTCCAAGCGTTGACCACCCAGTTGACCGTTGTGGCTCCGGGCTCACCGCCGGGCAGACCGGACATCGTCACCACGCGGTTCTGTCCGAGGCGTTCGGCCAAACGGATCGAGCGGCGGATGTCTTCGGAATGCTTCTCACCGATTTCGCGCTTGGGGTGCAGCGGGTTGCCATTGCAGTTCAATCCTGCAATGGAAACCCCGGTTCCCTCGAAAATTCCGAGGTAATCGTCCCGGGCGGCATCACTTTGAAGGATCTCGTCAAAAGTTGGGACGTGCACGGCAGGCAGGAAACCGCCGGTGTTGATCTCAATTCCCGTAAGTCCCAGATCCGCAATGACCTTCAAAGCCTCCGGCAGGGGACGGTCATGGAGAATCGCGTTGTAGACGCCGAGCTTCATAGCTGGATCTTCTTTCCGTTGTTCAGGGCGGATTCGGTAACGGCGCCGAGAAGTTCCATGTTGCGTACGCCGTCTTCGAACGTGGCGCAGCGGGGCAGTGATGCTTCATCGCTGAGCCCTGCCACTTCTTCAAGGAACGCGCGGGCCTGGTAACCGAACGCATCGTTCTGGCCGAAGCCGACCTCCGGAGCGTCCATGGCCAGCCCGCCAGTGATGTAGGGGTGGCCTGGGCCGAGGATGACTTGGCGGTAGCCATTCTCGTTGCCGGACCCGTCGGTGAGGAACAGCTGGATTTCGCTGGGGCGGCGCTGGTCGAACTTTGCTGCGCCGTTTTCGCAGAAGACCTCAAACTGGAGGCTGTTGGCGTGTCCTGCGGCGACGCGGGAGACCTCGAAGCTGCCAGCGCCGTTGGCGAACTCTGCGTTGAAGGCTGCATAGTCGTCGTTCTCGACGGCCTCGAAGGTGTCGCTGACGGCAACGTGGTCATGACCCATGACGGCGCTCAGCGGCAGGGGCCGCTTGTCGATCGCGGTGGTCAGGCGGCCGCCGCTGATGGATTTGATGTCGCCGCAGAGGAATTCGGAAACATAGGTCAGGTGGCTTCCGACGTCGGCCAGCGCGCCGGAACCGGGGCCGCCCTTATAGCGCCAGCTCATGGGGGCGGAGGGGCTGAAGCCGTAGTCGGTCCAGTACCGGCCGCTGAAGTGCAGGACGTTGCCAAGAACACCGTTCTGAATGAGGTCCCGGATATAGGCAATGCCCGGGGTGCGGCGGAAGGTGAAGCCGATTCGGGCCAGGTTTCCGCGGCCCTCGGCAGCCCGCGCAGCTTCGGCCATGGCGCGAGCGTCCTCCAACGAATCGCTGAGGGGCTTCTCACACAGCACGTGCTTGCCGGCGGCCAGGAGGCCTTCAACTACCTCGCGATGGAGCGAGTTGGCAATGACCACGCTGACGACGTCAATATCGTCTGCGTCGGCGATGGCCTGCCACGAGGTGTCATGGCGCTCGTAGCCAAAGCGGCGGGCAGCAAGTGAGCCAAATTCGGCGTTGACGTCACCTATGGAAACCAATCGGATCTGCGGCAACACCGGGCTGTAGAGGGTAGACGCTGTCCGGTAGGCCGCCGCGTGGGCCTTACCGGCCATACCTGCGCCGATAACCGCGACACCAAGGCTGTCAGCCATGATTTCTCCTTTGAAATTCAGCCGTGGCGGGAGGCTCAACGGCATTTTGTAGCGCTACAATTTTGTATGCTGACTTTGAGCGTAACTATGTCTATATGTCCTGTCAATCATTGCCTGTGCCGTGACCAGGCCCGTGGGGGATATGCCTCATGACTCCACGCATACCCCAGGCTCGACGACCAACCATTTACGATGTCGCAAAGTCGGCCGGCGTCTCGCCGTCGCTCGTTTCGCTGGTCCTGCAGAACCCTGATCGGGTCAGTGACAAGCGCCGCGAGGCGGTCCGGAATGCCATTGCGGAGCTGGGATACCGTCCCAGTCGGGCGGCGACCACGCTCGCGAGCAACCGGACTAAAAGTATCGGGCTCGTCATCGACGACTACCGCAACCTATGGTTTGTTGACCTGCTGCGCGGGATGGAATCCGTCCTGACGGAACCGGGCTTCCAGGTCATGCTCGCTGACTCGCGTCCGGGTGAAAACCGCATCAAGGAGGCCGCGGATGGCTTGCTGGCGATGCACGTTGATGGCTTGGTCATTGCGGCGGAACCTGGGGGCACTGCGCTGGGCGGCGCCGAGGTTCCCACCGTCGTGGCTGGGTGGCGTCATGGCGTGCCGGAGGAGGTAAGCCTGATAACCAACGATGACGATGGTGGCGGCGCCATGGCCGCGGACCACCTGATGCGCCTTGGGCATCGCAGCATCGGACACCTTTCGGGAACTGGTGGCGCCGCTGCCCACAGAAGGGATGGTTTTCAGTGGCGTACCCGCCAGGCCGGCATGGATCCGGTGATTGTGGGGGAGGAGGGAGGTACCTCGGAAGAGGACGGCTACGCCTCCGCTTGCTGGCTTTTAGACCATCATCCCGGCATTACAGCGATTTTCGCTGCCAATGACACCATGGCGCTGGGCGCCCTCGGCGCCATAAAGTCCCGCGGCCTGACGGTGCCGGAGGATATTTCGTTGGTCGGTTATGACAATTCGTCCCTGGCAAAGTCGCGCTTTTTGGAGCTGACGTCCGTTGACAACCGCAGCGACATGGTGGGCATGGCGGTGGCGCGGGCGCTGCTGGATCGAATCCAAGGCAACCCGGCGGGTTCCCACAGGAAGTTGATCGAGCCAGCTTTGGTTATCCGGGGAACAACCGCTGTCCCCGCGGCGGGCAGGCAATAAAACCAACGGCGGCCACGTCCAAACATACTAATGTCAGGACAAACTATTGACATTCGTGAGCCAAGTCACCATGATCAAACGTAGACGGTGCTCCGGAGGCTGCAAGGTGGCGGCCCGGGCCTGGGATCAAAGGAGATTATGGTGACTGGTTTTTCGTGGCGCAAAGCAGCACTGGTTGCGGCAGTTGTGCCGATGGTGGCTCTGAGTGCTTGTTCGAGTACCGGCGGGAGGGCTCCCGAGGCTGGCTCCGCCGGTGGGGGAGGCCAGGTGGCCACCACGGAGCGGATGAAGATTGCGTTGATTGCCCACGCACCCGCGGGTGACACCTTCTGGGACACCGTACGGAAAGGTGCTGAGGAAGCCGCGGCGAAGGACAATGTGGAGCTCCTGTACACCTCCGATCCGGAGGCCGGCCGGCAGGCGCAGCTCATTGAGCAGGCTGTGGATCAGAAGGTTGACGGCATCGCCGTAACGCTTGCCACCCCGGATGCATTAAAAGATGCCTTGAAGAAGGCAGCGGACGCCGGCATTCCGATCGTCAGCTTCAATGCGGGGGAGGCGGCCTCCGCGCAGCTTGGAGCGTTTACGCACTTTGGTTCAAATGAAAAGCTCGCCGGTGAGGCAGTGGGTTCGCGCCTGGCAGAGGGCGGATACAAGCACCCGGTATGCGTCATCCAGGCGCAAGGGCACGTAGGACTGGAAGCCCGGTGCGCAGGTGTTAAGGCAAAAGTCCCTGGGACGGAGATCCTCTACGTCAATGGAGCTGACATGACATCGGTGGAGTCAACGGCCACTGCAAAACTGCAGGCCTCCAAGGATGCCGACGTCATCATCGGCCTCGGTGCGCCCATCACCCTGACACTGTTGAAATCAGTCAGCACGGCCGGGAGTTCGGCAAAGGTCGCGAGCTTCGATCTCAATAAGGAACTCGCCCAAAAGGTTGCCGATGGCAGCGTCCTGTTCACTGTGGACCAGCAGCCGTGGCTCCAGGGTTACGGGGCCGTGGATGCGCTGTGGCAGAACAAGCGTGGCGGTTTCAAAGTCGGCGGCGGGCAGTCAGTGCTCACGGGACCTGCCATCGTTGATCAGTCCAACGCTGCCGACGTCCTGAAGTTCGCTGAACAGGGTATCCGCTAACAGCCAGCTGGCCGGGCCGGCCCAGCGGCCGGCCCGGCAACAAGGAGAATTATCATGACCATCACTCAAAAGCTCACTCCTCCCGCCCTTGATGAGCGGGTCGCCCGCCGCAGCCCATTGCAGAAGATGCTCGGCCGGCCCGAGGTGGGTGCCCTCGTCGGTGCCATCGTACTTTTTATCTTCTTTGCTTTGGTCTCCCCGACGTTCACCCAGCCCAATGCCCTCGCCACCGTGCTGTACGGAAGCTCAACCATCGGAATCATGGCCGTTGGAGTGTCGCTTCTGATGATCGGTGGAGAGTTCGACCTTTCCACAGGCGTCGCTGTGATCTCGTCGGCCCTGACTGCCTCGATGTTCAGCTGGTACTTCAGCACCAATGTCTGGGTCGGTGTGATCCTGGCCTTGCTGGTGTCACTGGCCATAGGGTTCATCAACGGGTGGATCCTTATGAAGACCAAGCTCCCCAGCTTCATCGTCACCCTCGCAACGTTCCTGATGCTGACCGGCCTTAATTTGGGTTTGACCCGGTTGATCGGTGGCTCCGTCTCCTCACCGTCCATCTCGAACATGGACGGATTTGACTCCGCACGTGGTGTCTTTGCCTCGTCGGTGAACATCGCGGGCATCGACGTAAAGATCACCGTGTTCATCTGGATCGCCCTCGTAGCCGTCGCCACCTGGGTCCTCATGCGGACCCGGGTGGGGAACTGGATCTTCGCAGTTGGAGGCGACGCGAATGCCGCCCGGGCTGTTGGTGTTCCGGTCAAGGCCACCAAGATTGGGTTGTTCATGGGCGTTGGCTTCTGCGGTTGGATCCTGGGCATGCACAACCTCTTCGCTTTCGACACGGTGCAGTCCGGCGAAGGCGTGGGCAATGAGTTTCTCTACATCATCGCCGCAGTCATCGGTGGGTGCCTTCTGACGGGTGGCTACGGCTCAGCGGTGGGCGGTGCCATCGGCGCGTTTATCTTCGGCATGGCCAACAAGGGAATTGTGTACGCACAGTGGAACCCGGACTGGTTCAAGTTCTTCCTGGGCCTGATGCTGTTGCTCGCCACCATCGTCAACCTCATCGTCAAGCGCCGCGCGGAACTCAAGTAAGGGGCCAAGGAAATGAATGCCAAAGCAATCGACCAGGAAACACTGCTTAAGAACGAAAGCGACCCCCTGACCCATACACCTGTGCACCTTCTCTCCCTTGAGGGAGTGGGCAAACACTACGGCAACATCATCGCGCTGAGTGACGTCACCATGGCCGTGGACAACGGCCGAGTGACCTGTGTGCTGGGCGATAACGGCGCGGGCAAGTCAACGCTGATCAAAATCATCGCGGGCCTCCACCAGCACGACGAAGGCCTGCTCAACATCATGGGGGAGGAACGCAAGTTCGGTTCCCCCCGTGATGCCTTGGATGCGGGTATCGCAACTGTTTACCAAGACCTTGCAGTGGTTCCGTTGATGCCGATCTGGCGGAACTTCTTCCTCGGCTCGGAGCTAACCAAGGGCTTCGGACCGTTCAAGAGCATGGATGTTGAACAGATGAAGGCCATCACGCTCAAGGAACTGGCCGAGATGGGCATTGACCTGCGCGATGTGGAGCAGCCCATTGGGCAGCTTTCCGGCGGCGAACGCCAGTGTGTCGCGATTGCCCGTGCCGTGTACTTTGGCGCCAAAGTCCTCATTCTGGACGAACCCACGGCGGCGTTGGGCGTCAAACAGTCCGGTGTGGTGCTCCGCTACATCCTCCAAGCCCGCGACCGCGGCCTCGGCGTCATCTTCATTACCCACAACCCGCACCACGCGTTCCCAGTGGGTGATCGGTTCCTGCTGCTCAAACGCGGCAAATCAATTGGCTACTACGACAAGAAGGACATCACCCTGGACGAGCTGACGGCCCAGATGGCCGGCGGTGCAGAGCTTGCCGAACTCGCCCACGAGCTGGAGCAGTTGGGGGGCCATGGCGATGTGGTCGAAGCGGTCAAGGCCGAGGTTGCCGACGTCGACGACACTGTCAACGCGGGCGGCCCGAAACACGCCTGACGCGAGCAGGAGGCGGGGTGTTCCGGAGCTTGTTCCGGAGCACCCCGCGTCGCTGTGCACTCCATCCAGGCGGGACTCACGTCATACATCAGAAGGGAACACCATGCCGATCCGTGTAGGCGTCATTGGCGCCGGAATCATGGGCGCGGACCACATCAGGAACCTCTCCACCACCATCGGCGGAGCCGAAGTCACTTTTGTGGCAGATCTCGACGCCGAACGCGCAGCCGCGGCGGCGCCGGCTTCCGCACGCGTCACTACGGACCCGTCAGAACTGATCAATTCCAGCGTGGTGGACGCCGTGGTGGTTGCCTCACACGATGCCACGCACGCCGGCTTGGTTTTGGAGTGCTTCGAGGCGATGACCCCGGTGCTGTGCGAGAAGCCGCTGGCACCGACGCTTTTGGAAAGCCTGGAAGTGGTGGCAGCCGACGCCGACATGGTTGCCGCAACGGGAACCTCGCTTCTTTCCCTTGGTTTCATGAGGCGTTTTGACCCTGGCTACGTGGCACTCCGGAAAACCGTGCAGGAGAGGTCGCAAGGGGAGCCCCTGATGGTTCATTGCATCAGTCGCAATGCTTCCGCAGCACCCGGAACCACTTCGGAATCCGCTATTACCAATTCAGCGATTCACGAGCTGGATATCATTCCCTGGCTCTTGGACTCGCCCATTGCAGAAGTGTCGTGGCAGGCAGGAAAGTGCACCCGAAATGCAGGAGACGGACTTCAGGATCCGTCGTTCATGACACTTCGTACCGCGGATGGAACACTCACTACTTTGGAGTTGTACCTCAATGCCCGGTACGGCTACACCACACGCTGTGAGGTGGTCTCCGAGCTGGGAACTACGGCGTTGCGGGATACTTCCCTGCTCGGTATGGAACAGGACGGAACAAAGCAACAGGCCATTCCGCCTGACTGGCGTCCCCGGTTCGCCGATGCGTACCGGATCCAGTTGCAGGCCTGGATCTCCGCACTTGCCAACGGAGGGAAGCCTCCGCTGGCCGGCGCGCAGGAAGGACTCAACGCAGCACTCGTTGCGCAGGCAATGATCCAGTCACTGCACCACGACGGTGCCTCTACGAAAGTCAGCTATTCATGAGGCCTGCTTTGCTGCCACAGTCCCGTGTCCCGGAATCCCGGGATGCTCCGGCCTTTCGCTGGGGCATCATGGGACCGGGGTGGATCGCCGAACGGTTCACGGAATCTGTCCAGGCGCATACCGGGCAGGTGATAACCGCCGTCGGATCCCGTTCGCTAAGCCGGTCAAAAGCCTTTGCGGAGGCATTCAACATACCAGCCGCCTATGGCAGCTATGAGGAACTTGCCGCCGCTGCGGACGTGGACATTGTCTACGTCTGTACGCCCCACACCGTGCATCACGCGTCAGCGGTATTGGCGATCGACGCCGGCAAGCATGTACTGATCGAAAAGCCCCTGGGGCTCAATGCCCGCGAAGCGAAGGACATTGCTGCGCGGGCAGGGGCCGCGGGAGTGTTTGCCGCCGAAGCCATGTGGACCTTCTTCCTGCCGAAGTTCGATGTGATCAGGCAACTCCTGGAGGCCGGAACGCTGGGTTCCATCACCACTGTTGTTGCCGAGTATGGTGAGCACTTCGATCCCGCACACCGCATTTTTTGTTAGCGGCCATGAAAAACTGCCCATAGGCGGCCACGAAAGTGCCCACTGACGGCCAGTAAAACTGCCCGATGGTGGCCATGAGATCTGCCCACTTCCTTACTGAACCGACCGCGTCTTAAGCGGTGGGAGCCTCTCCCTGGGGTTTGATGACGGTGTCTAAGCGCACCAAGCGAACCAGGAAGAGGCCCTGTATGAAGTCTGACGGAGAAATCATGGAAATTCTTGCTGCCTACGACCTGACCGGATCGTTGCGCGCCACTGCGGAGCTCACGGGCTGCTCGCACCACACTGTTGCCAAACACGTGACCGCCCGGGACGCAGGCCGGCCGATCGGGGAACCGACGGCACGGGGCCGGGTCACCGACCCGTTCCTGCCCAAGATCGAAGAATGGGTGGAAGCCTCCAAGGGCCGGATCCGCGCTGACAAGGCCCACGAGAAGCTCCTCGCTCTGGGCTATGCGGGTTCGGAGCGCTCCACCCGCCGGGCGATTGCGCAGGTCAAGGACGCGTGGCGGCTGGGCCACACCCGCGTCCATCGGCCGTGGATCACTGAACCTGGGATGTGGTTGCAGTACGACTTCGGCGACGGGCCACGGATCGGCGGGGTGAAGACGATCCTGTTCGTGGCGTGGCTGGCGTTCTCACGCTTCCGCATCGTGATCCCGCTCAAGGACAGGACGGCGCCGAGCGTGTTCGCGGCCCTGGACCGGTGCTTCCGGATCCTCGGCGGAGCACCGACCTATGTCCTCACGGACAACGAGAAGACCGTGACCACCTCCCACGTTGCCGGGGTCCCGGTGCGGAACCAGCAGACCCTGGACTTCGCCCGGCACTACGGGGTGACCGTGCTGACCTGCCAGCCCGCGGACCCGGCCACCAAAGGCGGGGTGGAAGCGTCCGTGAAGCTCGCCAAGGCCGACCTCGTGCCCAAAGACACCAACCTCCGCGACGAATACGCCACCTTCGCCGAGCTCGAGGCCGCCTGCACGGCGTTCATGGACGAGGTCAATCACCGTGAGCACCGGACGACGCGGCGCAAACCCGCAGCCATGCTCGCCGAGGAAGCCCCGCGGCTGCACCGTATCCCGGACACCGCCCACACGGTCGCCTTCGGACTCGCCCGCATGGTTCCGGAGAACACCCCAATGGTCACCTTCGAAAACGCCCAGTACTCCGTCCCGGCCCACCTGCTCGGAGCCCGGGTGTTCGTCCGCACCCACGGGACCGGGCCCGGCGAGCAGGTCATCATCGTCCACCACGGCACTGCAGGGCCCGTCGAAGTCGCCCGCCATGATCGGGCCCGGCCCGGCAGTCCCGCCATCAACGACGAACACTTCCCGGGAACCCGGACCAGGGTCCCCGGCGATTACGAGGTCAGGGCCCGCAGCGCGGACGAGGCAGCGTTCCTGGCCATCGGCGAAGGCGCCAGGACCTGGCTGATGGAGGCCGCCGCGGCCGGGACCGCACGGATCAACGTGAAAATGGCAGAAGCCGTCACGCTGGCCAAAATCGCCGGCACCGACCAGGTCGACCGGGCCCTGGGCGACGCCGCACTACATGGCCGGTTCGCGCACCAGGACCTCGCCTCGATCCTGAACGCCAACATCCGCCGCACGACCACCCACGCGGCCAACGAAGCCACCTCCCTGACTCAGGGAACCGGCGCGTGGGCCGCGATCGGCAACCCGACCCTGAACACCACAACCAACACCACGACCAAAATCACGCCGGAGGAGGCCCGATGAGCCCCGTCACCACAGCCAACACCGCCGCTCCGCCGTTGCCGGCGGACCTGGAAGCCCTTATGCGGTCCCTGAAAATGCCCCACGCCCGTGCACTGGCACCGGACCTGATCGCGACCGCCCGCGCCCAGCGGTGGGAACCAACCGAGGTCATCAAAGCACTCTTCACCGAGGAAGCCGCCGGTCGGGCCCGGTCCATGCTCGCTTCCCGCCGCAAAGCAGCAGGCTTCCCGACCGGGAAGACCTTCGAGGCGTGGGACCCTGCAGCGTCCTCCATCCCTGCCCCGACCCAGCAGGCCCTCCGGACCCTGGAATGGATCACCCGCAGGGAAAACCTCGTCGTCTGCGGGCCCTCCGGGACCGGGAAGACGTTCTTCCTCGAAGCCCTCGGCCAGCAGGCCGTTGAAGCCGGAATGCGGGTCGCCTGGTTCAGGCTCGAAGACCTCGGCGTCCTGATCCGCGCCCACCGAACCGACGACAGCGTCACCCGGGCCGTGGCCAGGATTCTCCGCGCGGAGCTCGTGGTCATTGACGATATTGGCCTGTTGCCGGTGGCCACGGACGCCGCCGAAGGTCTCTACCGGGTCGTGGACGCAGCCTACGAAAAACGGTCCATCGCGATCAGCTCCAACCTCCACCCCGCCGGATTCGACGAGCTCATGCCCAAAACCCTCGCAACCGCCACCGTTGACCGGCTGCTGCACCACGCCCACGTCTGTCAGACCAGCGGCGATTCCGTCCGCCTCACCCAGGCCCTCGCCGGGAAAGGAGTAACCCGACTGAACTGATCAACCCCACGATGGCCAATCCCGCCGAACCAATCAGTGGGCAGATCTGTTGGCCATCACCGGGCAGTTTTACTGGCCACCAGCGGGCACTTTTAGTGGCCGTCCATGGGCAGAAACAACTGGCCATTGACAATTTTTAATCCCGAACTGGCCGGAGGCCCGCTTCTTGACCTCGGGACGTACCCTCTGGCACTGGTCACGGAGGTGTTGGGCAGTCCACGTCGGCTCCATTCACTGGGTCAGCCCCACGAGACAGGGGTCAATGCCCAATTATCAGCCATCATGTCGTTCGACGGCGGTGCGCAGGCAACCGTGAACACCCACCTGCACAATTTCACACCCACGGCAGCCACGATTGTGGGTACCCTGGCGACTCTGGTGATTGAAGGCCCCTTTAATATGCCGGGCGCGTTCGAGGTCAGATTCCCCGAGGGTCACCGGCTTCGTTACGACGAAGCACGAGGCGGACATTTCGAAGGCCTGCACTACGAGGCTGTAGCCGTGGCCCGCACCATTGCCGAGGGTGGCCTGCAGGCGGGCCAACGAATGCTCGCAGATTCCATTCGCACACTTGAAGTTGCTGACGTGATCCGCCGCCAGGTGGGAATCGTGTTCCCTGGCGAAGGCGACATGACGGCTCAGCCCATCCGATCTTGTAGCAGTACTTTCCCGGAAGGAACATCATGAAAGACATCATTCTCGGCTTGGTCGGCGTGGGACGCATCGGCGTCATGCACGCGAACAACATCACTGCCTTGAACGCGGACCTCAGTAACAAAGGTGTCAAGGTGCGACTTCGCCTCACTGACGTTGCATCTGAGCACGCGAGGACGGTTGCGGCGGACCTCGGCGCTGAATTTGTGCCGACTGTCCCGGAGCTCGTCGCGTCCGGACTGGACGGCCTGGTCATAGCCACTGGAACAGGGACACACCCCGAGCTCATTCGGGCGGGTGTGGACGCCGGCATTCCGGTCTTCTGTGAGAAGCCGGTGGCAATGAACGTGGCTGATGCGCTTCCGGTGCTGGACTACATCAGGGACAACAACGGCGTGGTGCAAATCGGCCATCAACGCCGGTTCGACGCGGGCTACCTCGAAGCTCAACGCGCCTACCAGGCCGGAGAACTGGGGTGGATCCATTCGTTGCGTGCCGTTACCTGCGATATGACCCCGCCGCCCGTGGAGTTCCTGGCGACATCCGGTGGTCTGTTCCGCGACTGCTCGGTTCACGATTTCGACATCCTCCGCTGGCTGACGGGGCGGGAAATCGTTGAGGTGTATGCCAAGGGTTCCAACAACGGTGATCCCGCCATTGGTGCTGTGGGCGATGTGGACACGGCACTTGCCGTGGTCACCTTCGACGACGGCACCATGGGAACAGTCTCGGCAAGCCGCTACAACGGGGCGGGCCACGACGTCCGCCTGGAGATCCAGGGTTCCAACAAATCAGTCATGGTGGGCTTGGACGCGAAGACTGCCATGGTTTCGGCTGAACCGGGTGTCAACTTCCCGGCGGGGACTCCGCACCAGACCTTTGCCGAGCGCTTCGAGGCGGCATACCGCACCGAAATGGCGGCATTCGTTGAGTTGATTCTGGGGGAGCGGGAGAACCCGTGCACGCCTGAAGATGCCGTAGCAGCATCCCGGGTGGCAGACGCGGCCCAGGAATCGTTGGTCACCGGATCGCCGGTAAAGGTGGCCTTGACAGTCACGTTCTGACGAACGAAAAGCCTCCTCCAGGATCCAAAGGATTCTGGAGGAGGCTTTCTCTTTGCAGCGAAAGGCCACCGGCCGGATCAAACCCCGAACGGAAGCCGTGGGTCGATGTCCTGGCCGTCCCAACTCTGCCGGACCCAGCCATGGTGGGGGTCGTCGCTGATAAGCCATTCGCGGACCGGTCCGGGACCAGCCATCACGTTGAGGTAATACATGTCATAGCCAGGAGCCGCCATGGCGGGGCCATGCCAGCCGTAGGGAACCAGGACTACGTCACCCGTGCGGACCTCTGCCGAAACATCAATGGGGCGCTCATCAGAGGCATAAACGCGCTGATAGCCAATGGCATCCGCGTCGGAAGGAGCGCCGGAGCCGGCGGCAACCTGGGTCTCGAAATAGTAGATTTCCTCGAGGTGCGTTTCTCCGTCCTTCTCCTCATCATGCTTATGCGGGGGATAGGAGGACCAGTTGCCGGCAGGGGTGATGACCTCGCAGACAATAAAACGGTCTGCTTCCAGGGCAGCCGGTGTCCCGAAATTGTGGACTTGCCGTGAGCAATTGCCGGCTCCACGCAATTCAACAGGCGTCTCAGCAGCTGTTACCAGTCGCGTTGGGTGGGAGGCTTGTGCCGGGGCAGTGGCCACAGCGACGCGACCGCCGTCGGACGAACTGATGGTGACTGCTTTGCCTATGCCTGAATACAAGACGTCAGTGGGACCGTTGAATACGGATGAACGTCCCCCAAGGGGGTGTTCGACGCCGTCCACTGTGACAGTGAATGATCCGTTGAGGGGAACCACAATCCGTTCCTCACTCACCGCTGGAAGTTCGACGGCGGCGCCCGCGGCGAGCGTCGCGACCTTCAGTCCCGTATGGGCCCAGCCGTCCACCACCGTTGCGGAGTCGGAGGTTCCGAGTGAAATATCCCAGTCGCCGTCTGCGGCGGTGCCCAGGGGGTAGACCCAATTGGTCATGGCAGGGGAGTCCTTTGCGTTTAGCGCTGTACGAGGGTCATTTCAAAGCTGTAGGAATCGGCGCGGTACACGTGATGGCCGGTTTCGACCCGTCGCCCGGTGTCGTCTACCGCGGTGCGTTCCATGGTGACCAAAGCAGAGTTGACGTCGGTTTCAAGAAGGGGTGCCTGGTAGTCATTGGCGATCATTGCGCCGATCCGCTGCGTGGCCAAGCGGAAGTTCACACCACCCCTGCGCAGAATCGCATAGAGGCCCTCGGCCGCAAGCATGGCTTCGTCCATAGTGGCGATGTCGTCGCGAACCCAGTTCTCCATCAACGCCAATGGCTTACCGCCCACTTTGCGTAGGCGGGTGAAGTGGTAAACCTTGGAACCGGCCGGGAGTTGCAGAGTTGCCAGAGTTGGCGCGTCAGCCTCCATGTGGGAGAAACTCAGTACTTCCGTGGTGGGTTTCTTGCCGTTGTTGGTGAGGTCGTCAAACAGGCTTGAGAGCTCCAGCGGCCGACGAACCTGACTGGAGACCACCTGGGTTCCGACGCCGCGTTTGCGGACCAGAAGGCCGGAACGGACCAGTTCATCCATGGCTTTACGCATGGTGGGCCGGGACAGGTTGAGCTGTGCTGCGAGGTCAATCTCGTTATCCAGCCGACTTCCGGGCTCCAGGAGGCCGCTGTGGATCGCGGCTTCGATGCCTTGGACGACCTGATGGTAAAGGGGCACGGGGGAGGATCGGTCGATGTTCAGGCCAAGTTGATTCGCCACTGAATGTTCCCCGCGTTCCCGGCTCAACTCCGCTCCGCCACTACGTACGACGCGCCGAGTATGTCACCCTTTGTTCTTTTGATAGGACATGCTTTCGTTTTTTCGATACTAGCAGGAGTGCAGCAAGGGTCAAGTGCAGCGAAGACGGTTGGTTTCCCTGACTCGGCGCCGCAGAATGTCCTGACGTCAGCCCAATGCTGGCCGCACTAGTGCGAAGTTCGGCGTGAAATAAAGCAGCATGAGGCAAGGCGCGATGCGGCTGGCGTCAACGGGGAGGACCTCATCCACCTTACTTTACATAATGTAGATTATCGGCGTTCTGGAAAGGTATCAGGAAGGGGTGAGGGTCCTGCCTGAGATCTACCGCGGAAGAGCCCACAACGGCACTGCTGGCCGGCGTAAATCTATCGGCCAGCAGTGCTTGGAGCCGTCAGGCACCTACGTAAGCCGCCAAGTGCTTGCCCGTCAGCGTTGATTTCCCGGCCACAAGCTCAGCCGGCGTTCCGGCGAAAACTATCGTTCCGCCGTCGTGTCCTGCGCCAGGTCCCAGGTCGATAATCCAGTCGGCGTGCGCCATCACTGCTTGGTGGTGTTCGATCACAATCACGGATTTGCCCGACTCCACCAGGCGGTCCAGCATTCCCAGCAAATTTTGGACATCGGCCAGGTGTAGGCCGGTGGTCGGCTCGTCCAGGATGTAGATGTCACCCTTTTCGGACATCTGCGTGGCGAGCTTCAGGCGCTGGCGCTCACCGCCGGACAACGTGGTCAGCGGCTGGCCAAGGGTCAGATAGCCGAGGCCAACATCTGCCAAGCGGTCCAGAATTTTGTGCGCGGCCGGCGTTTTGGCCTCTCCTTCTTTGAAGAAGACTTCCGCCTCATCCACAGACATTGCAAGCACTTCTGCAATATTGCGGTCCCCCAGCCTGTATTCCAGAACTGATGCCTGAAAGCGCTTTCCATCGCATTCTTCACAGGTGGATTCCACGGTCGCCATGACTCCGAGGTCAGTGTAAATGACACCGGCGCCATTACATGTAGGGCAGGCGCCTTCCGAGTTGGAGCTGAACAGGGCCGGCTTCACACCGTTTGCCTTCGCGAAGGCTTTACGGACGGGTTCCAGGAGTCCGGTGTAGGTGGCGGGGTTGCTCCTGCGCGAGCCGCGGATGGCGCCTTGGTCGATCACCAGCACGCCCTCACGCGTGGCCACCGAGCCATGGATCAGTGAGCTTTTGCCTGAGCCTGCCACGCCGGTCAGAACGCAGAGAACGCCCAAGGGGATGTCGACGTCGACGTTTTTGAGGTTGTTGGTTGAGGCGCCCCGGATCTCCAGCTGGCCGGTGGCAGAACGTACTGAATCCTTGATCGAAGCACGGTCGTCCAGGTGGCGCCCAGTGATGGTGTCGCTCCCCCGCAAACCCTCCAGATCTCCCTCGTAGCAGACAGAGCCCCCGCCGCTTCCTGCGCCGGGGCCAAGGTCAACCACGTGGTCTGCGATTGCGATCGTTTCGGGCTTGTGTTCCACCACGAGCACCGTGTTGCCCTTGTCCCGCAACTGCAGCAACAGTTGGTTCATTCGCTCGATGTCGTGCGGGTGGAGTCCGATGGTGGGTTCATCAAAAACGTACGTCACATCGGTGAGGGAGGATCCCAGGTGCCGGATCATCTTGGTACGCTGCGCCTCTCCCCCGGATAACGTGCCGGCAGGCCGGTCGAGCGACAGATAGCCCAGGCCGATCTCCGCGAAAGAATCCAAAAGGTGCTGGAGTCCTTTCAGGAGGGGCGCCACTGAGGGCTCATGGAGTTCGCGGATCCAGCCAGCGAGGTCGCTGATCTGCATGGTGCAGACATCGGCGATACTCTTGCCGTTAATCTTCGAAGACCGTGCTTCGGGGCTTAACCTGGTGCCCTCGCACTCCGGGCATGTGGTGAACGTGATGGCCCGCTCAACGAATGCGCGGATGTGGGGCTGCAAGGCGTCCACGTCCTTGCTGAGCATCGACTTCTGGATCTTGGGGATGACGCCTTCGTAGGTGAGGTTGATTCCCTCCACCTTGATTTTGGTGGGCTCACGGTACAGGAGATCGTGGAGTTCCTTCTTGGTGAACTTGGCTATGGGCTTGTCCATATTGAAGAACCCGGAACCGCTGAAGATCCGTCCATACCAACCATCCATGGTGTACCCGGGAATGGTGAGCGCGCCTTCGCTGAGCGACTTGGTGTCGTCGTAGAGTGCCGTGAGATCGAAGTCATTGACGGATCCCATGCCTTCGCAGCGTGAACACATACCGCCCAAGCGGTTGAACGTGGCTTTCTCTGTCTTCGTTTTCCCCTCGCCGCGCTCTACTGTGATGGCTCCACTGGCCTTCACCGTGGGGACGTTGAAGGAGTAGGCGTTGGGTGAACCAATGTGTGGTTGGCCGAGACGGCTGAAGAGGATCCGGAGCATGGCGTTGGCGTCCGTGGCGGTGCCAACTGTTGAACGGGGGTTGGAGCCCATGCGCTCCTGGTCAACGATGATGGCCGTCGTCAGGCCTTCCAACACGTCCACGTCGGGGCGGGCCAGCGAGGGCATGAACCCTTGGACAAAAGCGCTGTACGTTTCGTTGATCATGCGCTGCGACTCTGCAGCGATCGTGGCGAAAACCAGGGAGCTCTTTCCTGAGCCGGAGACGCCCGTGAACACCGTCAGCCGGCGCTTCGGAATCTCGATGCTGACGTCCTTCAGGTTGTTCTCGCGCGCACCCTGGACCCTGATGAGATCGTGGGTGTCTGCGACATGCGGCTCGGGAAACTCTGTGTCAGTGCTCGCGGCAATAGTCATCATTTCTCCATCTGTGGGGCGACGCTGCCCAACAGTCCCCCGTCGGCGTCGCCTGGCTTTCCGTGACCAGCCTCGGTCAGTAAGTTCGATTCTGCCATTGTCTTCCTCCGTTTACTCGCTAAGAATGAAGCATGCCGGTATACGTGAGGTCCCTTGAAACCGCAGTTCCGCCAACAATCCTCGTGCAGCAGCAGGCCCGCGAAGTCTTCGCCTCCCAACCAGGCCTGACACGACTGGGAACGCGCCTGGTCACCACCTGTTTCGACTCGGCGGCAATCGACACCCGCTACACGGCCGTTGCCGAGCTCAGCCTTGATGCCCATCCGGAGAATCCCAAGTTCTTCGACCCCGAAACCAACAGGGTCCTTAGCCCCAGCACCAAAGTACGCAACGAAATTTTCGCTACCGAAGCCACCAAGCTGTTTGTGGAGGCCGGAAAGACGGCGGTTGCCCAAGCTTCCGGTATCGACCTCGACGACATCACCCACGTCATCACCGTGTCCTGTACGGGCTTCTTCAATCCGGGCCCCGATTACAAGGTTGTCAGGGCCTTGGGCCTGAACCCTGCCGTCCAGCGCTACCACCTGGGTTTCATGGGCTGCTACGCCGCGTTCCCTGCCCTCAAAGCCGCCAAACAGTTCTGCGTGGCTGATCCGGAGGCCGTGGTCCTGGTCATCTGTGTTGAACTCTGCTCCCTTCACGTCCGCACCTCCAACGATCCCGACACCATCATGGGTTCGGCCATCTTCGGTGACGGCGCGGCGGCAGCCGTCGTGACGGCCCGGGAACCCGAAGGACCGGAACCGGTCATCAGGCTGGACCACTTCGAAACGGTTCTCACGCCTGTGGGCGAGGAAGCCATGGCCTGGAACATCGGCGACGAAGGATTCGAAATGGTGCTGGGCTCCTACGTACCCCACATCATCGAGGAACACATCACAGGGGCATTGGAACCACTCCTCGCCAAGGAACCCAATCTCGCTGGGCTCCCTTACCGGGATATCACCCATTGGGCCATCCACCCGGGCGGCCGCAGCATCCTTGACAAGGTCGAGTCCAAGCTGGAGCTAACCCAGGAACAATTGATTCCGGCCCGGGAGACACTGCGTGAATACGGCAACATGAGCAGCGCTACGGTGCTCTTCGTCCTGAAGTACATGTTGGGCCAGGCCGCTACCGAACGCGAAGAACGTATCTGTTCCATGGCGTTCGGTCCAGGCCTGACGGTGGAGACGGGCCTCTTCACGCTGGTCTCCCCCGATCTGTGAGTCCTTGGGGGTCCCTTCGGGACAGGGATCTGTCGTCTGTGGAGGAGATGGACAGGGCTGACTGCGACCCCGACCGCCTCACCCGGACCTATGCCAGGTTTCCGGTGGTCAACAGTCTTCTTTCGGGGTGGAGCGGTACCTATCGCCGCAGGATCCGCCCGGTGTTGGCTGCCAAGGGCGCAGCGTCGCTGTTGGACATCGGGTGCGGCAGTGGTGACGTGGCACGGAGCCTTGCTGGGTGGGCCCGGAAGGATGGCTTCCGTCTCACTGTGACTGCGATCGATCCGGATGCCAGGGCTTTTGCCTTTGCCGCGAAGCTTCCCGCGATGGAGGGTGTCACCTACCGTCAAGCACACAGTTCCGAGCTCGTCGCAGAAGGGCTGGTGTTCGATTTCGTTATCTCCAACCACATCCTTCACCACCTCGACGCCGGGCAGATCGCCGGTGTCCTGCGCGACTCGGAGGCGCTCAGCCGCGGCCTCGTCCTCCACAACGACCTCAAACGCAGCAACGTCTCCTACCTGCTGTTCATGGCCTTTTTCTGGCCCTTGGGCCTGGGCTCCTTTATCTGGGGCGACGGCCTTGTATCCATCAAGCGCAGCTACACCGCCGCGGAACTGGCATCCACCGTTCCGGCGAGTTGGAGGGTCCAGGCAAATGGTCTTTGGCATCACCTGCTGGTCCACGAGGAGCGCCCGGATTCGGAAACAAGGGAAGAGAATGTTTGACGTAGTGATCGTCGGTGCCGGGCCCGTGGGACTGTTCATGGGAGCCCTGTTGCTTCAGCAAGGGCATCAGGTGCGGATACTGGAACGGAGGGCCAGCCACAGTGACAGTTCGCGGGCCATCGGTATCCATCCACCGGCGTTGGCGGAGCTGGCCCGCGCCGGGGTTGCCGGAGAGTTGATTGCAGCCGGCGTTCATATCCACCGTGGAGTTGCCTACAGCCAGGGGCGCATGGTTGCCCGGCTGGCGTTCGACGGCGACCCCCACTTCCCGTTCATCCTTGCGGTACCGCAGACGGTTACCGAAAAGGTCCTGGAAAGGACTGTCATGGATCTGGACTCCGCGGCGATCGTCCGCGGTGCGGATGTCCAGGAAGTGGTGGATGACTTCAGGTCCGTGCGCGTCTTGGCGGATTCAGCCGTTGGAGGCCTGGAGTTCCGCGCCCGGTTGGTGGTAGCCGCAGACGGGGCGCACTCAGCGATCCGCCAAAGGATCCTGCCGCACTTGCCGTCACGGAGCTATCCGGACTGCTACATCATGGGTGATTTCGCTGATGCCACTCCCCATGGCACGGATGCCGTCCTCTATCTGGAACCGGCCGGGATTGTGGAGTCGTTTCCGCTGCCGGACGGGGTGCGCCGATGGGTGGTGAGGCTGGGGTCACCCGACAAGGGCACGACGGCGGCCGGGCTGGCTGAGCTGATCGGCGCCAGAACGGGCGAAGTTCCGGACGCCCGCAGCAACACCATGCTGAGTGCCTTCGAGGTGCGGTCCCGGCTTGCGGCGCGAATGGTCCACGGCCGGGTGGTGTTGCTCGGCGACGCCGCCCACGAAATCAGTCCGATCGGTGGTCAAGGCATGAACCTGGGCTGGTTGGACGCCGCGGCACTTGCACCGATCATGGATGCTTCATTTGGTGGGGCCGACGTGGGGCGGCTGCTGGAGCATTTCGAACGGTCCCGCAAAAAGGCGGCCCAACGGGCTTCGCGTCAGGCCGGACTTAACATGGCGCTGGGCAGGCCGTTGCCACCGTCGGTCATGGACGCCCGGAACAGGTTCTTCGCCGGCGTGCTCGGGCTTCCATCAATAGCAGGGGTGGTGGAACGGCGTTTCACCATGCGTTAGCTACTCCGGCGTCGTGTAATAGCAGTCGTACGTATCCTGGCTGACTATCAGCCCGTCCCGCAGCTCAAAGACCGCTGTGCTCCTGGCCCTGATGGTATCGCCGCGGTCCCAGTGCGGGAGGTCAAGGAGCAGCGTGGCCGACCAGTTCATCTCGAGTACCACGCGGTCGCCTTCGCTGGTGGTGCGGACCACCTCGAAACGCTGATCGGCAACAATGTCCTTGCTGTGGTCGGCGCCGGCCAGAGTGTCCTGCAGGTTCCTGGTGGAACCTGTTTTGGACAACGCATGGGGCCACTCCGTGAGTTGGAAGTCCTCAGCAAGGTAGGGCCGCAGCTCAGCAGCTCCGCCGCCGGCTTCAACAGTCCTGACGAACCCCAATACGTGGTCCAAAGAAGATGAATCGGTCATTCATCGAGCCTAGCCCAACGCAACAGACTGGCATGGCGATAGGCTCGTGCCATGAACCATCAACCTCATCACGAGGCCGCGAGCCCAGCCACGGACTACAACCCCACCCAGATCCGGGACGCCGTCCGCAGGTTGCTTGATGCGGAAGAACTTCCCACGATCGTCCAGGCTGGACACCCCGTGCTGCGTCAACTCGCCGCCCCCTTCGATGGCCAGCTGGACGACGTCGAACTGATGGCGTTGGTGGAGCGGATGCGCGAGGTGATGCACGACGCTCCCGGCGTCGGGTTGGCTGCACCCCAGCTGGGCATCCCCCTGCAGTTGGCCGTGCTGGAGGACCAGTACGATCTTGACCCCGCCTCCGCCGCGGTACGGCATCGGGAGCATATGGAGTTTTTCGCCATCGTGAACCCGCAGTGCCGTCCGCTGGGGGTGGAGACGGCCTCCTTCTATGAGGGCTGCCTCTCCGTCAACGGTTACCAGGCTGTGGTGACCCGTCACCGGAATGTAGAACTGAGCTACGTTACGC